>CAINIH010000046.1 GCA_903849185.1 uncultured Methylophilaceae bacterium
AAAATGGTTCCTACACAGCATGAACTAAAATCTCGTCCGCAGGTGGTCAATTTGATCCGGTGCGGGGTGGTCAATTTAGACCGGAATCAAGTGGTGAGCTTTGTCCGATGGACGGTGGTCAGTTTGACCGAGTTTTCCACATAAGGAATTATATCTCGATGAAAAAACGGCCATAAATTTAGAGGCTCGGAATTGCGGAAATTGCTAAAGTTTAAGAGAAGTCTGTGTGTAATAAATTCGCTGGTCGAATTCACCTGCTTGATAAGTGCATTTTTAGAATCATCTTCTGTCTCGGATAGTTTAAATGTATGAATATCTTTATTTGTTCTCTCTTTAAAATTAAGATGTATGAAAGAATCAACAGCGTCATCTTGATATACATTTCTAAGACTTTCTGAAAGCGGGACTAACCTCTCGAAATATTTCTTTTGTTCGTTCGGCTTTTTGCTGCTACATTGCAAAGCTGTATATAGTGCCCAAAAAATTGATGATTTACCGCTTCCATTTACTCCAAATACTAAGGCATGTCTACCACTAAATTTTATTATTTCATCATTGGGAAAAGCCTTGAAGTTTTGCAACTCTATACTATGTAAATATTTTTTAGCCATTTTGAATTACGTTTATGATGTCTGCACTTTTAATTGGAAAATCTAAAATGCGACAACGAATTACATTATCCGTCCTTTTGTATTCATCATAGACTTTGTTGATAATACTCATGATTTTTTTAGTTTGAGTAACTTCATCTAACTCATGAATGGGTTGCAGGAGTTGCTTTACCTCTTTAATTACTGTAATGCCCTTTTCCTGCATATGTTCTCTGAAAAATAGTTCATAAACACATGCATCCACAATCTCCTCAAAATTCGCGGCCATGTGTTCATTGGGCGTATATGGACTAATGCGAGCTTCTTGCTTTTTAATGAAGGTTATATAATCAACTAAAACCTCAAAAGGCCTCATTTCAGCCTTGGAGATTTCAGGAATTGGTATTTGCTCGATGTAAACTTTTTCCCATTTATTTGTACCAACTCCTGAGCTGTTAGTTATTTTATCATAATACCATTCAGAAACCTTAGAGTTAAGTATAGCGAGAATATATTTTAAATTATTTCCTGTGATAATAAATGTTGCATTGTTCGTATAGTGATTTGATTTCTCTATGCAGAACTTGGCTTTATCAGTAAGGACCAACCAGATTATTTTTTCTTTCTCAAATTCTTCCAAATAGGAGCAATCACGTAATTCCCACCAGTACTTACCTTGGTCCGTTCTATCATAAAGCCCTTTAACATTTTTTCGAGTATTGTTTTCTATGAAATTTCGATGAATATTTTCAAAGTGTTCAATCAGTTTTGGAAACTTTTGTCTTATGAATACCTCACCAGTTTGGATTCCCTTGTTCTTATCTGTCCATCCGCTTGGAATAAGAATTAGATAATTGTTCTGAAAACGATAAATAAATCTATCAATATCACGTCCTCTTAGCAATGGTTTTATTAGTGCTTCTAATTCGTTGTGATTAGAAATGAGCTCAGTTCTTTTTTCTTCATTAATATAAAACGCTTCATTAAAACCAGTTAACAATCCGCGTAAAGCATTAAAATCCCAATCTTTGAAAAGCTTGCCCGATTTACTAATCAATTCCTTGACCTTCTCCTTTTCTTTTGAGCCGAAAGACCATCCATCTTCTCCCAAATATTGAGATGGATACATATAGCCATGTTCGTTCAAATAATTAATTAATGGCTGGTTCTTTTGAACGTCATTCCCAACTTGACAAAATGAAAAAGTGTAGTCACTTGATGGCTCTGCCCTTTTTTGAAAGAAAATAATTGACGTGTCTACCGTGGCACCAAACACCTGAACTTCATTGAAATCTACATAGCCGCTTATCTGTGTTTTAGATAATAAATATTTTCTCAAATTCTGCCCATACTTTGCTCTTGTGTACTTTTTGGAACAGATATAGGAAAAAACTCCTTTGTCCTGTTTCAGAATTTTGTGACCCAATTCAAAGAAGTAGGTATAAATGTCACTGGTGCTGTTGTAAACTTCGTAGTTGGGTTTGCTGTCTATCCTTACTAAGTATGGCTTAATGTCTGTAATGCTTTCTTGTCTGATATAAGGAGGATTTCCAATTACAATATCAAAACCTCCATTATCGAAAACATCTTTAAAAAATAGATGCCACAAAAACCACGGCTTTTCATCTTTCTTCAAAAGTGGTTTTATATCCTTCAATGCTTGTTGCATTTGGTCAATTTCATCCTCTAGCTGAGCAATCTGTTTTTCTTGTTTGGATTTTTTGGATTTTTCGGAATGGATTTTTTTTGAAATTGAAGTTATGCTAGTCTTCTTCTCTCTAATTAAATCCTTAAAAGATTGTTCAATGCTGAAGGCTACTAATTCATCAATTTTACCACGTATTTCCTCTTTTTTGTGGTTGTTTTTCGGGTTAAAAAAATCCTTTTCCAAAGCAACTAAATCAGTATGCGTTTTCCTGAAAATGTTTAATTGCGTTTGAGTATTGAATAAATCCTTCTGGTCAAGTTCCTCCTGAACATCATGGTATTTTAATGAATAGCCTTTATAACTTTCCAGCAAGGAATCACCCTGCATAATTTTATAATCAAAATTGGGAAGAGGCTGCGGCTTTTTATCCTTTTCCACATCCTCATCAACAATCAGCGATAACCAGAATCGCAAACGTGCTATATCCACAGCTCCTTTATCTTTATCTACTCCATAAATTGAGTTTTGTATGATGGCGCGTTTTATCTCGCCCTTTTTGTCTAATAATGTCCAGTCCAGAGCCAATTTTGCATGAAAAATTTCCTGAAGTAAACCCATCGGAAAAGCTCCTGAACCAATTGCTGGGTCACATATTTTCACATTATCTAATAACAGGCTAATTTTAGTCGCATTTTTACGAATGAAATTATGCTTATCATTTTCATCACCTCTGTCCTTATATCTAATAAATTTCGAAATGGCTTCATCACCTCCTAAGTGTAGTTCCAAATATTGTATCAATACTTCCTGACACATATATTGAACAATCAATTTGGGTGTATAAAAGGCCCCTTTTTCACGGTTGTCTTCTAATAGGTTCTCAAATATATGGCCCAGCATTTCTGGGTCAATACCAATATCGAAATCATCAGGTGTGCTTTCATCTATTGTAAAATTATATTCACTTAGAAAATCAAAGAGATTTTCAAAAAGTTTCTTGTCAAAAATGATAAAATCTGCCTTCGACTTTTTCTCAACCTCATCACGTTCAAACAGACCTCCATTCAAATATGGAAACATGGTACGTGTTACAGTGAATATTTCGTTATTAGGTTTATTTAAAGTATCGAAGAACAGCGGAACTAAACAAGTTGAATAAAATGAATCATCATTATTATTTCTAAAAAAATCAGCTAAGAAATTTTTATTCCCGTCACCGTACTGCATATTTATAGGAACATCTAACCATCCTTTCTTTTGCAGGAATTGGAGGAAAATTATACGACCCAACATTTTTTTAACAAAGTCACGAATACACTTTTCATCCTCATTAAAGATAGTAGTTTTAAATTTGGAGTCAGTGAGGCAATCAACAAAGGACTGATAATGTTTTTTATACTTGACGAAAAACTCCTTAGATACTTTCTCTACAGAGAAGGCTTCCAATACATCCTTAATGGTCCTTGTACGTTTCTCTACTAAATGCCAGAAACGTTCTCTTGGTGTTACACATGTCTCACCTTTACCTAAGACGTAAGTATAACGCTTGGGATGTGTTTCTTTTTTTATTTCATTTCCCTCATCATCCCAATATTTTGATTTAGAGTAGAACGAAAATCGCCAATCATCATGGCCCTCTTGATAATAAACAATTAGGGCGCCATCTACAATACCAGGAATAACCTCTGAAGTAATTAAATTGCGTAACCCAACTCTATTACGGGTTATATTTGATGCGTTAGGCTTTAATTCAACTTCATAAAGAGCCAAAGAGTTGCCATCATCCAATTTGATATTACCGAAGCGAATAATTTTTACAGTCAAATCAGGCTGAGACTGTTTAGTCATTTCAACTGATTCTTCAGTTGCAAAAAATTCGCGGTCAGGAAAAATTGCATTTACAATTTCTTTCCAGTTATCTTTTTTATATGTGGCTCTTAGTAAACCGTGTAATTCCTCTTTTATCATTATGCTGTGAATGATTCTGAAATGATTATTTGGGGTGCGTTATACTTAGTTTCAACCTTCTTGGGCTTTATTTCTTGCTCATCCTCTCTTAGAACATCAAGTAAAGGATATGCCCTCAGTATCTTCATTAAACGTTGAAGAGCGTCTATATTGCTCATTTGCTTAACGTTTGAATTCTTTTTAGCTTCCTCACTTTGAGCCTTGCGCTCCTTTGCTAATTTATTTATTTCTCTAGGCAGTTTTTGAAATTTACCTTTAATAATTGCTGACTTAGCTGCAATCAGGTATCCTTTTTCATCATTACTCACGAAGTCTAAATTGATTTGAGGATGTATAAAGTCCAAAGCCCTCTGGTCGTTAGGACCAAGCTTCACTTTACCCTTATCACCCAAGGCAGCTAGATTTTCCTCTTCGCGAAAAGTTTGCAATGCAGTTCCTATTTGGTCATGATGTAAATGATGTAGCTTAACTGGCTTTTCAGTAATATGAGCCTTGAAAATTCTTGCGGCCTCAATGAATGTCAATTCATCAAACTTCAGACTATTGTCAATATAATAGAAACTATCCCTCTTTTGATTTTTGATATAAACTAATGAAGTATCCTTTCTGCTTTTATCACTTCTTCCAGTTCGTGCGCGTCTGGGAATCTTATCTCTAATTTTCTTATATGCCTCAGGTTGCTCATCTCTGAATTTCCTTAGCTCATTAAGAAACACCAATCTTTCATCGCGCTCTTCTTCTGGTACCTTTTCAAAAAGGCCAAATGTCCCAAATTCCTCATCATCAGAATAAATCTGGCTATCTTCACCTAAGGCAGAATGAAATGCTTGTAGTTTTATATAAGCCTTTTTGTTTAGCTCAATTTCATTATCTGTCTTTAAGGTAGGGAAAAAGTTATAGATGTAAATTCTTGTTGAAGGTGTCCCAATACGATTAACACGGCCTATACGCTGCATTAGACGCGTTGCATTCCACGGAATATCATAATTGAGGATAATATTCGCTCGGTGTAAGTTAACGCCCTCAGCAAGCACCTCTGTTGTTATTATGATGTCATAATCGTTTCTCTGTTCATCAAATTTCAGATTAGCGTCAAAGTTAGCCGCAATAGTATCAGATAAATCCTTTTGATTAGAGCTATCCACTGAAAGCAACCTTGTGAAATTATCTTGTTTCAAACGCTTTGCCAAATAATCAGTTGTTTCCTTTGATTCGCTGAATACGATAAGTTTACCATTGTCATTAATTGATTTATCCATCAATTCTTTTCTGATTCGATAAACCAGCTCATCATACTTAGGGTCCTGATTTATCTGTTCCCATTTTTTATATAGGACCTTTAATATTTGTTGGTCATGATGAATACCTTCAATGAAAATGCTATCAAAATCTTCAATGGGGAAAGCTTGAATTAACTCAGGGTCTTGGGATTCAGATAGGATTTCCTGTAAAGCTTGTTCATCATCATTGAGTATATATTCATTTACCCCAAGTTTAGGCGCAATGTAGATTCTTCCATTCTCTATCATCTTCAACATTGCAGTATTGGCATCGTAATAACGTTTCAAGCTCATTTTGAAGGCTTCAAAACTGCTATCAATACGCTTGACTAATAACGTTTTCATGATTTTTGCCAATGAATCGGAAATGATATCGGCATTTTTATTAAAAAATTTCTTCTTTATCTCGGAAGGTAAATATTTTATAGCTTGGTATCGAAAATACCCTAAACCATTCTTAGTATCTTTTAGCTTGTTAAGTGTTTCGTCATACAAATTACTTAACTCCTCATCCATTTGATAGAGAATCTGTTTTGGTGGTTCAATGTCAGGAAATGTATAGCCTTGTTCTTTTATATCATTCCAATATTCTTCTGTATTCCTTATGTCGGTCCGTGTTCTGCGAATTATAATTGGCTCCAAAATTTTGACTCTAATTTCATCATATATCTCTTTTATTTCGCTAGCAATAAGGGCTTTGTCCTTTTGCTTTTTCAACTTCTCATATCGGTCAATTAAAGGTCTGAAAAAGTGCTGAAGATTACCTATTTCTAAAGATGAATTCTTTGCATCTTGAAATAAGTAAAGTTGATTACGAATATCATCAGGCTTATTATTCAAAGGAGTCGCGGTAACAAGAATTACCCTTTTTTCTTTGCTGCCATCTGGAGCAGGATTCTTTCTTGGTGTTTTACAAATCTTTTGAAGCAAGTTAAACATATCCGACTCATCACTTCTGAATTTGTGGGCCTCATCAACTATAATCAAATCATAATATTCAGGATGTGTAATTTTATGGAGGCTACCATTAGTAATAAAAGTCACATTAGGAACTTCAAAATCTCGTATA
>CAINIH010000047.1 GCA_903849185.1 uncultured Methylophilaceae bacterium
AAAATGGTTCCTACACAGCATGAACTAAAATCTCGTCCGCAGGTGGTCAATTTGATCCGGTGCGGGGTGGTCAATTTAGACCGGAATCAAGTGGTGAGCTTTGTCCGATGGACGGTGGTCAGTTTGACCGAGTTTTCCACCATAAAGAGTTGAATTTAAGATTTTTTGGCAATAATTAGTTTGTGCCTTCAGATTTGGCATAAAGAACCAAATTGACATTAAGATTAAGAGCGTTCTTTTCATGCTATATGTTTGATTAATTATTTAACATTACTAAAATGTCATTACAATTCTAATTTTATCGATACTGGGCAATTATGACTCGTCTAAAATAAGCTAATGAAGGAACTTCATTTATTTCATTTCGCTCATTTATTTCACAAATTTCAAAAACAATGAATTGATTTATAGAGGAATATAATTACAAATTGTTAATATTCAATGCATTAACTTTTTTAAAATTCGATTTTATAATAACTTTAATTTATACGCTTTGACTTAATAAACTGCAAGTTAAAAATAAATTTGACATCACCAAATTTATTGATGTATTTAAGCGTTTAATATATTTCAAAGTTTCAAGACTTTATTCTCTCACAAGAGTATTAAGCGTAGCGCTCTCGAGTGTTAACCGTAGCAGATGACTGCCAATTTAAGATAAAAATCTACTTTCAGATTATTTATTTACAAAAAAACCTCAAACCTTTTTTGACACTTTCCAAATCATCATCGTTAAGACTTATATAAACGATGATATTTTGAATCGCTATTGTAAAATAATACTAAACGATCTATCCCGGGGAGTGAGCCTGTTCGACTTGTGCGAGCGCCCGGGGATGCCTTCCGTTTATGTGGTTAAGCAATGGTTGTTTAATCGAGAATATCATCATGAGTTTGAGGGATTCCGTGAGTTATGGTTGCAGTTCCAGGAAAACTACGCCATGATTCTTTGCGATACCATGAGTTGGAATATTAAACAACTTAATAATATACTTCGCTCGCGCGAGAGTTAGCGATAGCGCTCTCGTGTGTATAAAATAGGGCTCCGCCGCGGCGGATGACCGCAAGCTACGAAAAACTTTGCATATCAAAAAATTCTCTTTCTGTTTCCTGTTTTGCGAAGAGGATTTAAGCGTAAATATGATTTTGTAGATTGTCAGGAACGTGAGAAAGCTAGTAAATTGCTGTAGTTGCCCTTGTCAGCCTCCTTGATTGCCTTTAAATAAGTATTGCGGACATCGCCAGGTGGCATAAGGTTGGTGTCTCCCCATGTAAACACGGGAAGCTTATACACCTTATCAATAATTATATCTGCCATTAAACGGCTATGTCTTCCATTCCCATTTGGGAAACAATGAATACTTACCAGACGATGTTTAAATCTTATCACTATTTCATCCGGAGTATAACTTTTATTTTCAACCCAAAATATGGCATCATCTAATAGCTTTTTTAATTCCAGGCTAATCTCCCACTTGTCAACTCCAAGATTTTTATTGGTTTTCCGAAAGGTACCGGCCCATGCCCAAACATTTCCATACATTTTCCTGTGAAGCTCTCTAATAAAAGTCTCATTAAAGATGTCTGAGACCTTTAATGTGCGTTTTAATGACCATTCAACAGCATCTTCTATATTTTTTTGTTCAAATTCATCCAGTTCGCCTCGGGTAGCAATTGAGGCTATAAGCAGACCTTGTTTTTCGTCTTCATCCAGCGGCGTTTGCCCCGCGTAATAATTAAAATTTAATCCCATAAAATTTTGGGCATTTCATTTTTGATCGCAATTGCTCTTTCCTCTATTGATTTCTCCAGGCGTTTCTTGGAGTTTTCTTGATCTTCCAACTTCATTGTATTGGAAGTGCGCATGACAATCTTAGTGGCAAGTTCCTTCGCCTTTTTGTCTATCAACATTTCTAGAGAACCGTCCTTGGGTATGAAACCATATACCAATTGCATATCCATGGCCTGTGCCACCTCTTTGAGTGATTTAAGAGTTATAGTACCTTCTTTTTCTCTTTGCTCAATGCTTTGAACACTTTGCTTGGTGATGGACATCTTCTTCCCCAATTGCAATAGGGTCATTCCTAATGCAGAACGAATAGCCTTAACCCATCCTGAGGGAGGTATGGCAACCTTTTGCAGGGAGGCAAATGCTTGTATTTTGCCATCAAGTTGTTGAATTTGTAATGCCTTGTTACCCATATAGTAATATTATAAGCTGACTAAACAGGTTCAAAAGTAAGTATATCTTATGACAAATGCAAGAAAAATTAAGACTAATATATGACTTTAGTGCATGAAACGTAGTGCTTCGCTCGCACGAGAGTTAGCGATAGCGCTCTCGTGTGTATAAAATAGGGCTCCGCCGCGGCGGATCAGACCGCTATAATCCGTAGGATTATTATTATTCATACAACAGTAGTAATTAACATTACCATCCCCTCCGCCCTCCGGGCACCTCCCCTTGCCAAGTGGAGGAGTTCCGCTGAAGCGGAACATTATTCGCAGAATATATTAGCTGATTCAAACAAAATTTAACAACCAACCTCAGCGAACTTAATATGTTTTGACTTCGTCAAAACTCCTCACCTTAGCAAGGGGAGGTGGCCGCGAAGCGGACGGAGGGGATGGTTATTAGAGCCAGAAACAGCAAAAGAGCAAATAATTATTTATTACACAAAAAACCTCGCTCCCGCGAGAGTTAGCGATAGCGCTCTCGTGTGTATATAATAAGGCGGTCTCATGACCGCATCTAGCCTAGGATTGAAACAAACTTACAAAAAACCTTAAAATCCTTTTAAGGTTCACATCATTTATTTCATAAGAATCAAATTTTTTTAAACTTTTTTTTGACATTCCCCAAACCATCATCGTTAAGCCTTATATAAACGATGATATTTAGAATCGCTACTGTAAAATAATACTAAACGATCTATCCCGAGGCGTAAGCCTGTTCGACTTGTGCGAGCGCCCGGGGATGCCTTCCGTGTATGTAGTTAAGCAATGGCTGTTTAACAGAGAATATCATCATGAGTTTGAGGGATTCCGTGAGTTATGGTTGCAGTTCCAGGAAAACTATGCCATGATTCTTTGTGATACCATGAGTTGGAATATTAAACAACTAAATAATATACCGGATGATAATGATAGAAAAGTTAAGATTAAGGAA
>CAINIH010000048.1 GCA_903849185.1 uncultured Methylophilaceae bacterium
ATCACCCGCTGGAATAATAATTCCTGCGTTAGCTGCAGTTGCAGATAGTGCTAAAACAGCACCAGCCACTGCTAAGTTAATATTCTTGTTCATATATTTCTCCTATTGTTTTTAAAACCTCATCAATTGCTTGATGAGAAAGTTCGCGAACTTTCCCAATGAAAAAAAGCTTCATCAAGAAGGTTAGGTGAATTATGAAGCATCAAATGAGGGCGTCGCAAGTATTTTTAGTGTTTTTTGCGACATTTTGGTTATTTTGTTGCAAATTTACAACAAAAATGTTTTAAACTATTGATTTAAAAGTGATTTTTCAAACTCACGAATCGCATAACGATCCGTCATACCGGCAATATAATCCGCAATCACGCGCGGTTTTTCTTCTTTTCCTATAGATTGGTAATCAGACGGAATAAGGCTTAAATCATCCATATATACCTTAAATAGACCTTCGATTGTCTTCGCTGCTTTGTCTGTCATCTCTGTTACCTTGGGATGAAGGTATAGAGACTTCCTTAAGAACCGTTTAAGCTCAAGCTGTTTTTCTGCCATCTCAACAGAAAAATCAATCATGGGGCCATTAAGTCTTATTTCATCCACAGTTTTGGGTTTCGATACCTTTATATAGGAGAGACTGGTTCGACATAAATCATCGACTAAATTATGAATCATTCGACGGATGGTTTCATGCACAAGGCGTTTTTGAGATAAATCGGGATAAAGTGCTTTGACCTTTAGAGCATGCTCTTTAAAAAGAGCGACTTCCATGAGTTGATCAAGGGTTAAAAGTCCTGAACGAATGCCGTCATCAATATCATGATTGTTATAGGCAATCTCATCCGCAAAATTGGCAATTTGTCCTTCTAAGGTCGTTTCTGTTTTATCTAGGAACCTTTGCCCAACATCGCCTAGTTTTTCAGCATTCTTAATTGAACAATGTTTTAAGATACCCTCTCTTGTCTCAAAGGTGAGATTAAGCCCATCAAATTCTGCATATCTTTGCTCTAAAAGATCAACGACGCGAAGCGACTGAAGATTATGTTCAAATCCACCATAATTTTTCATGCAAGCGTTTAAGGCATCTTGCCCCGCGTGACCAAAAGGTGTGTGCCCTAGGTCATGAGCCAAGGCGATGGCTTCTGCCAAATCTTCATGAAGATTTAAAGTGCGAGCAATGCTTCTTGCAATTTGAGCAACCTCCAAACTATGGGTTAAACGTGTTCTAAATAAATCGCCTTCGTGATTCACGAATACTTGCGTTTTATATTCAAGACGCCTGAAAGCAGTTGAGTGAATGACGCGATCACGATCGCGCTGAAAATCATTTCTTAAAGTTGAAGTTTCTTCTTTGAAACGTCGGCCGCGAGATTCTTCTGGATGTGCGGCATATGGTGCCAACTTCATCATGCTGAAAAATTTGAAGTTTGAAGTGTGGTCTTTAAATGTTTTGAATCGTAATCGCTTGTGATCACAGAGTCGCCAATACCTTTTTGAAGTACCAATCTAATTTTTCCATCCACCACTTTTTTATCCATACTCATAAGACTCATATATTGATCCTCACTTATTTTTGGTGGATCAATGGGAAGCTTAGCTTCTTTTAAAAGTTTAACGATACGATTAAATTCTAGATCTTTTAACCAGCCCATGAGTTTTGATAAATGAGCTGCCATCACCATGCCTGTTGCGACTGCTTCGCCATGAAGCCATACGCCATAGCCCATTGCATTTTCAATCGCATGTCCAAAAGTGTGTCCGAGGTTTAATGTCGCTCTCACGCCTGATTCATGTTCATCCATTTCCACCACATCCGCTTTGTTTTGACATGAGCGCAGAATCGCTTCAATAAGCAATGATGAATTTAATTTCATGAGGCCTTCCATATTTTTTTCAAGCCAATCGAAAAATGCTTCATCACGAATAAGTCCATATTTAATGACTTCCGCCATGCCCGCAGAAAATTCTCTTGATGGTAATGTTTTTAATGTATCAATATCTGCGATTACACATTGCGGTTGATAAAAAGCACCGATCATATTTTTACCTAAAGAGTGATTAATCCCTGTTTTGCCGCCAACTGAAGAATCAACTTGTGATAAAAGTGTGGTCGGAATTTGAATAAAAGGAACACCTCTTAAATAAGTCGCAGCAGCATAACCTGTCATGTCCCCTATCACACCTCCGCCTAATGCAATGAGTGTTGTGGTGCGCTCAAATTTTTCTTTTAAAAGTGCATCGTAAATGAGATTTAAAGTTTCTTGATTTTTATATACTTCCCCATCAGGCAAAATAATCGGGAATGCTTTAATGCCATTTTGTTTTAATAGAGTTAATAAAGAATCAAGATATAAAGGTGCGACGGTCGTATTCGTCACAATTGCAACATGCTTTTGTTTTAAATGAGATTCAATCAGTTTAATTTGAGACAGCAAGCCCTCACCAATATAAATCGGATAGGAGCGATCTTCTAATTGGATATGAAGTGTTTGCATATTTTTACTTAAGAAGCGCCTCAATTTTATTAATAATCGTTTGTGTTTTTTGTTGGCCTGTATCCACCACAAATGATGAAACACCCAAATACAAAGGGTGTCTTTCTTTATAGAGATTATTTAAAGTATCTAACATATTGCCTTGTTGTAAAAGCGGACGATCTTTATCACACGCCATGCGTTTCGCCAAATGCTGAGGCTTGGCATTAAGATAAATCACTTTGCCTCTTGCTTTAAGAAGTCGTCTATTTTCTTCACTTAAAACAGCGCCGCCACCTGTAGCCAAGATGATATCTTTTTTATTTGTTAACTCATCAATCATCTGTGTTTCCCTTTTGCGAAAACCTTCTTCGCCTTCGAGCTCAAAAATCACAGAAACTTTGACGCCTAATTTTTTTTCAATTTCATGATCAGTATCATAAAAAGTTTTTTTTAGTTTTTTGGCTAACAATTTACCTATGGTCGTTTTGCCAGCGCCCATGAGTCCTACAAAAAAAATATTGTCATTAATCGTTGCCATGACGAACTAGCTTTATATTCAAGAATATCGATTATTTTAAGGGATTAATGAGTGAATAGCTCGAATTGCCTACAAATAATCTTCAACACCTTTTATAATAAGATCCATTAATTCCTCTTAAATCTCAAATAAAAAGACTTATGGCAAAACCTACTTTCTTTAAACGTCTCATGTTGTGGTTTTTCATAAGCTTAGCGGCTATTGCGGCATTGGTTGCACTCACAGTTGCACTTGTCATTCCATCACTACCCTCACTAGAAAGTCTTACAGAATATCGCCCTAAATTACCCTTAAGAGTTTATAGCTCAGATGGTTTTCTGATGGCCGAATTTGGCGAAGAGCGTCGCGCTTTTATTAAGATTCATAATGTGCCTAAAAAAATGAAGAATGCCATTTTGGCTATTGAAGATCGTCGCTTTTACCAACACAAAGGTGTGGACGCCGTAGGTGTGGGCCGAGCTATTGTCAAAAATTTAGCTGGGGCTGCCCATGAAGGAGCCAGCACAATTACGATGCAAGTCGCACGTAATTTTTTTCTGTCATCTGATAGAACATTAAGACGTAAAGTCAGTGAAATTTTTCTTTCTTATAAAATTGAAAAGAATTTAAATAAAGATCAGATTCTAGAGCTTTATGTTAATCAAATTTACTTAGGTCAGCGCGCTTATGGTTTCGGTGCAGCATCTCTTGTTTATTACGGCAAGCCATTAGAAAAATTAACGCTGGCTGAGTGCGCTCTCTTAGCAGGCCTTCCTAAAGCCCCTACTAACTATAATCCATTCACGAATCCAAAACGTGCGATTCAACGTCAACATGAAGTCTTAAAAAATATGTTGCGTTATGAATTTATTGATCAAAAAGCTTTTGATGAAGCAATTAATCAGCCTCTTCATTTTAAAGAATCTAAACAATCGAGAGATTTAGTGGCTGACCATGCATCCGAAATGGTAAGGCAAGCGCTTTACGATCAATACAAAGATGATATTTATACAAGCGGTATTAAGGTTTACACCACCATTAAAAAAGCTAACCAAGAAGCAGCTAACGAAGCAGTTTTACGAGGTATCTTAGATTATGATCGTCGTCATGAATATCGTGGCCCTGAAAAAACCATCGATTTAGAAGGTAAAAAGTTTGAAGATCAAAAAAATAAAATTGTCGCCACACTCGACGGTCTTGAAGAATATAACGGATTTATTCCAGCTGTCGTCTTAAAAGCTGATGCTAAATATATTCAAGCTTTCACCAAAAAAGGCGACATGATTGACATTAAAAATGATGGATTAGCACTCATTCAAAAAACTTTAATTGAAAAAGATCCTAAAAATAGAAAAGTCAAACCAGGCTCTGTGATTCGCGTCATTCAAAAAAATAAACAATGGGAAGTCGTTCAGCTTCCTAAAGTGGAAGCATCTCTTGTATCTATGGATCCGCAAACAGGTGCGATTACAGCACTCGTCGGTGGCTTTGATTTTAATCGCAATAAATATAACCACGTCACACAAGCGAAGCGCCAGCCGGGTTCCACTTTTAAACCTTTCATTTATTCTGCTGCATTAGAAAAAGGCATTACGCCTGCAACCATTGTGAATGATGCACCACTTCATTTTTCAGCTGCTGAAACAGGAAGCGGTACCGATTGGGATCCACAAAATTATGATAATGATTTCGACGGACACATCAGACTTAGAAATGGTTTAGCTAAATCTAAAAACTTAGTGGCCATTCGTGTTTTAAAAGCGATTGGTCCTAGTTATGCACAAGATTATGCGACACGTTTTGGTTTTGATCCTGCCAACCATCCTGCTTACTTATCGATGGCTTTAGGAGTGGGCTCTGCCACACTCATGGAGATGGTCACAGCTTATGGTGTTTTTGCTAATGGAGGCTATCTTAAAAAACCTTATCTCATAGAAAAGATGGTGGATAGTCATGGTCAAGTGATCGATCAAACCAATGCGATGTTCCAAAATGAAGAAACGCCTCGCGTGATTGATCCTAGAAATGCATTTATCATGACATCCCTTTTACAAGACGTTGTGAATAAAGGTACTGCTGTGAGAGCGAAAGCATTAGGCCGATCCGATATAGCAGGTAAAACAGGTACGACGAATAATCAAGTCGATGCTTGGTTCGCAGGTTATACGCCTTCTCAAGTCGCTATCGCATGGATTGGATTTGATCAACCTAAAACACTAGGTAAAGAAGAAACGGGTGCGCACGCCGCATTACCTATTTGGATTCAATACATGCAAACGGCTTTAAAAGATTCTCCTATACAAAATTACAACATGCCTGATGGCGTGATTATTCGTAAAATTAAATCGGATACAGGTACCCCTGCAAATGAAAATGAAGAAGGTGTGAATGAGTATTTCTATTCAGAATTTCCTCCTCATAATGAGATACAACTCCTCAACTAATTTTTAAAAAAAGTGTTTCATATGGCAAGGCAAAGTAAACACATTCGATTCCAGGTTGCGCATAAAGCTGCTCAAATGATAGCTGAAGAAGGTATCAGCGATTATGCATTTGCAAAACGTAAAGCGGCTAAATTTTTTGGATTAATGGATGGAGATGCCTTACCTTCCAACGATGAAATCAATGATGCCATCAAAGAGCACCAAGCGATTTTTTTTGATGAAGAGCATGAGGAGCGCCTTAAAGTATTAAGACTTGAAGCATTAAGTCTTATGAAAAAATTAAATGCTTTTAATCCTTACTTAACAGGCGGTGCATTAGATGGCACGGCCGGTCGATACCCCACAATTCATATTCAACTTTATGCCGACTCCATGAAAGAAGTTGAATTTTTTTTACTGAATCACAATATTGCATATGAAACACGCGATCGAAAATCTCGCACTAGAGATCCCATGCAAGATAAAAAAATAATTCCGGTATTAACACTTGAAGGCTCCATGGGACCCATTGAGCTTTTGATTTATCACGTTGATGATTTAAAAATAAATAAATCAAAAGCGTCGATTGAAGAAACAGAAGAGCTACTTAAGCTTTAAGCCAGCGCGCCACTTCCATTGCGTAATAACTTAAGATACCATCAGCGCCTGCGCGTTTAAAAGCTAAGAGCGACTCCATCACAACCGCTTTTTCATCCAGCCAACCATTTTCTGAGGCGGCTTTAAGCATCGCGTATTCACCACTCACTTGATAAGCATAAGTCGGCACGCCAAATGCAGTTTTAACGCGATAGACAATATCAAGATATGGCATGCCAGGTTTCACCATCACCATGTCAGCGCCTTCGTTAATATCGAGTTCAACTTCGGTTAAAGCTTCATCGGTATTCGCAGGATCCATTTGATAACTATTTTTATTGTTTCCGCCTAAATTTTTAGCGGAACCCACAGCATCTCTGAATGGACCATAAAATGACGAAGCATATTTTGCTGAGTACGCTAAAATTTTTGTGTGAACAAATCCTTCTTTTTCTAAAGCGTCGCGAATTTTACCGATACGTCCATCCATCATGTCAGAGGGTGCGACAATATCTGCCCCTGCTTTGGCATGACTTAACGCTTGCTTGATTAAAACTTCTACTGTTTCATCATTGAGCACATAACCTGACGCATCAATCAAACCATCTTGACCATGACTCGTATAAGGATCAAGCGCCACATCTGTAATCACACCCAGATCAGGCACATGTTGTTTTAATAAAGCCACCACTCTTGGAATAAGCCCATCTGGGTTATAAGCTTCTTTCGCATCTTCTGTTTTTAATTTCGCATCAATCACTGGAAATAATGCAATCGCAGGAATACCTAATTTAAAACATTCTTTTGCGGTCTCTATAATGAGATCGATACTTTGACGTTTAATACCTGGCATAGATGGAATCGCTTCTTCTTTTTGGAGGCCTTCCATGACAAAAACTGGATAAATTAAATCGTCCGTTCGCAAATGATGTTCACGCATCAATCGACGCGAGAATTCATCTTTACGCATACGCCTGGGTCTATTCGAATTTTCCATAAGTTTTAAAATTGAAATAAAGTTTTTAAAGAATGGCCTGGATCAGATTCTCGCATAAAAGCTTCACCTATAAGGAAGGTATTCACATGGTGATCTTGCATCAACTTCACATCATTCGATGTAAAGATGCCTGATTCAGTCACAATAATTTTGTCGGAAGAAATATTCTTTATTAAATCAAAAGTCGTGTCTAACGACACATCAAATGTTTTTAAATTGCGATTATTAATACCTAAAAGTGGTGTTCTTAATTGCAATGCCAAATCAAGCTCTTCTTGATTGTGCACTTCGACCAAAACATTCATACCTAAGCTATGTGTGATTTCTTCAAGCTCTTGCATTAAATCTAAAGGAAGTGCTGCCACGATGAGAAGAATGCAATCAGCGCCCATCGCACGCGCCTCATAAATTTGATAAATATCTACCATAAAATCTTTACGCAATACGGGAAGACTACATGCAGTTCTCGCTTCTTTTAAATAATCAGCATGGCCTTGGAAGTATTTTTGGTCAGTGAGCACGGATAAACAAGTCGCCCCGCCTTTTTCATAAGAGATGGCAATCTCTTTTGGATTAAAATTTTCTCGAATGACGCCTTTAGATGGGCTCGCTTTTTTAATTTCAGCAATCACAGCCGCTTTATTTTTGGATAACTGCGTTTCAATCGCTTTTACAAACCCTCTGGGTTGAGATGCGCTTTTCACTTCATCTTTTAATTGATCGAGTGATTTAATTTTTTGCGACTCTTTGATTTCTTCAAATTTAGTCGCAATGATGGTATCGAGAATATTAGCCATGAGATGCCTCTTTCAGTATCTCTAGTTTTTTAGAGGATAAACCTTGATCAATCATTGATGCAGCTTTTTCAATGCCGTCTTTTAAAGTAGATGTGAGTCCGCTCACGTAAATCGCAGCACCCGCATTAAGAAGTGTGATGTCTCGATGAGGTCCTTTGCTGCCTTTCAATACATCAAGCATCATGGCTTTGGATGCATCGACATTTTCTACTTGAATAGCTTTAAGATCTGCCATATCGAATCCAAAATCAGCAGGTTGAATGGTGTAAGTCGTGATCGATTTATTTTTGAGTTCACTCACGCGAGTGGCACTTGAGATTGAAATTTCATCCATACCATCTTCACCATGCACCACCATCACATGTTCACTTCCTAATTGAGAAAGTACTTTTGCCATAGTTTCTGTTAATGCTGCTTCATAAACACCTAATACTTGATGAGTCGCTGAAGCTGGATTGGCAAGCGGGCCTAAGACATTAAAAATAGTTCTCACACCTAATTTTTTTCTAACCGGTGCTGCATATCGCATCGCTGGATGAAAGTTAGGTGCGAACATAAAAGCAATGCCAATATCATTGACAAGTGAGGCTACTTTTTCAGGAGTTAAATTTACATTGACACCTAAAGCTTCTAATACATCTGCACTGCCACATTTAGATGACACTGAACGGCCGCCATGTTTAGCAACTTTAACGCCTGCGCTCGCAGCCACAATTGCACTCAAAGTAGACACATTAAATGTTTGAATGCCGTCCCCTCCTGTGCCACATGTATCGACAAGATGTGTTTTGTCTTGAATGTCGACTTGTTTTGAAAATTGACGCATGACAGTTGCTGCATCAAAAATATTTTCAGAGGTAAGTCCTTTTTCATTTAAAGCTAAAACATATGATTCAATAATGTCATCACTTAAAACGCCTGACATTAAAGACTGCATAAAGTCTTTTACAGATAATTCATTTGAATCTATGTTAGCCATAAGCTTTTAAAAAATTATTCAATAAATCGTGGCCGTGTTCAGTTAAGACTGATTCAGGATGAAATTGCACGCCTTCAATGGGTAATGTTTTATGGCGTACTCCCATAATTTCTTCATCATCCGTCCATGCAGTGACTTCTAAACAATCAGGTAGTGTTGCGCGCTCAATCACGAGCGAATGATAACGCGTCGCTATAAATGGATTTTTTAAATCTTTAAATACGCCTTGATTCGTGTGATGGATTTGTGAAGTTTTACCATGCATCAATGTCTTAGCATGAATGATTTTTCCACCAAAAGCTTGGCCAATCGTTTGGTGGCCTAAGCAAACACCTAGAATCGGAATGTGACCTTTAAATGTATTCACAACTTCCAAAGAAACTCCTGCTTCATTGGGCGTGCATGGGCCAGGAGACAACACAATATATTGAGGGTTCTTTTTTTTGATTTCATCAATCGTGATCTCGTCATTACGATGTACCTCAACCTCTTGTTTGAGCTCAGCCAAATACTGAACAAGGTTATAAGTAAATGAATCGTAGTTATCAATCATGAGCAACATAATTTATTTTCCTGATTGCACAATTTCTGCGGCACGTAATACCGCTTTTGCTTTATTTTGAGTTTCAACCCATTCATTATGCGGAACGGAATCTGCCACAATACCAGCACCTGCTTGCACATAAAGTGTTTTGTTCTTTATCACGCCTGTTCTAATAGCGATCGCTACATCCATATCACCATCAAAACCTAAATAACCTACAGCGCCTGCATAAATGCCGCGCTTACTTGGCTCTAATTCATGAATAATTTCCATCGCACGCACTTTAGGTGCGCCGCTCACAGTGCCAGCTGGGAAAGTTGCCTTCAAAACATCCATCGCATGCATATTGGGTTTTAATGTGCCCTCCACATTCGATACGATATGCATCACATGTGAATATCGTTCAATCGTCATATTGTCTGTCACTCTGACCGAGCCTGATTGAGAGACTCGACCAATATCATTTCGACCTAAGTCCATCAGCTGGACGTGCTCTGCACATTCTTTAGGGTCGCTCAATAATTCTTTTTCTAATTTCAAATCTTCTTCGTGAGTTTTACCGCGAGGACGCGTACCTGCGATGGGTCTTACTGTCACTGTCTCATCTTCCAGTCGCACTAAAATTTCAGGAGATGCGCCCACCACATGATGGTCATCCATATGGTAATAAAACATATAAGGGGATGGATTGAGTGTGCGAAGCGATTCATAAAGTGCTAATGGTGGGGCATCAAATGCTTGTGACATTCTTTGCGACAACACCACTTGCATAATGTCCCCTTCAAAAATATAAGACTTCGCTTTTTCAACAGCTTTCTTAAAAGCATCTTCACCAAATTCAGAATGCGCTTCGGTTTGATTTAATGTTTGAGCTTGATCAGTTTCAATGGATTGATGAAGTTGATCATGAAGTTTATCTAGCCTTTCAATACCTAACGCATAAGCGTTTTGAATAGATGGATCTGTATAACTCACGATAAAAATTTTACGCGCCACATTATCAACCACAATGAGTTCATCAGACAACATAAGTAAAATATCGGGTACACCTAAAATATCTTTTGTTTTTTTATGCTTTAAACGGGATTCAATATATTGAATCGTTTCATATCCAAAATAACCTGCTAATCCCCCTGCAAATCGAGGTAATTCAATATCAGAAGGCACTTTAAAATGGCTTAAATAATTCTGAATAAAATCGAGTGGATTTTGTGTGGCTTCTTTTTGAATGACTTTATTTTGATCAATGACTTCGATCACATCATCGCGGATGACAATTCTTTTTTTAGAAGGGAGCCCAATGATGGAGTAGCGACCAAAACGCTCGCCACCTTCCACGGATTCTAGAAGATAAGAAAAAGGAAGGTTCGCTAGCTTTTGATAAATCGATAAAGGTGTTTCATGGCCTACATCAAAAGATTTCACCAAAGGAATGAAGTTAAATCCTTCGTTCTTATAAGCGTTAAATTGATCTGATGTGATTAAGGTAGTCATGATAGAAACATTAAGAAGCTAAATGCTTCTTAACGTTTTTTAATTAAACTGTTGCGAGTGATGCGCGTAATGATTTCACCACGGTGTCATAACGATTAGGATCAGTGTCTTTACCTGCGCCAAAAATAGCAGAGCCTGCCACAAAAGTATCAGCACCTGCTTTTGCAATTTCCGCAATATTATTAGCGTTCACACCACCATCAACTTCTAACCAAATTTGACGGCCTGTTTTTTCATAATAAGCATCAATTTTTTGGCGTGCGATTTTAAGTTTATTCAATGTTTCAGGGATAAATTTCTGGCCGCCAAATCCTGGGTTCACTGACATTAAAAGTACCATATCAATTTTATCCATCACATGGTCAAGATAGTCGAGTGGAGTCGCTGGATTAAATACGAGACCTGACTTACACCCTAAATCACGAACCAATGAAAGGCTGCGATCAATATGCTCTGAACCTTCAGGATGGAAAGTAATGATATTGGCACCCGCTTTTGCAAAATCAGGAATAATGCGATCCACAGGTTTCACCATTAAATGGACATCAATGATGGCATCCGTCACCGGACGAATCGCTTCACACACGAGAGGACCGATCGTTAAATTAGGTACGTAATGATTGTCCATCACATCGAAGTGAACGATATCAGTTCCCGATTTAATGACATCATTAATTTCTTGGCCAAGTTTTGCGAAATTCGCTGAAAGAATACTGGGGGCAATTCTAAATGTTTTATCCATATTTCTAGTGATCCCAAATGAAAGTTGAGTGAGATATTGTAAAATAGCTATTTTAACTCTTAAATGACGTGAAGCTAAAGCGTCGGATTAAGAATATTCACATGCAGCTTTATACCGTAGGCATTAACCACACCACTGCCCCTATTGCGATCCGCGAAAAAGTCGCTTTCGACCCTGATCATTTAAGCCAGGCTTTGCGTGATCTTATGGACAATAAAGTCAATGAGGCTGCCATTTTATCTACGTGCAATCGCAGTGAAATCTACGCTAAAGCGAGAGACCCTCAAATCATCGTCGATTGGCTTTGTAAATATCACGGCATCAAATTAAAAACCATTGAATCTCATCTCTATATTTACGAAAATCAAGAGGCCATTCAACATGCTTTTCGTGTCGCTTCAGGCCTAGACAGCATGGTCTTAGGTGAACCTCAAATTTTAGGTCAAATGAAGCAGGCCATTAAAACCGCTGAAAATACCGGTACTTTAGGTGTGCTTTTAAATAAGCTCTTTCAAAAAACATTCTCTGTGGCCAAAGAAGTCAGAACCAAAACAGACATTGGCATGAGTTCTATTTCGATGGCAGCAGCTTCTATCAAGCTAGCCGAGCGTATTTTTGGAGATTTAAAAACTTCAAAGGTACTCTTTATTGGTGCAGGCGAAATGATTGAACTTTGCGCTGAGCATATTAAAAATAAACAGCCCAAATCTATGACCATCGCTAATCGTTCGCTTGATCGAGGTTTGGCTTTAGCTAAAAAAATGAAGGCTGATGCCTGTCTTATTTCAGAGCTTTATGATCGTCTTCATGAGTTCGATATTATTTTAAGCTCTACAGCAAGCCAATTACCAATCGTAGGCTTAGGCATGGTAGAACGTGCTCTCAAAACAAGGCGAAATCGCCCTATGTTTATGGTCGACCTTGCCGTGCCAAGAGACATTGAACCTGAGGTAGGAGAGCTCAATGATGTTTACCTTTATACGGTGGACGACTTATCTCACCTCATTGAAGAAGGTTTAACAAACCGTCAATCAGCAGCCATCGAGGCTGAGAAGATGATTGATCGTCATGTCAAAGATTTCACACAATGGTTTAAAACGCGTACCATCGTGCCTACGATTAAAGCCCTTCGAGATCATGCTGAAAGTTACCGCGTGACTGAACTTAAGAAAGCACAAAAACTTCTTAATCAAGGTATGAAGCCAGAAGAAGTCTTAGAAGTATTAAGTAAAGCTTTAGCAAATAAATTTGTGCATCACCCAAGCCAAGCGCTTAATGAAGCACGTGGCGAAGAACACGAACTCTTAACTAAAACATTAAAGAAAATTTACCCACTTAAAGATTAAATGCCATGAAACCTTCCATGCAAAAAAAATTAGCGGCATTAAGTGATCGTATACAAGAACTCAATACTTTATTAAGTTCTGAATCCATTACGAATGACATGGATCAATATCGCAAGATTACTAAAGAGCATTCTGATATCACGCCTATCGTGGATGAATATTTAGCTTATAAAAAAAATGAAGATAATTTAAATGAAGCGCAGGCGATGCTTTCAGATCCTGAGATGAAAGAATTTGCGCAAGAAGAAATTGAGCAATGCAAATTAAAACTGGTCACCATTGAGGATAATTTACAAAAATTATTACTCCCTAAAGATCCCAATGATGAAAAAAATATTTTCTTAGAAATTCGTGCGGGGACGGGTGGAGATGAATCCGCTTTATTTGCCGGCGATTTATTTAGAATGTATTCAAGATATACAGAACGCCAAGGTTGGAAAATGGAAATTGTGTCATCGAGTGAATCTGAAGTAGGTGGCTACAAAGAAATCATCATGAAAATTATTGGGCATGGTGCTTATTCAAAATTAAAATTTGAATCAGGTGGTCATCGTGTGCAACGTGTGCCTGATACAGAAACGCAAGGTCGCATTCATACTTCTGCTTGTACTGTGGCGGTCTTACCTGAAGCAGATGAAATTAGTGATGTCATTATTAATCCTGCTGAAATTAGATTAGATACTTACCGCGCATCTGGTGCGGGTGGTCAACATATTAATAAAACGGATTCAGCTGTTCGCATTACTCACTTGCCTACAGGTATTGTGGTGGAATGTCAGGATGATAGATCACAACATCGCAACAAAGCACAAGCGATGAGCGTCTTAGCAGCGCGTATTCGTGATGCACAAATTCGTGAACAACAATCTAAATTAGCATCCGATCGAAGATCTCTCATTGGTAGTGGAGATCGTAGTGAACGCATTCGCACATACAACTATCCTCAAGGTCGTATTACGGATCATCGTATTAATTTAACGCTTTATAAAATAGAAGCGATTACCGATGGCGATATGGAAGAACTCATCAATGCATTATCTAATGAGCACCAAGCTGATCTTCTTGCAGGTTTTGCAGAGGATTAAAATGTGGCAACCCTTCGTGATGTATTAAAAAATACTGAAAGCATGCTTCATCAACATATTGCTTATTCATTAGATGAAGCAAAACTCGAAGCTCGTTTTATTCTGGAATATGTCTTAAAGATTAACCAAAAAGAAATGATTCAAGAAAATGGCCGACTTCTAGATGGAGAAGATCAAGCGCAAATTCAAAGCATCACGGACAAAAGAATATCTGGTATCCCACTTCCATACCTTTTAGGTGAATGGTCTTTTTATGGAAGAACATTTAAAGTCAATCGGAATGTGCTTATTCCGAGAGCGGATACTGAAATACTCATTGAAAAAGTGCTCTCAAAAATAAATAAGCGCGACGCATTCAATATACTCGATTTAGGATGTGGGACCGGCATTATTGGTATCACATTAGCCCTTGAAAGACCGCTTTCAAAAGTGATGCTCATTGATCAATCTGAAGATGCTTTAAAAAATACAAAAGAAAACCTTGCGCTTCATCAAGCGCCCAATATAACCATTCAAAAAAGTGATTGGTTTGGTACTTTAGCCAAAACAAAATTTGATGTCATTGTAAGTAACCCGCCTTATCTAGAAGACAATGATCCTCACTTATTAGAAGATTTAAAATATGAGCCTATCCATGCGCTGACCTCAGGACCAACTGGAATGACAGCGATAGCACATATTATTGAAAATGCTAAAAATCATATGAATAGAGATGCCTGGCTTTTTATTGAGCATGGGTACAATCAAGCCGAAATCGCAAAAGATTTATTTGAAAAAAATGGCTATCAACATATTGAACATGCCAAAGATATTCATGGTATTCATCGTGTCACTTTCGGGCAATATTCAATAGTATAATCGTCACCATGAGTGAAAAAAATTCAGTCGGTCTTGTCAAAGCAAAGCTTGCGCAATTTACAAAACCACTTAAATTAACGAGCGGTAAAAAATTACCGAGCTATGAGCTCGCCTATGAAACATACGGCAAATTAAACGTTAAAAAAAATAATGCAGTACTTGTATGTCATGCATTGTCTGGCAACCATCATGTTGCGGGACGTTATAAAAAAGATGATAAATATCCAGGCTGGTGGGATAACCTCATTGGTCCTGGGCGACCACTTGATACCAACCGCTTCTTTGTCATTGGCGTGAATAATCTAGGCGGCTGCCACGGCAGTAGCGGATCTAAAAGCATCAACCCTAAAACAAAAAAACCATGGGGCTCTGATTTTCCAATTGTCACTGTGGAAGATTGGGTCAATGCTCAAGCAGCACTCATGGATCAATTAGGTATTGAAAGCTTAGCCGCTGTGATTGGTGGAAGCTTAGGTGGCATGCAAGCGATTCAATGGACACTTTCTTATCCTAAACGCGCGCGTCATGCCATTGTGATTGCAGCAGCACCTAATCTTACTGCGCAAAATGTTGCTTTTAATGAAGTTGCAAGACAAGCGATTATTACTGATCCTGATTTTTATAATGGGGACTATTACCGCTTTAAAAAGAAACCTAAGCGCGGACTTCGTATTGCCAGAATGTTAGGCCATATTACTTATCTATCCGATGATGCCATGGGAATGAAATTTGGTCGTAAACTTAAAAATAAAAATATTGAATATTCTTTTGATGTGAATTTTGAAATGGAATCTTATTTACATCATCAAGGTGATAAATTTGCCGAAGAATTTGATGCGAATACCTATTTAAGAATGACGCGTGCACTTGATTATTTTGATCCCGCAAAAGATTATCAAGGTAATTTATCTAAAGCATTTAAAAAAGTAGAAGCTGAATTTTTAGTGGTTTCATTTACGAGTGATTGGCGATTCTCCCCTCAACGCTCAAAAGAAATTGTGAAAGCACTTCTAGATAATGAATTGACAGTCAGTTATGCCGAAGTCACCGCACAACATGGACATGACGCTTTCCTCATGTCTGATCCTCATTATCACGGTATTCTCACAACATACTTTAAAAAGATTGCGAATCAATTATGAGCGCACAATTTAGACAAGACTTTGCGGTCATTGCCAATTGGATTCCATTTGGTGCCAAAGTGCTCGACTTAGGTTGTGAAGATGGATCGCTTTTAAAATTCCTAGAAGGCTCTTTAGAAGTTAAAGGGTATGGCATTGAAAAAGATGATGCTCATTGGCTTAATACTTTAAAACAAGGCTTAAACGTGATTCAAATGGACTTGGAAGCAGGGCTCTCTGGCTTTGAATCTCAATCGTTTGATGTTGTCGTTTTATCTCAAACATTACAAGCGATGCATAACACTGAAAAAATTGTGCATGAAATGTTAAGGGTCGGCAAAGAAGCGATTGTCACGTTTCCTAACTTTGGCTATTGGCGACACCGCATTCAACTGATGAAAGGTCAAATGCCTGTTTCTAAAACTTTGCCTTACGAATGGTATAACACACCTAATATCCACTTATGTACGATTAAAGACTTTGATGAGTTTTGTATTAAAAATAAAATTGGTGTGAAAGAACGCCTCATCCTGACGAAAGGCAAACCTATTCATGTGATGCCAAATCTCATGGGTGCATTAGCGATGTATCGTCTCGTTTCAAAATAATCTTTGATGCAACTTCGGAATCGATTCTGGCAAGACATCTTTTCCAAAAAAATGTTGGTATGTATTTTTACTGGATTTAGTTCAGGTCTTCCCCTTTATATTCTGATCAGTTTACTGCCGGCATGGTTAAGATCCCATCAGTTGGATTTAAAAGCCATTGGATTATTTGCACTCATTCAACTCCCCTATACATGGAAGTTTCTTTGGGCACCTTTCTTTGATCGATTCACTTGGGTAATGGGTCGACGTCGCGGATGGTTATTCTTTTTTCAATGTTTACTTTTAATAAGCATTCCCTTATTAGGTTTTTATAATCCTGAAACCGATCTCACGATGGTTGTTTTAATTGCATCGTTGATTGCTTTTTTAAGTGCAAGTCAGGATGTAGTGATTGATGCTTATCGACGTGAACTTTTACTTGATAAAGAATTAGGGTTAGGTAATGCCATTCATGTGAATGCATATAAAATTGCGAGTCTGGTTCCAGGATCTTTATCTCTCATCTTGGCAGATCATATGGACTGGCAAAGGGTATTCATCATTACAAGTCTCTTTATGTTGCCAGGACTTCTTTTAACATGTCTCATTAAAGAACCCAAAGTACTCAAAATAAAAAAACAAGATTTAACCACTTCACTCCTTTTACCTTTTCAAGAATTTATAGGTCGGCATGGCTTAAAAAGCGCTTTAACCATTCTTCTTTTTATTTTCTTTTATAAATTGGGGGATAGTATGGCGACCGCTTTAGCGACGCCTTTTTATTTAGATTTGGGATTTAGTAAAACTGAAATTGGTTTAATCGCAAAAAATGCAGGCTTATGGCCAAGTGTCATTGGTGGACTTTTAGGTGGCATTTGGATGATGAAAATGGGCATCAACCGAGCTTTATGGTTTTTTGGTTTTCTTCAAATGATTAGTATTTTAGGTTTTGCATGGCTCGCTCATATAGGTTACAGCCCAGAATGGCTAGCCCTTGTCGTAGGCTTTGAAGCTTTTGGTGTAGGTTTAGGGACGACAGCTTTTGTGGCTTTCATTGCCAAAACGACGCATCCACTTTATACCGCAACACAGTTTGCGCTTTTCACAAGTTTGGCAGCGATTCCTCGAACACTTGTAAATGCATCGACAGGCTATCTACAAAATATTTTTGGTTGGGAGCATTTTTTTATACTTTGCTTCTTCCTTGCGATCCCTGGCATGGCTTTACTTTACAAAATCGCACCGATTAAAAATTAAAGCTTATAGTCAATAATAAGTGGTGCGTGATCGCTAAATTTTTCATCTTTGTAAATGGAAGCTTTTACAATCTGATCTTCTAAAGAAGGGTGTGCAATTTGATAGTCAAGACGCCATCCAACATTCTTAGCATAGGCTTCACCTCGATTACTCCACCAAGTATAAGAAGCATCTGTCGTATCAGGATAAAGCTTACGGTAGGTATCTACCCAGCCTACACCTTCAAATAAATCCGTCATCCATTGACGCTCTTCAGGCAGAAAACCTGAATTTTTTTTATTACCTTTATAGTTTTTTAAATCAATTTCTTTATGTGCAATATTGATATCTCCACAAAGAATCATCGGCAAATTTTCTGACCTACGTTTTTTTAAATAAGGTAATAAATAATTCAAGACTTCGAATTTAAATATTTGTCGTTCTTCACCACTTGAACCTGAAGGTAAGTAAATTGAAACCACACTTAAATTGTCATACATAAGTTCGAGATAGCGGCCCTCAGAATCAAAAAGTGGGAGACCTATTTCTCGAATAATTTTTATAGGTTTTCTTTTAGTATAAATACCGACTCCGCTATAACCTTTTTTTTCTGCAAAACTAAAATAGCTCGTATAGTCGCCATATTGTTTCATGTCGTCAGTTAAATCACTTTCGTGTGCTTTGACTTCTTGCACACAAATAAAATCTGCTGCTTGTGAATCAAGCCATGAAAAAACGCCTTTATTAGAGGCGGATCGAATTCCATTCATGTTTAGCGTTATAATTCTCATAATTCATCTCTACCGATTTATCTATGGATCATTCAAGTCAAGAGTTTATCGAATTTGCCCTAAAAAAACAGGTTTTACAGTTTGGTCAATTTAAAACAAAAGCTGGTCGCTTAAGTCCTTACTTTTTTAATACAGGTCTTTTTAATGACGGTGAGAGCCTAATGAAGCTCGGTATGTTTTACGCTAAATCGATTGAAAGCTCCAACATTCCCTTTGATATGCTTTATGGTCCCGCTTATAAAGGTATTCCTTTGGTCACATCGATTGTGATTGCTTTTGCGAGTCTAGGTCGCAATGTACCTTTCGCATTCAATCGCAAAGAAAAAAAAGATCATGGGGAAGGTGGTGTCATTATTGGAACGCCATTAAAAGGACGCGTGCTTATTGTTGATGATGTCATCTCTGCAGGCACTTCGGTGAATGAATCCGTGAATCTTATTTTAGAAGAAGGGGCTCAACCATCAGGTATTGCGATTTCGATTGATCGAGAAGAAAAAGGTAGTGGAGCACTTTCAGCTGTTGAAGAAATTAAAGCAACGCATCATTTACCTGTCTGCCATCTCACTTCTTTAAAAGAAATTATGCGCTATATCGAATCAAATACAACTTACACATCCCATATGGATGCGATGCGCGCTTATCAAAAAGAATACGGGATTAAAACTTAACTAATTTCTGACGAAGAAGTTCGTTGACCTGACCTGGGTTGGCTTTACCTTTAGAAGCTTTCATAATTTGACCTACCAATGCATTAAACGCTTTTTCTTTACCTGATCGATACTCATCCACCATCGCTTGATTATTCTTTAAAACTTCATCAATCATCGTTTCAATAAGTCCGCTATCTGAAACTTGTTTTAATCCTTCAGATTCAATCAACGTATCAATCTCAAGTTCTGGATTCACCCATAATTTTTCAAAAAGTTGCTTAGCGCCATTATTTGAAATCGTGCCATCTTGAATACGTTTTAAAAGTAAGCTTAAGACAGCAGGTTTTATAGATGAATTTTCAATGGATAAATTATGCTCATTCAATTTAGAGAATAATTGGCCTAAGATCCAATTTGCAATTTGCTTAGGTTCAGCGCCTTCTTTTAAGGTAGCAAAAAAATAATCCGCGACATGTTTATCACTTGTAATACCTGCGGCATCATATGATGACAATTGGTAATCATGCTCTAATCTCGCCTTCATAAGATGGGGCAATTCGGTCATGCTTTCTTTAATCTCTCTAATTTTTTCATCAGTAATTTCTAATGGCAAAAGATCAGGATCTGGGAAATAGCGGTAATCATTCGCTTCTTCTTTAGAGCGCATCGCTTTTGTTTCGCCTGTTTCAGGATTAAAGAGGACGGTGGCTTGCTGAATCGCTTTACCTTCTTCTAGCATTTCAATTTGCCATTGCGTTTCATAATAAATGGCTTGTTCAATAAATTTAAATGAATTTAAATTTTTAATTTCGCGACGTGTACCTAATTTACTTTCACCCTTGCGCTTTACTGAAACGTTAATGTCGCAACGAAAACTTCCTTCTTGCATATTGCCATCACAAATACCAATCCATTGAACAAGTTCATGTAATTTTTTTGCATAAGCGACTGCTTCAGAAGCTGAAGTCATATCTGGCTCAGACACAATTTCTAAAAGTGGCGTGCCTGCACGATTCAAATCAATGCCAGTGCCATTTTCAACCGCACCATGTGATGATTTTCCAGCGTCTTCTTCTAAGTGCGCACGTGTAATACGTACTGTTTTTTTAATATCACCTATTTCAATTTCAAGTGATCCTTTACCCACCACTGGTAATTCATATTGGCTGATTTGATAGCCTTTAGGTAAATCAGGATAAAAATAATTTTTACGTGCAAAAATAGATCGCGGCGCTATCTCAGCATTTGTAGCTAATCCAAATTTAATAGCGCATTGCACAGCTTCATAATTTAAAACCGGAAGTGTCCCTGGAAGGGCAATCGATAATACGCAGGCTTGTGTATTAGGCTCTGCGCCAAATGCAGTGGATGCACCTGAAAAAATTTTAGTTTTGGTTTGAAGTTGCACGTGCGTTTCAATACCAATCACGACATCCCAACTCATGAGAGCGCTCCTTCAGGAATAGCTTTATGCCAATCGGTCGCTTTTTGAAATTGATGCGCCACATTTAATATTCGCGCTTCATCAAAATAATTACCAATGATTTGTAAACCTACTGGAAGTTTATTTACAAAGCCTGCTGGAATACTCATGCCTGGTAAACCTGCAAGATTAGTTGCAATCGTATAAATATCTTGTAAATACATCGTGACTGGATCATCAATTTTTTCATTCGCTTTAAAAGCGGTCGATGGTGCAGTAGGTCCCATGATCACATCGCAAGCTTGAAAAGCCTTTTTAAAATCTTCAGAAATCAAATGACGTATTTGTTGTGCTTTTAAATAATATGCATCGTAATAACCCGCACTCAATACATAAGTACCAATGAGGATACGTCGCTTCACTTCTTCGCCAAATCCCTCTTGACGCGTTTTGCAATACATATCCATGAGGTCATCATATTGACTTGTGCGATGCCCATAACGCACACCATCATATCGAGATAAATTACTCGAAGCTTCAGCGGGAGCTAAAACATAATAAACAGGAATCGATAAATTGGTATTGGGCAAACTCACATCCACAATCGTGGCGCCTAGTTTTTTGTATTGGTCAATGGCAGCTTCAATGACTTTTGCAACGTCGCTATCTAAACCTTCTGCAAAGTATTCTTTAGGCAATCCAATTTTTAAACCTTCGATCGGCTGATCAATATTTTTTGTGTAGTCTTCTTTTTTGTGATCAATCGATGTGGAGTCTTTAGGGTCAAAACCTGCCATGACATTCATCATCATGGCGCAATCTTCAGATGATTTTGCCATGGGCCCTGCTTGATCTAAGCTTGATGCAAAAGCGATCATGCCATAGCGAGAGACTAAACCATAAGTCGGTTTTAAACCTGTCAGTCCGCATAAAGAGGCTGGCTGCCTAATAGAGCCCCCAGTATCAGTGGCTGTAGCGCCTGGACACATGCGCGCTGCAATAGCCGCGGCACTCCCTCCTGAGCTGCCTCCTGGCACGCGCGTCAGGTCCCAAGGATTTTTAACTCCGCCAAAATAAGATGTTTCATTGGATGAACCCATAGCGAATTCATCCATATTGGTTTTACCTAAATTCACAGCACCTACTTCATTAAATTTCTTTACAACGGTTGCGTCATAGGGTGCTACAAAGTTATGGAGCATTTTGGAACCACATGTCGTGAGCCAATCTTCTGCACAAAAAATATCTTTTTGCGCAATAGGGACACCTGTCAATACATCGCCTTCGCCTTTTTGAATGATTTGATCTGCAAGCTTAGCCTGATCTAAAGAACGACCTTCATCCACGGTAATAAAAGCATTAATCTCGGGATTCTTTTTTTTGATGTGCTGAAGATAGTCAGTCGTAATTTCAACGCTTGATATTTTCTTTTCTCTCAAAAGATTTGAGAGTTCTTTGATGCTCCAGTCTTTCATGATTATTCAATCACCTGAGGCACGATATATAAGCCATCACTCACTTCTGGCGCGATTTTTTGTAATTTTTCTCTTTGATTTGTTTCTGTCACAACATCATCACGCAGTCTTTGCGTAACTGATTGCGCATGCGACATCGGTGAAATATTGGTGGTATCCACCTTTTTCATGTCTTCAATCAGATTTAATATGCCGGATAATTTTTTAAGCGTTGCATCCGCTTCTTCTTCTGTGATTTTGATGCGTGCTAAATGAGCAATTTTTTTGATTTCGTCATGCGTAATCGACATACAAATAGAATTCCTATTTTTCTAGATAAAAGCTGTTAATTTATTGATCAATATCATGTATTATACCCTGATTCTATTGACCTTTCTTGGATTTGAAGCGCCACTTTTTTTAAAGAAATTCTAACGACAATCATGCTTAAAAAATTATTTAGTTTTGATCAATTTATGGCTAATGACATTGCCATTGATTTGGGTACTGCTAACACGCTTATTTATATTCGCGGCAAAGGCATTGTCTTAGATGAACCATCAGTGGTAGCTATTCGTCATGAAGATGGTCCTAATGGTCCATACAGCAGAAAAGCGTTACTTGCTGTCGGTATTGAAGCTAAAACGATGTTGGGTAGATCTCCTCAAAATATTCAAGCCATTCGCCCCATGAAAGATGGCGTGATTGCCGACTTCAATATCACTGAAGACATGATTAAGTTTTTTATTGCAAAAGTACATGACACACGATGGTTTGTGCCAAGTCCACGCATCATTATTTGTGTACCTTATGGCGCAACGCAAGTGGAGCGAAGAGCAATTCGTGAATCCGCTGAAAGAGCCGGTGCCAAACAAGTGTATCTCATTGAAGAACCGATGGCAGCAGCGATTGGTGCGGGCTTGCCTATCAGTGAAGCGACAGGATCGATGGTCATTGACGTGGGTGGTGGTACGACCGAAGTGGGTGTCATTTCATTAGGCGGTATTGTGTACGCTAAATCAGAGCGTGTCGGTGGCGACAAAATTGATCAAGCTATTATTGATTACTTAAGACGTAATTACGGCACATTGATTTCTGATCCTACAGCCGAAATGATTAAGAAAAAAATTGGCACTGCATTCCCAATGTCTGAAATTTTAGAACTAGAAGTGACAGGTCGAAATCTTGCAGAAGGTCTTCCTCGTCGACTCAAAATTAACAGTAATGAAATTTTAGAAGCGCTTCAAGAGCCTTTAAACGCAATTGTCAGCGCTGTGAAATCTGCGCTCGAACAAACACCGCCTGAACTAGGTGCCGATATTGCTGATAACGGTATGGTATTAACCGGTGGTGGTGCACTTTTAAGAAATCTCGATCGTTTACTCATGGAAGAAACAGGTATACCTGTTGTCACTGCGGATGACCCTCTCACATGTGTTGCGCGAGGCTGTGGTAAAGCACTTGAATCTCTCGATCAATTCTCGACCGTATTTGCTCACGAATAATTTTTTGTTTTTTTACTTCATTAATAGTTAAAGCTTAATGATTAAATCTCATCAACGTTCATCTAAGCTTTTTAATAAAGGCCCTTCACTTTTATCCAAATTGTTGTTGCTTACATTGGTATCCATTGTGTTAATGGGCGTCGATTTTCGTTTTCATTATTTAAAAAATATTAGACAAACAACTAATGTGTTGACTAAGCCCTTTTATGCAGTTTTAAACTTGCCAAGTGATCTATACGACTTCACAACACAATATTTTTCCAATCAATCTCAATTAATTCATGAAAATGAAACCCTAAAACTTGATATAGATCGATTAAAAGCCGATCTTCAGCGCTTGGATTTTGTAGATCAAGAAAATAATCAATTAAAAAATTTACTCGAAGTTAAAAATGCACGTAAATTTAAAACAGAAGCAGTCAGTATTATTTATTCACGCTTTGATCCTTTTAGCCAAAAAATTATTATTGATGGCGGTCAAAATAAAAACTTTCAAGCAGGCCAGCCCGTTATCGATGCATTGGGTCTTCTAGGACAAATCAGCAATGTTTATCCTGAAACAAGCGAAGTGACACTTGTGATTGATAAGAGAATGTCTGTGCCTATTCAAATACAAAGAAATGGTTTGAGAGCGATTACAAATGGCAATGGTCAAAATGAAACAATCTCGCTTTCATATCTCCCAAATAGTGTCGATGTGATTAAAGGTGATATTTTAAAAACATCTGGTATTGATACAATCTACCCTGAGGGTATTGCCGTTGCAGAAGTATTAGAAATTTACAATAACCCTAAATTACCTTTTGCAAAAATTATTTGTAAACCTATCTCAGCAATTCGCAGTCACAGTCACGTTCTTGTAGTAACGCCCGTTAATAAAATCGTCAATAATCTAGCCCCTACAAAAAATGATCAGAAAAAATAAATCACTGATTATTTCTTTAGTCATCGCTGCAATGATGAATCTCATTCATATCAATATTTTTAATACTGATTTAACGCCTGATTTTATTTTGCTCACGCTCATATTTTGGTTCTTTAAAAACCCAAATGCTGTATCCATATCTTTATTTTGGTTTGTAGGTCTTGTAAACGACATTTTTATGGGTGATCTTTTAGGTCAATATGCGCTCACTTATGCGTCTTGTTATTTTATCGCGCAGTATTTCATAAACAAAATTATGCTTAACAATAAACATCAGCAATTAGTTTATATTTTCTTCATATTTTTAATGGCTCAAATTATCATGTTGATCATTAACGTCACCCACGATCTCTATTATCCAGGCCTCAGCTATTACTTTCAAAGTATCACGGCCGTTCTCATATGGCATGTACTCTCTAAATTTAAACTTTTTAAATTAGATCGCTAAAGACTTAAGCGCAACCCTTAAGATGTCTTATACCAAAAATAGTCAAAATATTTATAAATCACGCTACTTATTTAAACGGAGATTAGCGCTTCTTTCAGGTTTAATATCCATTGCTTTTTTAATTGTTATTGGACGTTTTTTTTACCTTCAAATTCTTAAATACGATTTTTATAAAGACCTGTCTGAGAATAATCGTATCGCTGTGATTCCTAATGTGCCGAATAGAGGACTTATACTGGATCGCAATGGCGTCATCATGGCAGATAATTATTTTGTCTATAGTTTAGAAATCACGCCTTCTAAAGTCACTAACCTTAACAAAACGATTGATAATTTAAAGCCTATTATTGAATTAAGTGCTGGTGATTTAAAACAATTTAGAAAAATTTTAAAAGAAAGTTCTTCGTTAGATAGTGTCCCCATCAAAACCCATTTATCAGAAACTGAAGCGGCAAGATTTGCTGCTAATAAATTGCGATTTGAAGGTGTAGAAATCAAATCCAGATTATTTAGACGCTACCCTAAAGGTGCATTCGCTTCACACCTTATTGGCCATATCAATCGTATCAACGAAGAAGATAAGGAAGTCATTAAAAAATTAGGTTGGCAACAAAATTATAAAGGCACCGACTCCATAGGCAAGCTAGGTATTGAAAAGTACTATGAAGCTAGACTTCATGGCACTACTGGATTTCAAGAAGTTGAAATTGATGCCAATGGCAATTCAGTGCGCATTTTAAATAGTACGCCTTCTATTGAAGGAGACGCGATTACATTATCTATTGACTCAAACTTACAAGAGATTGCTGAAAATGCTTTTAATAAATATCGGGGTGCGCTCGTCGCATTAAATCCAAAAAATGGAGAAGTGCTTGCATTTGTGAGTCGTCCTAATTTTGATCCTAATCAATTTGTGGGTGGTATTGATGTAGATGAATGGAAAGTGCTCAATGAATCATTAGATAAACCTATGCTTAATCGAGCCATTAATGGTTTATACCCTCCAGGGTCGACTGTTAAACCTTTTGTCGCACTTGCGGCACTCGAGAATGATATTCGTAAACCACCTTTTAATATTAAGGATCCTGGGTTTTTTACATTGCCCAACTCAGGCCATACTTATAAAGACTGGAAGCCTTATGGTCATGGTGTTGTAGATATCGTCATGGCTATTACTATTTCATGCGATACATTTTTTTATGGGCTTGGTATTGAATTAGGTATTAATAAACTATCTGAATTTTTATCTCAATTTGGTTTTGGAAAAGCCACTCATATTGATATGTTTGGAGAGAATGCTGGATTACTTCCATCGCCTGAATGGAAGCAAAAAAGATTCAAACAACCTTGGTATTTGGGCGAAACTGTTATTACAAGTATTGGTCAAGGTTATACACTTGTCACACCTATGCAGCTAGCAGAAGCAGTCGCAACACTTGCTAACGGTGGGCTAACGATTCAACCAAGACTCATTCAATCCATTAAAAATAGTCAGACTGGAAAAATAGAAACATTTAAAAATAAAACGGTTCGAGAATTACATTTCAAACCTGAGAATTTGGCGCTCGTGAAAGAAGGTATGATGAACGTCACACAACCAGGGGGAACTGCTGCAAGCGTAGGTGCTGGAGCGCCTTACAAGATTGCTGCCAAAACAGGGACGGCTCAAGTGGTAGAGATGAAAGAAAATCAAAAATATAATCCTAATCGCATGAATGAAAGACATCGTGACCATGCACTTTTTATCGCCTATGCCCCTGCGGAAGAGCCTACTATTGCAGTTGCTATCATTGTTGAAAATGGCGGCCATGGAGGATCAACGGCTGGTCCTATTGCAAGAAAATTGATGGATTATTATTTGCTTAAAAAAGTATCTTCAAACAAAGAAGAAAATAAAGTGGGTCCTCTTGAATCTGAATATCACGATTAAAATAAAATCACTATGCTAGAACGTCTATTTTTACGCTTACAAAAAAATATTGATTCCATTCTGATGATCTTTATTAGCTCAGCTTTGGTGGTCGGTCTTTTTACGCTCTATAGCGCTTCTGGGCGAAATATTATTTTGGTGCTCAATCAACTCTTTTATATTGGCCTTGGATTTATATTGCTTTGGATTACAGCAAGAGTGCATCCTAAACATTATGAGAAATTAGCACTGCCTATTTATATCTTAGGTTTGTTATTACTGTTTGCTGTCATGTTTGTTGGTCAATCAAGTCACGGTGCTCGACGCTGGTTAAATTTAGGCGCTTTTAAAATGCAACCTTCTGAAATTATGCGTCTTGCAGTACCCATCGCTATGGCTTGGTATCTTTCTAAGCGAGAAAATAACAGACATGCGATCGACTATATTATTGCCTCTCTCTTTTTTATTTTGCCTGTCATCCTTATTATCAATCAGCCTGATTTAGGTACAGGGCTATTAATTACCGCATCAGGTTTTTATATTCTTTTCTTGGCTGGCTTAAATTGGAAATTTATTGTGGGGGCTGCTATCGGTCTTTTTTCTCTAGCGCCTATTATTTGGACGCATTTACATGATTACCAAAAGAATAGATTGCTTATCTTGCTGGACCCAAGCCAAGATCCATTAGGTTCCGGATATCACACCATTCAATCTTCAATTGCCATGGGCTCAGGCGGTCTTATTGGTAAAGGTTGGCTTAATGGTACACAAGGTCAACTGGATTTCTTGCCTGAACGAACAACCGATTTTATTTTTGCAGTCTTTAGTGAAGAATTTGGTTTATTAGGCAACCTTCTTCTCTTAGGATTATTTGCACTCATTATTGGTCGAAGCCTCATGATTGCTTCTCAAGCCAAAAACACATTTACAAGACTTCTAGCGGCTAACATTGGACTTACTTTCTTTACTTATATCTTTATTAATATCGCTATGGTCAGTGGCATCATGCCTGTGGTGGGCGTACCTTTACCACTCATTAGTTTTGGCGGCACATCTATGACGATTATTTTAATTAGCTTTGGTATATTAATGAGTGTGCATTCACATAAAGAACTTGTAGGATCATCTTAATGTTTAGAATTTATTTATCTATTCTCGTACTTCTTTCGATGCTGACAGGTTGTGCAAGCGTTCCTTCTTTTAAAAATGAGGGAGTCACTACTCCTTCAAAAAAAGGGGGTGGCTATTATCTCGATGATGGCCCAGGTGATCACCCTCCTGAAAATATCGATGCTATTCCTGATGCAACACCTAAAGTAGAGCCTTTTAATGCACGCGCAAATCAACCTTATATTGCGCTTGATAACAAATATATCCCTATGACTTCTTTTTATCCTTACAAAGAAAGAGGTGTCGCTTCTTGGTACGGCAAACGTTATCACGGTAAAAAAACATCGATTGGGGAATACTATGATATGTATAGCATGACAGGTGCGCATACTACGCTCCCTATTCCTTGCTATGTGAGAGTCACCAATACTGAAAATGGTAAAAGTGTGATTGTCAGAATTAACGATCGAGGTCCATTTAAAAAAGATCGCGTCATCGATTTGTCATTTGCTGCAGCTTACAAATTAAGATTGTCTGATAAAGGAAGTGGTCCGGTAGAAGTGGAACTGATTGATCCAAGACAATTTAGTGCACTCAAAAAAACGCCTGATGTCATTACTGAAAAAATAAAAGAAAAAGAAGTGACTCCCACACAGGTAAAGACAGAAGAAGCTATAGCGAATGAGCCTCTTTATATTCAAGCTGGGGCTTTTAAAAATGAAAAAAATGCGGATCTTTTGTTGAAACAACTCTCTGAAATGAAATTAGAAAATACACCGCCATTTAAAAAGCAATTTTCAGAAGATTTATTTCATGTGGTGATTGGCCCTTTCAATTCTAAAAATGAAGCTACTAACATCGCAGATCTTATTAAATCAAAAATAAAAATTAGTATTTTTGTAATCGCTAAAGAAAAGAATTAAGTGTCAGGTCAAAATACATCGCCAGAAACTCTCATTGAATTTCCATGCCACTTCCCAATTAAAGTGATGGGAGAAGTCCATGATGAATTTACATCAACAGTGATTGAAATCATCAAACAAAAAAATGGAAAATTTGATCCGAGTACGATTGAGATGAAGGGAAGTAGTGAAGGTCGTTATATCAGTCTTACTTGCTTTGTTTATGCGACAAGTAAACCAGAGTTAGATGATATCTATCGATCACTTTCATCACACCCCATGATTAAAGTCGTTCTGTAATTTTATGTCTATCGGCGTCAAATATCTCGGGCTCACGCCGTATGAATCAACATGGAATGAAATGAAAAATTTCACTTCTAAAAGAGATCATTCTACTCTGGACGAAATATGGATTACAGAGCATGAGGCTATTTATACGCTAGGATTAAACCGAAAAGATTTTAAAAAGCCTTTAAGAGATGACATTCCAATCCTTCATGTGGATCGTGGTGGAAAAATCACTTATCACGGTCGAGGCCAACTCATTATTTACCCGCTTATTGATCTTGAACGTTACCATTTAACCATTAGATCTTTCGTGACATTAATTGAAAAAAGTATTGTGGAATTTTTATCCCGTCGCGATATTAAAGCCAATGCTAAAATAGAAGCTCCTGGGGTATATATTGAAAATAAAAAAATTGCTTCTTTGGGGTTGCGCATCAAAAACCATGCTTCATACCATGGTTTCAGTTTAAATATTGATATGGATCTATCCCCTTTTGATGCGATTGATCCTTGTGGTTATAAAAATTTACAAATGACACAATTAAAAACATTTACAGATGATGTATCGATCGAAAGCATAGGCTTCGAAATTGCGAATGATATTAAACATCAACTACTCAATTTAAAGTCATGAAAACTTATACGTCAAAACCTATAGGCATTAAAGAAACTAATTTTGAGAAGACTTCTAAGATTCCTATCAAAATTATTGAAGTTCCCATTAAGGCGAAGCCACATTGGATCAAAATGCAGCTGCCTCAAAGCCAGCGATTCAATGAAATTAAATCTATTTTAAGAAAAAACAATCTTCATAGCGTATGTGAAGAAGCAAGCTGCCCTAATATTGGTGAATGTTTTAGTCAGGGTACTGCCACATTCATGATTCTTGGTGACCTTTGTACAAGACGCTGTCCATTCTGCGATGTCGGTCATGGCAGACCTTTGCCACCTGATGCTGATGAGCCAAAAAAATTAGCTCAAACTATCCGAGAGCTCAATCTGAAATATGTTGTGATTACAAGTGTAGATCGTGATGATTTACGAGATGGTGGTGCGCAACATTTTGTCGATTGTATTAAAGAAATTCGTAACGTTTCACCCAATACAAAAATTGAAATTTTAGTGCCTGACTTTAGAGGTCGGCTTGATAAAGCGCTCGATATTTTAAGTTTGATGCCACCCGATGTGTTTAATCATAATCTTGAAACTATTCCAAGACTTTATAAAAAAGCACGTCCGGGATCAGATTATCAACATTCACTCAATTTACTATTAAATTTCAAATTAAAGTTTCCAAACATACCGACTAAATCAGGACTCATGTTAGGGCTAGGCGAAACCAATTCTGAAATTCTTGAAGTCATGAAGGACTTAAGAACACATCAAGTTGAAATGCTTACCCTTGGACAATATTTACAACCAAGTGCCCATCATCTTCCTGTAGATCGCTATGTGGATCCAAAAGAATTTGATACTTTAAAAGAAGAGGCGATTCATATGGCTTTTTCATCAGTCGCAAGTGCGCCCATGGTGAGAAGTAGTTATCACGCAGATCTTCAAGCGCATGAGGCGCAAAACTAAATGGTTCCACATTTAAAAACCGCACTCACAGGCCCGCTTCTTTCTTTAGAAAAACATCTCATTCATGAAATGGCGAATATCGAACATTGGTTTCGCACACAATGGTTAGAGCATACAGCTCCTTTTTACGCATCCGTTGATTTAAGAAATGCAGGATTTAAATTAGCGCCTGTCGATACCAATCTTTTTCCAGGAGGATTTAATAATTTAAATCCAGATTTTTTATCACTTTCTGTCCAAGCTGCCATGGTTGCAGTTGAGAAAGTTTGTCCTGAGGCACATCGCCTCTTAATCATCCCTGAAAATCACACACGAAACATTTATTACTTAAAAAATTTGTTTGAGTTACAAAACATATTAAGAAAATCAGGTTTAGATGTACGTATTGGTAGTTTAGATGAAGCAATCACGGAACCCACAACTATACTTGTTGAAAATAATAAATCTTTACTCATTGAACCTTTAAAACGTATTAAAAATAGATTAGTACTTGAAAATAAGACGCTTGGTAATTTTGATGCATGTGCCATTTTATTAAATAATGATTTATCTGCAGGCATTCCTGAGGTATTAAAAAATCTTGAACAGAATTTAATTCCTCCTCTTCATGCAGGTTGGGCAACGCGTAGAAAATCACAACACTTTAAAGCTTATGATGAAGTCGTGAAATCATTTGCTGAATTTATTAAAGTAGATCCTTGGCTCATTAATCCTTATTTTGATCATGCAAGTCAGATTGATTTTCATGCAAGACAAGGCGAAGATGAACTTGCGGGAAAAGTAGATCAAATCTTAACGAAGATTCGATTGAAATATAAAGAATACAAAGTCGAGCATGAGCCTTTTGTGATTGTTAAGGCAGACGCCGGTACTTATGGGATGGGTATTATGACCGTGAAGCATGGTGACGAATTAAGAAATTTAAATCGAAAATCACGGAATAAAATGTCTGTAGTCAAAGAAGGTCTTGAAGTATCAGAAGTGATTATTCAAGAGGGCGTCTATTCTGAGGAATGTATTAATGAAGCCGTCGCAGAGCCTGTCGTTTATATGATAGATCATTTTGTCATTGGTGGATTTTATCGTGTACATACTACACGAGGTAAAGATGAAAACCTTAATGCGCCTGGTATGCATTTTGTACCCTTAGCCTTTGAAACTTCCTGCTCTACGCCTGAAATCGACGAATCGCCACTCTCAACACCTAATCGATTCTATGCTTATGGTGTCATTGCAAGATTAGCGCTTCTTGCAGCGTCCATTGAACTTGAAACTTATGACCCGATGAATCAATAAACGATGCCTATTCTTTTCATTATCGACCCACCTCAATCACTACAATTAAAGAAGGATTCTACCCTGGCTTTAATGAAGGAGGCGGTTAAGCAAAATCATGAAGTTTATTTTTGTTTGCAACATGATTTATATATTGATGCCAACCAGTTATTTTGTAGAACACATCGTTTTGAATTAGATATTTTTCCAAAGCATGCAAAAAACTATGAGACGCAACCTGTTTCATTTTTTAAAGCGCTCTTTATGAGGAAAGATCCACCCGTTGATCAAGCTTATCTTCACACAACCTACTTATTAGATATCGCTGAAAAATCAAATGTGAAAGTATTCAATAAACCTTCTTCCATTAGAAGCTGGAATGAAAAAATATCGATACTTCAATTCGACACACTTATCCCTAAAACTTTGGTCACCGCGAATCCAGAGATTGTGAAGCAATTTTTTAAAGATCATGGCGACATTATTCTAAAGCCTCTTGATGGCATGGGTGGCAAGAATATTTTCCGTGTCAGTGAGTTTGAAAAAAATCTTAATGTGATTTTAGAAATCATGACTAATCATGGACGTCAAATGATCATGGCGCAGCAATATATTCCAGAAATTAAATTAGGAGATAAACGTATTGTGATTATTGAAGGAAAACCTTTTCCATATGCCTTGGCGCGAATTCCTATGGAAGGTGAGACGCGGGGCAATCTGGCGTCAGGTGGGCAGGGTATCGCACAAGCGCTATCAAAAAGAGATATGGAAATAGCCACCATCGTAGGCAAAAAACTATTAAGTGAAGGGCTTCATTTTGTTGGGATTGATGTGATTGGTGATTATCTAACAGAAATTAATGTCACAAGCCCGACTGGAATCGTCGAACTATTTGAACAAACAAAACAAAATCCTGCAGAACTTATTATCAATGCGCTTCATTAAGTTTTTTTTCATTATTGTTGCATTATGTTTTCTTCAATCTTGCTCTAAAACATCTTTATACCAATCTAAGCATTACGTCTTTGGAACCATTGTAGATATTTCTATTTATGGTGAAGATGAAAAAAAAGCGGAAAAAGCTACACAAGCAGTGCTTCATGAATTTACGCGTCTTCATAACTCACTTCACGCATGGAAAAAAAGTGACGTTACCAATCTTAATGAGGCTATAGCAAAAAATAAGCCTTATATAAATCCATCAGCAGAACTTGTTGAAATCCTAAAAGAAGCGAAAGTTTTAGAAGATGCTTCTAATCATTTATTCAATCCAGCCATTGGAGAACTCATCGATTATTGGGGATTTCATCAGGACGAATTTAATCCTATACATCCAGATAAATCAAAAATTAAAGTGCTTGTTGAAAGAAAGCCTTCTCTAGATCAGTTAAGTATTTCAGGATCTTCAATTAGTAGTGCTAATTCTCACGTTAAAATTGATCTGGGTGGATATGCAAAAGGATATGCACTAGATCAGGCAAACAAAATTCTTCATGAGCATCATATTAAAAATGCACTCATCAATATTGGTGGCAATATTATCGCCATCGGTCAACATGGAAATAAACCTTGGCGTGTGGGTATACAAGACCCCAGAGGGTCGCAAGCGATTGTTAAACTGGATTTACCTGATGGATGGGCTATTGGTACATCAGGCGATTATCAACGTTATTTTATGAATGATGGTATTCGTTATTGCCATCTTATTAATCCTTTTACAGGATTCCCAATGCAAAATGTTTATTCTGTCACAGTCCTCATAGAGCCTGCCAAAAATGCAGGCACTCTATCTGACGTATTATCTAAACCGCTTTTTATTGGTAAAAAAGAAGACCGAGTAGCTATAGCACAAAAACTTAATATTCATCATTACCTCATTATTGAAGAAAATCGTATATCCATGACTCAAACGATGGCAGATAAAATTCAATTTTTAGACATTCATTCTCAGAAAAAAAATCATCTTGAAATTACGCACTAAATCTTTTCTTGGAGACAGTCTTATTGTTTTAATAAGTCTTATCTTTATTGTTTTTGCATTTAAAACTTTCTGGCATTTTGAAACCGGCAGCGTTGTACAAGTGAATTTTCAAGGAAAAACTTATGGGAACTTCAGCTTATTTCAAGATAAAAAAATTAGCCTTATAGGTAAAGAGGGTGAAAGTATTATTGAAATTAAAGAAGGGCGTGCTCGCTTTGCGCGAGCGCCATGTAAAAATCAATATTGCGTGCAGCAAGGATGGATTCATCTCACAGGACAAATGCTGATTTGTATTCCCAATGAAGTCAGCATTGAAATATTAGGCAAAACAAAAGCTTATGACTCGCTCAATTATTAAAATTAAAACGACTTTACTTGACCATCAAATTGCAAAATTAAGTGCGATTGCGATAGGACTTAGTCTTATTGAATCAGTTTTGCCGTCACCCATGCCAGGGGTAAAGCCAGGTATTGCTAATATCATTACACTTTACGCCATGTATCGTTTTAATTTTAAAATAGCGATGTGGGTTGGTATCTTAAGAGTCTTTGCGACAAGCCTTATATTGGGACAATTTTTAAGTCCGACATTCATGTTAAGTCTAACTGGGTCAGTGTTGAGCCTTTTGACTTTGTATTTTGCAATTAAATTACCATCTAAATTTTTTAGTCCTATAGGTCTTTCAGTACTTTCTTCTTTTGCGCATATTGGAGGTCAACTTTTCCTTGTCCGTATATGGCTCATCCCTCACGCTAGTATCTATTATTTGATTCCTATTTATAGTGCGGCGGCACTTTTATTTGGATTCATTAATGGATGGATTACATACCGTTTACTTAAGCACCACAATTCCATATAACACATCAAGATAATGCTAAAATACCTTAAGTTCAAAAAGGTATAGACATCATGAAAAAATATCTATGTATTTATATAAGTGCCTTACTTCTTCTAAACCTTGTAGGATGTGGCACCAAGGGTCCTTTATATATTCCTGAGAAAAAATACCCGCAAAATACAACGCCTGAGAAAAAATAAATAATGGCTCAAACGTCATTTATTCATAGTAATCAAGGCAGCCTGTTTGCGGAAGCCGTTTCGCTTGAGACAATTGCAAATCAATTTGGTACGCCAACTTACGTTTATTCAAAAAATATACTAATTCAAACTTTTGAATCTTTTAAAAAAGGACTTCTTAAAACAGACCATCTGATATGTTTTGCGGTAAAAGCTAATTCTAATATTGCAATTCTCAATCTTTTTGCGAGCTTAGGCGCTGGCTTTGATATTGTGTCAGGCGGTGAACTTGAGCGTGTGATCTATGCCGGCGGCGACCCACAAAAAATTGTGTTTTCGGGTGTAGGTAAAACAGCATCTGAAATCGAAGCGGCTTTAAAAGCAAACATATTATGTTTCAATGTGGAATCTCGAAGCGAACTTCTTCGTATTGAAGAAGTTGCAAAAAAAATCAATATCAAAGCACCTATCTCTATTCGAGTAAATCCAGATGTCGATGCTAAAACGCATCCTTATATTTCAACAGGATTAAAAGACAATAAATTTGGTGTTGATTTTAATCAAGCATTAACACTTTACCTTGAAGCAAAAAGTATGAGTCATATTGAAATCAAAGGTATTGATTGTCATATTGGCTCACAGATCACGGAACTGAAACCCTTTGTGGATGCATTAGATCGTGTTTTATCTTTAGTAGATCAACTCAAAAAAAATGATATTCATTTAAGTCATGTTGATATTGGCGGTGGCATTGGCATTTGTTATCAAGATGAATCACCTCCAGATTTTGAAATCTACACAAAAGAAATTTTAAGTAAGATTCAAAATCTTAATGTCAAAATTATTTTTGAACCTGGTCGAGCACTAGTGGGTAATGCGGGGGTTCTTTTATCTAAAGTCGAATATCTAAAACAAAATGATGTGAAGCATTTCGCCATTATTGATGCTGCAATGAACGATCTCATGCGACCTACTTTATATGATGCTTATCACGAGATTAAAGTAGTACATGAACATGATACAAAATCTCAATCATTTGATGTTGTTGGTCCTGTATGTGAGAGTGGTGACTTTATTGCAAAAAATCGATCATTAAAATTAAAAGAAAATGATCTTATTTGTATTATGTCAGCAGGTGCTTATGGCATGAGCATGAGTTCAAATTACAACTCTCGCGGTCGTGCTGCTGAGGTGATGGTAGATCGAGATAAAGTTTTTGAAGTTAGAACACGTGAGAAATCGAGCGATCTATTTAAGCTCGAAAAGAAAATCCCGCTTTAATCAAAAATAACGGTTTTATTTGCATAGATGAGAATGCGATTCTCAATATGCCAACGCACTGCTTTAGATAAAACAATTCGCTCTAAATCTCTGCCTTTTTGAATAAGGTCTTCGACTTGGTCACGATGAGAAATGCGATCAATATCTTGCTCGATAATCGGGCCTTCATCTAATACTTCGGTGACGTAGTGGCTTGTTGCACCAATCAACTTAACCCCTCGCTCAAAAGCGCGATGATAAGGTCTTGCACCAATAAAGGCGGGTAAGAAAGAATGGTGAATATTAATAACGCGCTGTGGATAACGCTTTACAAAATCTTCGCTTAAAATTTGCATATAGCGTGCGAGCACAATGAAGTCGACTTGATACTTATCAAACAATTCAAATTGCTTTGCTTCGGCTTCTTTCTTTTTATCTTTTTCAACCGGAATATGAAAAAAAGGAATGCCATAAAATTCAGCGAGTTTTTGGGTGTCTAGATGATTACTAATAATAAGTGGAATGTCGCATTGAAGCTCATTATTCTTGTAGCGATGAAGTAAATCTGCTAAACAATGATCGTATTGCGACACCATAATAGCCATACGGGGTTTGTCTTTAGAAAGCTTTAATTCCCATGTCATCTTATAAGTTTTGGCGATGCTATCAAAAGCCTTTGCAAAAGAAGCTTCATCCAATGAAAAATCTTTTAAGTCCCATTCCACACGCATAAGGAAGAGGCTATTTTCAGCGTCTTGGTGTTGATCAGCATGCAAAATATTTGCATTATGTTGATATAAAAAATCTGCGATAGCCGCCACAATACCTTTGGTATCAGGGCATGTAATTAATAAGGTTGCTGTATTTTTCATAAGATTAGGTATCCATCTTGAATAAAACGAATTATACATGGACAATCAGGAATAAAATAATAAGTCATCACTATCAAAAGCCCTAAAATACAATCTATGGCAGATAAAATTAATATCCTTTTAGCTAATCCTCGCGGCTTTTGTGCAGGCGTAGATCGAGCGATTCAAATCGTCGAAGAAGCATTATCTCAATACGGAAAACCTATTTATGTGCGACACGAAGTGGTACATAACCAATATGTCATCAACGATTTAAAAATAAAAGGTGCCGTTTTTATTGAAGATCTTAATGATGTACCTAAAGGATCTCATGTCATTTTTAGTGCTCATGGTATTTCAAAAGCCATTCGTGAAGAAGCAAAATCACGCGAACTCATACCGATCGATGCCACTTGTCCATTAGTTACTAAAGTTCACGTCGAAGTAAATAAAATGCTCAATCAAGGTATGGACATTATTATGATTGGACATAAAGGTCATCCCGAAGTAGAAGGCACGATGGGCCAAATTGAAGAGCATCATACAAATCGCAAAATGCACTTAATCGAAACGATTGAAGATGTTAAACATTTAATCGTTGATCATCCCGACAAGATTGCCTATGTGACCCAAACCACACTATCGATTGACGACACAAAAGCAATCATTGAAGCTTTAAAAACAAAATACCCAAATATCCAAGGACCTAAAAGTGATGACATTTGTTATGCCACACAAAATAGACAAGATGCAGTAAAAGAAATAAGTGGCTTATGTGATCTCATTATTATTGTGGGCTCTCAGAATAGTTCTAATTCAAATCGTCTCAAAGAGTTAGCTTTAAGAGAAGGCGTTGAAGCTTATATGATTGATCATGAAGATGCACTTCAGTCATCCTGGCTTCTTAATAAAAAAAATATTGGTATTTCAGCAGGGGCTTCGGCACCGGAGATCAGCGTTAAAAATATTGTAAACAAAATTGAATCACTTACAAAAGCTCATATCCGTGAACTTCCAGGCGTTGAAGAAAGTGTTGTTTTCAGATTGCCTAAGATTTAAATATGGCTTTTAAAAAACCTATTTCCTCTCTTATATTAATTTATACAGAAGATTTTAAAGTGCTACTTATGGAGCGTGCTGATAAGAAAGGTTTCTGGCAATCTGTCACAGGAAGTTTAGAAGAGAACGAAACACCAAGAGATGCTGCTATAAGAGAAGTATTTGAAGAAACGGGAATCAATACAAGCCAGTATGATCTTGAAGATTGGAAACTTTCCCACATTTATGAAATTTACACGCATTGGCGATATCGTTATGCCCCTGATGTGACTCACAATACAGAACATATCTTTGGGCTTAAAGTCCCAGCAACCATACCTATTCAATTATCAAAAGATGAGCATGTGCAATATCGATGGGTCGATTGGCGTGATGCCATGGATAAAGTTTTTTCTTGGACTAATGTCGAGGCCATTAAAAAATTAGCCGAAATTCATCAACTAAAACTGTAAAATAGACATTCTATGCAAGTTGCTCAAATTAAATTTAATGCGTTTGAATCTATCAGCGATGACGATTGCCAACAAAGAATTATTGCAGCCAAAAATAAACTGGGTAAAGATTTAGTCATCTTAGGTCATCATTATCAACATGAATCCGTGTATCGACATGCAGATTACACAGGTGACTCCCTTAAACTTTCTCGCGTCGTTGAATCTCTTGACGCTAAATATATTGTATTTTTAGGTGTGCACTTCATGGCTGAAGTTGCAAACATTCTATCGAGACCTGATCAAATGACGATTCTTCCAGATCTAGCCGCGGGATGCTCAATGGCAGATATGGCGAACTTAAGCAAAGTGGAAAGAAGTTATCGAGAACTTTCAAAAGTACTTTCATTTGATGAAGTCATAACCCCTGTCACCTATATTAATTCTGCAGCAGACCTCAAAGCTTTCTGTGGTGAACATGGTGGGATTGTCTGCACTTCAACTAATGCCACAAAAATTATTGAATGGTCATTTAAACAACGTGAAAAAGTTTTATTTTTCCCTGATCAAAATCTAGGTCGTTGGAGTGGTCACAAAATGGGTATTCCCTTAGATGAGATGCCTGTATGGGATCCTGATCTTCCACTTGGAGGACTTACTGAAGCACAAATTAAAAAAGCGAAGATTTTTTTATGGAAAGGTCATTGTGCCGTCCATCAAATGTTTCGTCTTCAAAATATTGAACGCTTTAGAGAACAGCATCCCGATGGCAAAGTCATTTCTCATCCCGAATGTCCTTTTGAAGTCTGCTCTCATTCAGATTATGTGGGTTCCACTGAATACATTTTAAAAACCATTACTGAAGCGCCTCAAGGGACCAAGTGGCTTGTGGGTACTGAACTTAATTTAGTCAATCGTCTTGCTAATCAAATGAAATCTGAAGGCAAGCTTGTGCAATTTATGTCGCATGTCATTTGTGAATGTTCAACCATGGCACGTATCGATCCTCAACACCTTGCGTGGTGTCTAGAAAATATTGTCAACTACAAACCTGTCAATATTATTAAAGTCCCTGAACATGAAGCAAAATTAGCTAAGTTAACGCTTGATCGTATGCTTCAGGTGTCCTAAATCATGTCATGTGCAATTTGTAATGGTCTTGATGGGGAAATTATCTGGAATGACAACACACTTCGTGTAGTTCTATTAGATCATCCAGATTATAAAGGTTACTGTCGTGTTGAATTGATTGCCCATCAAAAAGAAATGACTGACTTAGATGAAGCGCTTCAATTTAACATCATGCGTTGTGTATTTAAAGTTGAAACAGTTTTAAGAAAAATTTTTAATCCTGCAAAAATTAACTTAGCAAGCTTAGGCAATAAAACCCCACATATTCACTGGCATATCATTCCCCGCTTTAAAGAGGATGCGCACTTTCCAAATTCACATTGGGGAGAAAAGTTAAGAGATGGTTTACATCAAACTATATCGGCACAAGAAAAAAAAGAGCTGATTACATTACTTAATCAGTCTTTAAGCTAATAAGCGCGTCACAACTTTTCCTTGTTGAATATGGCTTTCGATAATTTCATCGATATCTTGTTCGTCGATAAAGTTATACCAAGTAGCTTCCGGATAAATCACAAGCAAAGGCCCTTCGCCACAACGATCAAAACAGCCTGCTCGATTAATTCTTACCTTTGATTCACCATTTAAATCGAGCGATTTAATTTTCGATTTCATATACATAAACATAGTCTCACTGCCTTTATCTGCGCAGCAAGCTTCGCCATCATCGCGCTGATTTAAACAAAAGAAAATATGATGTTTGTAATAATTCATTTATTGAGATGACAAGGTGTCGTCTTTCGTAAAAGTCCAAGTTCTTGTAATGCTTAATATATCCACTTCTTTTCTAATATCTTCAGGGAAAGGTGCATAGGGTGCGCCTAATTCCACAATTTTTCGGGCAGCTTCATCTAGTATTTTAAATCCTGAGCTTTGATTAATTTCAATATTATCAATTCTTCCGTCAGGCTTTAAAGAAACCGTCATTCTCAATTGACCTGAAAATTTCTTTTCACGCGCTTCCTCTGGATAATTCATATTACCTAAGGTTTCCACTTTTTGTCGCCACGCTTCTGCATAAAGTGCGTATTTATATTCTTTGGTACGTGCACCAATATATTTTCGTCTAGGCTGTTTCTCAAAATTAGAAGTTTGATTTGATAGAGCAGCATCTGATGCGCTTATTTCACTCGCACTCGCCAAAACATCTTCTTTACTAATCGATTTATTGATGACTTTTGATTCTTTCGGCTGTTGAACTGCTTTGGGCTCATTTAATGTGGGCGCTTCTTTTTTTACAATTTTTTCTTGCGAAGAACTTGAAGCTTTTCCAACTATAGGTTGATCACCACGATTATTAAGTTGAAAAGTATTTTTATTTTCAGTGACGATAGGTAATGGTGTCTTTTTATGGACGTCCTTTTCTATATTGCCGCCCTTATTAGAATTACTTTGCCCCAAAACATCAGCATCAACTTGACGATTATCTTTGGAGTTGGTTAAAACAACCTCAATTTGGGAAAGCTGATTTTGAAAGGGCTTTGTAGGTTTAAAGTGTATAAGTTGAATGGCTAAAAAATGTAATACAAAAGATAAAAGAATAGAAAGCTTAAGAATATTATTCTTATATAGACTTTCATCTGTGGGCATAACTTAAGCTATCCCTTTTAATAAAGTTTGATGAATGCCATTAAAACTACCATTACTCATGACGAGAATATGGTCGCCTGATTTCGCTTCTTTTAAAATAGCTGCGACAAAATTTTTCATATCATGCCCCACTAATGATTTGTCTTTGATAGGGGTTAATGCTTCTTCGGCATTCCAAGTTAATTTTTCACCATAACAAAATATTTTATCTGCATCCTTTAAACTCTCAGGCAGTGCGTTCTTCATCGTGCCTAATTTCATCGTATTAGATCTTGGTTCTAGAACTGCAATGATTCTTGCTTTGCCCACTTTCGCACGTAAACCTGCAAGCGTTGTGGATATCGCTGCTGGATGATGCGCAAAATCATCGTAAATCGTGATACCACTTTTTTCACCGATACATTCCATTCTACGTTTTACGTTTTTGAATGTTTGTAACGCTTCTATCGCATCTTCAAATTTAACGCCTACGTGATGTGATGCTGCAATCGCAGCAAGTGCATTCATACGATTATGATGACCTAAAAGATCCCAAGATAAAGTGCCTATTAATTGACCAAGATTCAAAATTTCAAATGATTGGTCTTGATTCACTTGACCAATCGACAAGCCTTGCGGACTTCCAATGTAAACTTTTTCTGACCAACAGCCTCTTTCAATCACTCTTTTTAAGCTGTCTTCTTCACCATTAATAATGACACGTCCAATGCCAGGCACCATGCGCACCATATGATGAAATTGCGTTTCAATCGCATGAAGGTCTGGGAATATATCTGCATGATCATATTCAAGATTATTTAAAATCGCGGTCTTTGGATGGTAATGGACAAACTTAGATCGTTTATCAAAAAAAGCCGTGTCATATTCGTCTGCTTCAATCACAAAGAAAGGTGAAGCTTCATTCGATTTATTTTTTTGTGGCAAACGGGCTGAGCCGTCAAAATTAAGTGGCACACCACCAATGAGAAAGCCTGGTGCGTAGCCATTAAATTCTAAAATCCAAGCAAGCATGGATGTTGTAGTTGTTTTGCCATGTGTACCCGCAACCGCTAGCACCCATTTATCTTTTAAGATTGCTTCATAAAGCCATTGCGGCCCTGAAATATAAGGCAAGCCCTGATTCATAATTTCTTCCATCAAAGGATTGCCACGAGATACCACATTCCCAATCACATATAGATCAGGCTTTAATTCAGTTTGCTTTTTATCAAATCCTTCGATGAGCTCAATACCAATACTTTCTAATTGGGTGCTCATCGGTGGATAAACATTGGTATCGCAACCAGTCACTTTATAACCAGAAGCTTTAGCAAGGGAGGCCACGCCACCCATAAATGTTCCGCAAATACCTAAGATATGAATATGCATTTTTGTTGTCTTATAAATTAGGCGCTAACCATTTTTTTAAAAATTCAATCGATACATCTCGACGCTTAGCCATATCTTTTAATTGATCATCGCCAATTTTATCGACACTAAAATACTGCGCTTCTGGATGTGCAAAATAAAAACCTGAAACTGATGCAGCAGGTGTCATCGCAAATGAATCAGTGAGATGCATATCGATTTCATCTAACTTTAATTGCGTAAAAATATCTTTTTTAACAGTATGATCAGGACACGCAGGATATCCGGGTGCTGGTCGAATACCTTGATAATCTTCTTTAATGAGTGATGCTTTATCTAAATTTTCATCTGTCACATAACCCCATAAATCTTTTCTGACGCGCTCATGCATATATTCAGCAAATGCTTCAGCTAAACGATCGGCCAAAGTTTTAAACATGATGCTACTGTAGTCATCATTTTTATTTTTAAATGTTTCTTCATATTTTTCCATACCCAATCCGCTCGTCACGGCAAAGATACCAATATAGTCTTTAATGTTTGATGATTTAGGTGCAATAAAGTCAGATAAACACTGATTAGGTTTTTGTACGTTATCGACTTTAGGTTTTTCAGATTGCTGTCTTAAGCCATAGTATGTGAATAAAGTTTTTGTCCGTGATTCATCTTCATAAATTTCAATATCATCTTCCACGCTATTGGCCGGATAAAAAGCCACCACACCATTGGCCACAAGCGCTCGGTTGTTGATGAGTTTTGTAAGCATGGTTTGTGCTTCATTGAAAACTTGTGTAGCACTCTGACCCACAATAGGATCATTAAGTATGGCCGGATAAAAACCTACCAAGTCCCATGTCTGGAAAAATGGGCTCCAATCAATGTAAGGTGCGATTAAATTTAAATCGATATTTTTAAATACACGCTTACCAATAAATTTAGGAGTTTTAGGAGTGTATGCTTTATCAAATTGAAGTTTTAATTTATTAAGTCTTGCTTCTTGAAGCGTTAATAATTTGACGCCTTTTTTATTGGCATGTTGATCGCGTGCACGCGCATAATCTTTTTCAATATTACTGATATATTGATCTTTTTGTTCAGGGGTTAAAAGAGATTGCATCACCGCTACAGATCTTGATGCATCAGGCACATAAATCACTGGCCCATCATAATGCGGTGCAATTTTAACCGCCGTATGAGCGCGAGAGGTCGTGGCACCTCCAATGAGAAGTGGTGTTTTCAATCCTCTAAAGTGAGGATCACGTTGCATTTCTTTTGCGACATGTGTCATTTCTTCTAATGATGGTGTAATAAGTCCCGACAAACCAATAATGTCGACATTTTCTTTTTTAGCCATCTCTAAAATTTCTGAACACGGCACCATGACGCCCATGTTAATCACTTCAAAGTTATTACATTGCAAGACAACTGACACAATATTTTTACCAATGTCATGCACATCACCTTTGACGGTTGCAATGAGCATTTTGCCCTTAGGTTTTGAAACAACGCCCGTTCTTTCTTCTTCTAATTTTTTTTCTTCTTCAATGAAAGGAACTAAATGTGCCACAGCCTGCTTCATGACACGTGCTGATTTCACTACTTGCGGTAAAAACATTTTGCCTTGTGCAAATAAATCGCCCACCACATTCATGCCATCCATCAAGGGACCTTCGATCACATGAATCGGTCGTCCATTTTTTTGCATCGCTTCTAATCGTGCTTCTTCAGTATCTTCTACAATAAAATCTGTGATGCCATGTACCAATGCATATTCAAGTCTTTTATTCACTGAAATAGGTTCGGTTCCGGTACCACGCCAATTAAGCGTTTGAACTTCTTTTTTACTTCCTTTTAAAGTCCCTGCAATTTCAATCATTCTTTCTGTAGCATCAAGTCTTCGATTAAGGACAACATCTTCAACGCGCTCTTTAAGTTCTGGGTCAAGATCATCATAAACACCCATCATCCCGGCATTCACAATCCCCATCGATAATCCAGCTTTAATCGCGTGATATAAAAAGACTGTATGAATCGCTTCTCGTGCGGCATCGTTGCCTCTAAAACTAAAACTCACATTGGAAACGCCACCTGAAATTTTTGCGTGTGGAAGATTTTCTTTGATCCATCTCGTGGCATTAATAAAATCAACAGCGTAATTATTGTGCTCTTCAATCCCTGTCGCGATCGCAAAAATATTTGGATCAAAAATAATATCTTCGGGCGGGAAATTAATTTTTGAAATTAATAAGTCGTAAGCGCGCTTACAAATTTCTGTTTTTCGTTTAAAAGTATCTGCTTGTCCTTTTTCATCGAAAGCCATCACAATCACAGCTGCACCATAACGTCTACATAATTTGGCTTGTCGAATAAATTCAGCTTCGCCTTCTTTCAGTGAAATCGAATTTACAATCGCTTTACCTTGGACACACTGGAGACCGGCTTCAATCACATCCCATTTTGATGAATCAATCATGATAGGGATGCGTGCAATATCAGGTTCTGATGCCACGAGATTTAAGAAATGCTTCATCGCTTTAACAGCATCAAGCATCCCTTCATCCATATTGATATCGATAATCTGTGCGCCATTCTCTACTTGCTGACGCGCGACAGATAAAGCTTCATCATATTTTTCGTTAATAATTAAATTCGCAAATGCTTTTGAGCCTGTCACATTGGTTCGTTCGCCCACATTCACAAATAAAGAATCATCTTTAATTAAAAATGATTCGAGACCTGAAAGTCTTGTCACTGTTTCAACGCTTGGAATGTCTCGAGGCTTGATATTTTTTATTTCATTCGCAATCGCCTTAATATGTTCAGGTGTGGTCCCACAACAACCGCCCGCAATATTCACGAAACCACTTGTTGCAAATTCTTTTATTAATGACGAAGTGTCTTTTGGTTTCTCATCAAATCCTGTATCTGACATGGGGTTCGGTAAGCCTGCATTAGGATAAATACAAATATAAGTATCTGCAATGTTTGATAATTCTTCAGCATAGGGTCTCATGAGTGCTGCACCTAATGCGCAATTAAGCCCAATGGTCATCGGTTTTGCATGGCGCACTGAATTCCAAAATGCCGCGACTGTTTGACCAGATAAAATTCGACCCGAGGCGTCTGTGACCGTACCTGACAGCATGATCGGTAAGCGTATTTTATTTTCTTCAAAATAAGTTTCGATCGCAAAAAGTGCCGCCTTACAATTTAATGTATCAAAAATGGTTTCAACAAGAAGAATATCGACGCCACCTTCAACTAATGCCTTCACTTGATTGAAATAACTATTTTTTAATTCTTCAAATGTAATATTGCGTGCTGCGGGATCATTCACATCCGGTGAAATCGATGCGGTTTTGGGAGTAGGTCCAACTGCACCTGCTACAAATCTCGGTTTTTCTTTCGTTGAAAATTTTTCAACTGCTTGGCGCGCTAATTTGGCAGACGCTAAATTCATTTCATAAGCTAAATCTGACATCGCATAATCTTCTTGTGCAATTTCAGTTGCGCCAAAAGTATTCGTTTCAATAATATCGGAACCTGCTTCTAGATAGGCTTCGTGAATGCCTTGAATAATGTGTGGTTGAGTAAGACTTAATAACTCGTTATTGCCTTTAAGAAAAAGTTCACGCTTGCCTTCTGGTCCTGAAAATTTTGCAAAGCGACCATCTTGACCGCCGCGATAATCTTCTTCGGTAAGCTTATGTTGTTGGATCATGGTGCCCATCGCGCCATCCAACAATAAAATACGTTCAGCTAAAAGTTTTCTGAGTATTTTTTCTTGATCGGTCATGAAATCCTGTGGCATTGAATTTTTAAAGAGGTCTTAGGCATGTTTGAAGCCTAAAGTGTAACAAGAAACCAATAGATCATTATTTTTTACGGGCCTCAATCTCAGAGAGTTTCTTTTCTAACTCTTCTAATTTTTGACGAGTGCGTTTTAAGACTTCTGTTTGAACATCGAATTCTTCGCGGGTTACAAGCTCCATTTTAGTGAACATGCCCTTTAATAGTGCGTCGATATTCTTTTCAATATCAGGCAAGGGTGAATCCTTCACTATCTCTCTGATTTTATTAGATATTTCGCTTAATTTTTCATTATTTAACATGATAAATTTCCTTATGATTCAATAGTTTATCAGATTTAAACCCTTATTTAAGTGCATATTAGCCCTATGCTATCTATGGCGGTATTGACTAAGTCATTGTTTTTTATGATACTTGTCAAGTTGGCACAGTAATTGCTTATATTATTGTGTGAATATAATAATAACTAGTCACATTATTTTCAGAAAATTTTAACTAAGGAGTTTTAAAAATGCGTAAATCGCTAATTACAACAGCAGTATTAGGAGCTCTTGCAGCACCTTCATTTGTTTTTGCAGCTGATGCTGCTCCAGCACCGGACTATACATTGGCTTATAACGTGGGTCTTTATAGTCAATATATTTTCCGTGGGCTCACACAAACAAACCGTGATCCAGCCATTCAAGGTGGCATTGATTTCACTCACTCAAGCGGTTTTTATTTGGGTGCTTGGGCTTCAAATGTTAGCTGGTTAACTGACGGCGCTGATGGGTTAAATACAGGTAAATTGTATCAATCTGGCGGAAGTCTTGAAACTGATTGGTACGGTGGCTATCGTTATACTTTTGATGACAAGTCTCCAATAGCTGGCTTAGGAGTTGATTTGGGTATTCTTGAATATTACTACCCAGGCCATCGCAATATGGCTATAGGCGCGCACACTGCAAACACAACGGAAGTTTATGGCGCTTTAAATTATGCTTGGGCTCAAGCAAAAATCTCTGCGGTTGTTAATAACACAGCATGGGGAACTGGCTCTTCTAATGCAAATAGTGATCAAAAAGGCACTTACTATGCGGAGCTTAACTTGACTCCACCCATCAGCGATATGTTGGGCGTTAAAGATGGTTTAGCATCTGGCATTAGTGGAATTATCCACGTCGCACGTCAAGAATTTAGTGATGATGCAGCAGGATTAGTTGGCAATTCTGACCCTAGTTATACCGACTATAAACTTGGTTTAACTAAAGCTTTTTCTAATGGCGTTAATGTTGGTGGTTATTGGACCAAGGCTACAACAAAAGCAAATAACTGGACTTACGATAGTAAGAACATCGGTGATAGCACAGGTACAGTATACGTACAAAAAACGTTCTAAAAGCAATTGTTAAGAATAGGGCCTAAGGCCAAGGCCCTTTCTTGATTTTTTATAAACCTCAAGGGGAATTAACATGAAATTTGTAACAGCAATCATCAAGCCATTTAAGCTAGATGAAGTTCGTGAAGCCCTCTCTTCAATTGGAGTTCAGGGAATCACAGTGACCGAAGTCAAAGGTTTTGGTCGTCAAAAAGGCCATACGGAACTTTATCGCGGCGCCGAATACGTCATCGACTTTTTACCTAAAGTAAAAATCGAAGCAGCAATCCCGAATAAATTACTCAAGCGCGCAGTTGAGGCGATTCAAAAATCAGCACTTACCGGCAAAATCGGTGATGGCAAAATTTTTGTGATGGAACTTGAAGAAGTTTATCGCATACGAACTGGTGAAACTGGGGAGGACGCTCTTTAATCAGAGGATCAAATTATGAAAAAACTATTATCAACTTTCGCATTAATTAGCTTCTTATGCCTAAACTTCTTAGGTATGACAAGTGTTAGTTTTGCTGATGAAGCAACTTCAGTGAAAGCTGCTGACGCTGTAACTTTAGTGGCAGATGCAACGCCTGCTGAAAAACCTGCTGAAGCAAAAAAAGATGAGCCTCCTGCACCGGTTCCTAACAAAGGTGATACTTCATGGATGATCGTAGCAACACTTTTAGTGACGCTTATGACAATCCCTGGCTTAGCACTTTTCTACGGTGGCTTAGTCCGATCAAAAAATATGTTGTCTGTCTTAATGCAAACATTTGTGATCTTCTCGCTTTGTGGTGTGTTATGGGCGATCTACGGTTACAGTGTGGCATTCTCAGGCGGCACAGATATTCAAGGCGGTTTATTTCATCAAGTCTTTGGTGGCTTAAGCAAAGTATTCTTAGGTGGTATTACACCTGACTCTGTAGCGGCAACGTTCAGTAAAGGTGTGGTCATTCCTGAGTATATTTTCGTAGCGTTCCAATTAACTTTCGCTGCGATTACACCAGCATTGATCATTGGTGCGTTTGCAGAACGTATGAAATTTTCAGCGATTCTTCTCTTCATTGGACTTTGGTTCACATTTGCATACTTACCCATGGCACACATGGTGTGGTATTGGGATGGTCCAGATGCAATCACAAGTGCAAAAACACTTGAAACTGTATCAGCAAACGCTGGTTGGTTATGGGCGAAAGGTGCACTCGACTTTGCGGGTGGTACAGTCGTTCATATTAATGCAGGTATTGCAGCACTTGTAGCAGCTTTAGTATTAGGTAAGAGAATTGGTTACGGCAAAGAAGCGATGCCTCCACACAGCCTTACATTAACAATGGTAGGTGCATCATTACTATGGGTGGGTTGGTTTGGTTTCAATGCGGGTTCAAATCTTGAAGCAACAGGCTTAGCAGCATTAGCATTCGTAAACACGATGCTTGCAACGGCTGCTGCAACACTTTCATGGATGGCATTTGAATGGATCTTAAAATCAAAACCATCAATGTTAGGTGCAGCATCAGGTGCAGTAGCAGGTCTTGTAGCCATTACGCCAGCATGTGGATTCGTGGGCCCTATGGGTGCACTCATCATCGGAGCAGGTGTAGCGCCTCTATGTTTATTCTTTGTATCTAAAGTTAAAAGTGCATTCGGTTACGACGACACGCTCGACGTATTCGGTGTACACGGTATCGGTGGTATCTTCGGTGCAATCATGACCGGTGTATTCGTGAGTCCAGCTTTAGGTGGTACAGGGGTTTATGATTACGTTGCAAATAAAGTAGGTGAATTCGATATGCATGCACAAGTGATCTCTCAACTTTGGGCAGTGGGTACAGCAATCGTAGTATCTGCAACCGTATCTTATGTAGCGTTAAAACTTATCGATATGACGATTGGTTTACGTGTGAAACCCGATGCTGAGCGTGAAGGCTTAGACATCGCTGAACACGGCGAACAGGCATATCATAAATAAAATATCCTGAAAGTAGTGGCTTCTCAAGGGCGCTTTTTAAGCGCCCTTTTTTTATCTCTTAAATACTAAATCTTAAAGTTATAATAGACACCATGTTTAAAAAGTTTTCTTTTTTCAATCCCACATTTCTTAAGAATGCTTTTTTACTCATTTTAAGTCCCAAGCTTTTTTTTAGTCACGGACATACCCCCCCAAAAAACCATAAAATCCCGCGTCACTTTTTTGGATTAAGTTTGACCATTGAAGATTTAATCGAAGACCCCATGGGTGTAGTTGAAATGTGTCGCCAGCATCACATTCAAGATGCCAGTATTCTTATTCCATCCAATCGCATCAGTGAATTTAGTCCTACATTCTTAGATGATTTAATTAACCACAATATTAAATTTAATCTCAAACTGGTGCTCATTGATCAGGAAGATATTTACTTACAATGGAGAGAACTCTTAGATCTTACTTTGCTGGGCTACCAATCCCACATTGCATCCATTGAAATTGAAATGACCGGCTTTAGTCATCAAGCATTAGAAGTATTCTTAAATATTTGGGCTATGACTTTTAACATTGCACGACTTAAAAAAATTAAAGTGGCTGGGCCTTCTATGCCCTCATTTAGCCCTTTCTTTAATGATATGGTATTTCAACTCCTAAAAGAC
>CAINIH010000049.1 GCA_903849185.1 uncultured Methylophilaceae bacterium
AACTCTAAACATAATCTGTCAAGTTCTCTAAACATATTAATTAAAAAAAAGCCACTAAAAAGTGGCTTTTATGAAAGTAGAAAAATAAGTTATTTTTTGATTTTGCCTTCTCCGAGCATGATCCACCGAGCTGAGAAAGCAGATGAGTCTTCTAGTTTAAAAGCATATCTGGGATCGATATTTTTTATGCGACCTGATAACCATTGATTCACAACACTACGAGATGCCCCACAAAGGAGTCCAAACTCAGTCTGGCCTTCAATATGGAGTATTTTCATCATGTATTCAACACGCTCTGCTGTTGTTTTCAATGCTTAATCCAGTAGGTAAATTAATATTCGAATTATAACTTCATTTAAATGAATGACCATTTTAAGCTTGAGTTCAAAATTGGTTGAGTTCGTTTTTTTAACATGACATGTGTTATCAAAACACTTTTTATGACCGTATTTTTAGGATAACTAGATAGGGTTGTCCAGGAAGCTTGTCTATCTCATTTCATATCAATTTGGCGTTCTAACCAAGATAATAGATTAAGTTGTTATTAGATTGTTTGTATGTTAATGTGCATGATATTTTAATGAAAAAACATGCAAAAAAATACACTTAAATTGTCATTCGGGCCTTGTTCTGGGCAAAAAGATCGAGCTTTAGAAAGGCTTCGTTTGTCCTTGAAAAAAGGCCATGTATATAGACGAGAGGACTTGCTAACTGACTCTAATGCTGTCGATCGACATTTAAAGCAATTATTGGATTTTGGGGATGTTGAAAAACTTGCTCAAGGGCTTTATTACGTACCAAAATCTTCGGTATTTGGCAGGACTCCTCCAAAAGAAAAAGATTTAGTAACTGCCTTTTTAAAAGATCGGAATTTTTTACTACTCTCACCTAATAGTTATAACTCATTAGGACTAGGGACAACTCAGTTATATAACAAGACAGTTGTATATAACCATAAAAGACATGGTGTTTTTAAATTGGGTAACAGAAGTTTTGAATTTCGTATGAAGCCCCGTTTCCCAAAGAAATTGGATAAGGCGTTCTTGCTCGTTGATCTGTTGAATAATCTTGATTCGTTAGCTGAAAATAAAGGTGATGTATTGGCTCATGCAGAACAATATCTGAGTCAGCTTGAAGTGACTAAATTGCAAAAAACAGTTAGCACTTATGGTGCTGAAAAAACAAAGAAAAAAATTCTGTCTTGGTTGAATAAACGAGAGGATGTCAGTGTGTAATGTTACTACATGAACATAAAAATTTTAAGGATCTGATTGCGACTGTATCAGATACCATGGGAATTGAGCCCACTTTAGTTGAAAAAGATTATTGGATTATGCATTGTTTGTGGGGATTACAGCAACAAGGCTTTCAGTTCGAATTAAAAGGGGGCACTTCACTGTCAAAAGGATTTGGTTTAATCCATCGATTTTCTGAAGACATTGATATTCGAATTGAGCCACCTACTGACATGGTAGTGAAGACTAAAAAAAATCACGATAAAGCATCACATATTCAATCTCGCGCTGATTTTTACGATTGGGTTGCTAGTCATTTGGACATTCCTGGTATCGAAGAGGTAGAGCGAGATTATGCATTTGATGAAAAAGAAAAAATGCGTAGTGGGGGAGTTCGCTTAAATTACATACCTATCACACCATCATTAGGCGGTATAAAAGATGGTGTTCTGTTGGAGCTGGGCTTTGATGACACAACGCCCAATAAACAGGTCGACATTTCATCATGGGCTTATGATTATGCAATTGAATACGTCAATCATATTGATGACAATAGGGCTAAAAGCGTCTTGTGCTACTTACCCGAATACACTTTTGTAGAAAAGTTGCAGACTATTTCTACAAAGTATCGCCAGTATAAAAATGGTAAAGGGTTTCCTAAAAATTTTTTAAGACATTACTACGATCTATACTGTCTTTTAGCATACCAACCCGTTTTAGAGTTTATTAAGACTGATCGTTATCAAACGAGAAAAACGGAGCGATTTGCTGTGGCTGACAATTTAGTGATCGCCGAAAATCCAGCATTTCTTTTACTCGATATGAGAGAGCGGAGGCTATTTGAGTCTGAGTATCAATCTGTAGCAAGTTTGTATTACAAAGAGCAGCCAAGCTTTGAAGAGTTATTGATTAGAATTAACCAGCATATCAGTGCTTTATAAAGTTTAAATATACACACCTCATTTCATTCAGATTTTAGGAGCCTGCAAATCTCTGTGGCGTGCAAGTGAGCTTCGCTTGGCATCAGCGGCTAAAAATTCATCAACCTCTATGGCTTTTGGCGCACGAATGATGACATAATTCATTTGTCTAAATCTTTAGACGTAAAAAAGTATTTTATTGAGCAGTCAAATCTTCAATGACCTCACCTTCAATCAGCTTTGCTAGGCACCTTCCAGAAAATGTAATTTACTTATTGTCATACCACATGGATCTTGGTGATTTAATTTCTTGCGCTATTTTTTTAGCATTATTTTTAATAATGAGAGGTTCCATCTTCTTTAATGATGCAACAGCTTGAATGGTTTTATTCACCATACTTTCTGGCGCTTCATCAAAGAAATACATCATATTGCCCATATATTTTTTTGGCATGGTTGCCTTGACTAATGCATTTTTAAACACAGTAGGCGTGAGTAAATCTTTATAGCTCACGTTTGCACTATTCGTCATTTGAATTAAAACTTTATGGGGTTCACTGTTATGTTTAAAGTCGAATGTCATATCAAGTGATTTCATAATGGATAAAAGTTTAGTCACACCTATTTCTTTTAATTGGGCATTTTCTAAAGCATTAATGGTGACTCTGGATACTTGCGATAAGGACGCAAGCTTAGCTTGAGACAAGTTTAATAAACCTCTCTTTTCTTTTACTGTGCGTCCAATATCGACCATATTCATAAAGCGGAGTATAACAATCCTATTTAAAAATGTAAAGTATACTTTACATT
>CAINIH010000050.1 GCA_903849185.1 uncultured Methylophilaceae bacterium
AAGGAGCGTTTAGTGTTGGTGAAGAAGTATCAATCTTAACTTCACCTACTGGAATTACAAGAATCACTAGATGATTAAAAGGACTTTGGGTTTAGTAATTCTTCTATCTTCAATTTCAAGTTATGTAGAAGCTGAAGAAGGCTTTCATCCTTTTAAAGAAATGCAAACAATTCCGAATTCTGCAAGGATTACCGTTTCCTCTCACTTCAAGACTATCTTTCAAGACAGAGATGGTGCTATGGGAACTATTTATCTTGATTCACAAAAGATGGGAAGGTTTTCAAAAGAAGAGCCAGCCTTTACCCAAGAAGTGCAACCAGGAAAACATTCGTTAGAGGTTTGTCAGCATATGTGGTATCCGGGCGACGATACTAAATGGCAATGTGTAAAAATGGAAATTAACACAGAAAGCAATACTCTCTATAGCACTACCTTTAGAGCAACGCTTCCTTTGTTTGGTGATACCTTTACTTACTCTTTAGATGCGCCTGCTGTAATACCGTTCTGAAAAATTACTAGAGTTAGAAGTCAGCGAGAGGTAGTTTTTTATACCCACAAAAGTAACAGGCAATAAAAAAGCCACTACGATGAGTGGCTTTTAGAAAAGCTATAAAAGGCTTTTAAAACTTATAGCGTAATCCGATAGTAAGCTCATTTGTTCGATAATCACCTTCGAAAGGTTTATGCATATTTGTCATTGTGTTTGATACCAAGGAGCCCGATTTAAATTTCCCCAAATCCACAAATTGATAATTCAAATCAAGCGAACATTTTTCTGTTAAATTTAAATTAGCACCCGCCCCTAATTTCCACGCAAATTCTGTAACATTTTTACCCTCTATCGAAGTTAAATTTTCACCGCTAACACTAATAGTTGTCACGCCCATATCATTTCGAGCTCACCCTATGCCGCCACCTATATAAGGAGTTAAAGATTTTCCTGATAAATTTATAGAATTGAAATCATAATAGCCACTTAAAAACATACTTACACTTTTTAGATCAGCTTTGTAAATATAGCTCGGGTATATGGTGTCTGGAGTATCTAATTGATGTCCGTCCCTATAATTTAGAGACATTTCACCTCGAATATTGTTGTTAAAATATCTTCCAACTCCAATCCCGACAACTCCTCCAGACCCTAAATCATTACTTTTCCCATTGACAGTATTGCCAAATTGATCAAAACCAGGCATGTCACCTGTTGAAATTGTTTTCGATAAGCCAGCTTGTATAGTTGTATAAAATTTAGAAGTATCTTCAGCAAATACTGACGCTGACTAGAGTAATTAATAGGATTAAGGGGAGTTTTGGGAACATTTGAAATGATATTTAGTTTTTATTTTGTAAATTATTAATTATAAAGTTAACAAACAGGCGCGGAAATATACGCTGGTTTATTATTTCTTTTAATTGTATCTAATTGGAAGTAGGGTTCAATCTTATCTTTAGCTGTTGGAAGCAAGTCTATACCTAAATTTGAATAAGGTGCATGTACGCCAACACCAGCAAACAGTCCATTGATGAAGTCATAGCCCGCACCAATTTCACCTTGTGTATTTTCTTTGCCGTTAAAGTATTTAGCTCTTAATTTACCCAACTGGAAACCGTCAATAAATTTAGCTGAAATAGATATGTCGCCGCCATCTGTGTCGCCATTGGATTCGGTACGAGAATGCCTAAAACCAAGCACTGCTTGAGGCTTAATGCCTTCATTCAGTGTCCATTTAAGACCTGCATAAGCTCGATTATGCGTGTCAGTTTGAGAGGTTACTGTTACTATAGGCGGAGGGCCAATTTCTCCAGCGATACTGAAGATTGGGTTTAATAAACAAAACAAAGTTAATGCTGATATGGAAATTTTCATAACCCGCCTCCGAGACTATTGAAGATTGCTAAAGTATAATATATTTTATGAATTTAGATGTATTAATTTTAGTCTTATCCCCAGTAAGTATTCTTCTATTTGCGCAATTGGAATGGCTTACTTTTAGAAATAAAAACCCAATAGATTCAAGAGTTCGTATTGCATTATTGATGGAGCTCTTATCCAAAAGTCTTGGAGTCTTTATCAGTGTGGTATTCTTGTTAGAGCTAGTTAACTTTATCTCACCTTTTGAGTTAATGAGTATTAGTAATTTGAACATGCCGAAGCCCATTAATTTCGTAATGAGTATATTGTTCGTTGACTTTTTTCATTATATTTCTCATCGCTTACACCATTCGATACCCTTACTTTGGAAGCTTCACAGACTTCATCATTCGGATAAGAAAGTAAATTCAATTACATCTTTTATCCACCATCCGTTTGAGGCAATCTCAACATTTTTTATTGGCATTTTTTTGTATGTTATTTTTGATATTCCTGTGATTGCTATTCTCTGCCATTCAATTTTGTTGGTGATTCATTCCCCGTTTACACATACAACACTCCACATCTCAAGGCACATTGAAAAAATATTAGGCTATTTAATTATTACACCCAGTTTTCACAGGATTCATCATTCTATTAACATGAAAGAGGGCAATTCAAATTTTGGAAATATTTTTCCTTTCTGGGATAGGTTATTTGGCTCATACATCCTCAAAACATATCCACAAATGAAAGCGATAAAATTTGGCATTAATTTAAGCGAGACCCCTAATACAAACTCGCTTAAGGAGTATTTAATCAATCCATTTATTCGTCGACAAGAAAAATCGTAAAATTTCCTATCCCTGCTAAAATACCCCTAAACACTTGGAGCAGGGCATCAAAACCTCCCCCAAATTTCTTGTGGGTAAAGGTGTGGGTAAAGATAGTTAACTCAATTGATAAGTAATTGAATATTAAGGGTTATTTATAATTACTCTGTTCCCCCCAGCTCCACCATATATTTTTAGGCTTCGAGATATTTTTTAAGCGCTAATTTTGTTTTAGCGTTTAATAGAGACCAGACGCCCAACTTATCCTCTTGATTTAAACCCTCGCATCGTTCATGCGCTGATTTAATATTACCTAATTTAATTTGATCGGTGACCTCTTCGGCTATCAGCATAAGTGGATTATCTGTCACTACATTTTGATCTACTATAGGAAGATCTTCACCTGCGTAAATATAAAGACCGATACCATGAAGTGAAATGGCCTTTGCTAAGCATCTTTGCATGGCAGTATTCACCTCATAGGCATTGGGATTTAATATCGCGCGGTTTCTAAAATCCATCACAGGGAGTTGTGCGGTTCTCGATTTACCAAAGGCAGTCACCTTACAAAATACCATCAAGCTTTCACCAAACTTTTTAGGCTCTAAGTATTCCCATGTTGCATCGTTATCGAGCTGCAGTAACTGATCGAGAGCCCACGACCAAGAAAGATAAGAGAGTCCGTTTTTCTTTTCAATGTGCTGGCTGACATTAATTTGTCTTAACTCTTTATATTGCATGAGGAGTTCCTTTATTAATAATGATTTTTTGAATTTCTTTTTTAACTTCTAAGCTCAAAAGGTAGGCGATATTGATCTCGCTATCAATGCATCTAATCTCTTTTATTTGTCTATCTGTTGAGGACCATTTCACATCAAATATGTCGTTCTTAATATTTAATGGTGAGCCATATATCTTTTTTCATATTAATTTTACTTTTATATAGTAAATAAAGTTTACAACTCTA
>CAINIH010000051.1 GCA_903849185.1 uncultured Methylophilaceae bacterium
CTAATACTCCGGATTCAATTCTTTCTGGGTGACTTAAGGCATAAGCAATGGGAGTTCGCATATCCGGATTACCCAACTGAGCTAGCGTACTTCCATCAATATACTCAACGAGTGAATGAATAATACTTTGAGGATGAATAATTACTTCAATATCTGATGCTGGAATATCAAATAACCAAAAGGCCTCAATAATTTCCAATCCTTTATTCATCATAGTTGCGGAATCAATTGTAATCTTTTTGCCCATAACCCAATTGGGATGTAGTAAAGCTTCTTTGGGTGTCACGTGAAGCAACTGTTCTTTAGAAAACGTCCTAAAGGGTCCGCCAGATGCAGTCAGTAAAATTTTTCTAATGCCATTTGATTTGTAATTCAATTTTTTATTTTGTGGCAAAACTTGCAAAATTGCATTGTGTTCACTATCAATCGGTATTAAAGTTGCCTTTGAATGATTTACGGCTTTAACAAACAGCTCTCCCGCCATCACAAGCGTTTCCTTGTTAGCTAATAAAATCTTTTTTCCGCTATTTGCAGCAGCCATGGTTGGCTTAAGGCCGGCCGCTCCCACAATCGCTGAAATTACAGTGCTTGTATCTTCATGAGAAGCAAGCCAATCAATAGATTCGTCACCCTCCAATACAATCGTTTTTGAATTTGATGTAAGAAGGTTTTGCTTTAATTGTTGATTCGCGTCTTGATTTAAAGCAACAGCATAATGAGGCTCAAACTCCAAACATTGCTGTGTCAGTAAATCTACATTTTTATTTGCTGTCAGCGCAAAAATTTTATATTTTTCTTTGTGAAGTTTTATGACTTGAAGAGCATTACAACCAATGCTTCCAGTTGAACCTAATATTACAATATTTTCCAATTAAATTATTTTTCCAAAAAAAACAGGCGACATGAGGATTAAGGTAGCAAGAGGAAGGCTGGAACAAAGGCTGTCTATGCGATCAAGAACACCTCCATGCCCAGGAATTAGATCACCGCTATCTTTAACTTTAGCCATTCGTTTTATATATGACTCAAATAAGTCACCTTCAACACTTAAGATTAAAATTAAATTAAAAAACAAAATAGACATATAAGAGTTAACAAAACCAAAATAAGTCATGACAATAGAAAATAACGAAACGACAAATAGCGCTCCTACAAACCCTTCCCATGTTTTACCTGGGCTAATGGATGGCGCAAGCTTTCTTTTTCCAAACTGCTTACCAAAAAAATAAGCGCCGGAATCTGCAAGCCAAATAGTGGTTAAAACAAGAAGGACAACCCAAGGACTCAATTCAATTAAATAATTCAAAGAAATAATGAGTGGCATGACTAAAACCCAGCCAATAAGCGAGCTAAAAAAGAAGTTTTTTAAATTGATTTTAAATATCAAAAATAAAGGCGCGATGCATAACCAAAAAACTGAGGCTATCAAAAGGATGAGTCTTGAATATTCGGAATTAAGATATTTATCTATAAAATAAATTAAAGCCAAAGAGATTGCTAAAAAAATCTTTTTTTCTTGGGATTTAAAGTACAAAAGCTTTGACCACTCATAGAGAGCTAATAGCGAAGGAATATAGATCACAAAAGAAAAATATCTTCCTGAAAATAGAAACATAGAAGATAAAAAAACTATAAGCATCACGAGTGCAGAAAGAATTCGAGATATCAACATTTATAATTGCTCGCTTGTTTTACCATATCGTCGCTCTCTCTTTTGAAATTCAATAAGCGCAGTCATAAAAGCCTTTTCATTAAAATCAGGCCATAATGTTTCAGTAAAGTAGAGTTCGGTATATGAAAATTGCCAGATTAAAAAATTACTAATGCGTTTTTCACCGCCAGTTCTTATTAAAAAATCAGGGTCTGGTGCGAAATTCAAAGAAAGATTTTGTATAAGATGCTTTTGGGTAAATAATTTTTTGAAATGATTTTTTTTTCGAAATTCATTTACCGCATTCACAATATCCCATCTTCCACCATAATTAATTGCAATACTTAGCGTAAGACCGGTATTTTTTTCAGTAAGGCTTTCAAGATCTTTTATTTTATCAATTAGTTTTTTTGGAAACGGCTTACGATCACCAATGAGCTTAAATCGAACATTGTTTTTAATTAAAGATGAGGATTCTTTTTTTATAGAGTCTTGGAATAAAGACATCAAGAAATTAACTTCTTGAGTAGGTCTTAGCCAATTTTCTGTACTAAAGGCAAATAATGTAAGAAAGGGAATGTTTAATTTTTGACACTGAGTAATTACTGTTCTAACTGACTCTAGGCCTTTTTTATGGCCAGAAATACGCGGCATGAAACGCTTCTTGGCCCACCTGCCATTACCGTCCATGATAATAGCAATATGTTGAGGTTTTTCTACTAATACGTCTTGCGCTTGTAATGGACGAAAGAAATTAAACACTAAATAGCGAGTAATTCAGATTCTTTTAACTGGAGAAGCTTATCGATTTCAGCGATAAATTTGTCTGTGATTTTTTGTACATCATCTTGCGATCTACGCTCATCATCCTCGCTAATTTCTTTCTCTTTGAGAGATTTTTTTAGTGAATCATTTGCATCGCGTCTGATATTTCGAATTGCGACTTTTGCTGATTCAGCTTCTGTGCGCACAACTTTTATCAAATCTTTTCTTCGTTCTTCGGTGAGTGTTGGCATCGGGACGCGAATGAGATCGCCAGATGTCGCAGGATTCAAACCAAGATCGCTATCGCGAATTGCTTTCTCAACCTTAGCAACCATACTTTTTTCATAAGGCTGCACATTAATTGTTTTTGCATCACCTAAATTGACACCAGCAACCTGGTTGATAGGTATCATTGATCCATAATAATCAATGAGGATGTGATCAAGAAGCCCTGTGTGTGCTCTACCCGTTCTAATTTTTGCAAGATCAGACTTAAATGAGTCTAAAGATTTTTGCATTTTTTCATTTACATTTATTTTAATTGCTTCAGTCATTACAGTCCTCTTTAATCAATGAACATTAGGCATCACGAGGGTGCCTTCACTTTGTCCTAATAAAATATTTTTAAGTGCTCCGGATTTAAATATATTAAATACTGCGATAGGTAATTGTTGATCTCGGCATAAAGTAAGCGCTGTAGCATCCATCACTTTTAAATCTTTTTGAATAGCTTCATCAAAACTTACAACTTCATAACGCTTTGCTTTTGGATTTTTTTTAGGGTCTTCTGAATAGATTCCATCTACTTTAGTAGCTTTAATCATAATATCAGCATTCATTTCAACCCCGCGTAAAGCTGCAGCTGTATCGGTTGTAAAAAATGGATTGCCAGTGCCAGCAGCAAAAATAACGACTTTACCTTCTTCTAAGTAACGCATTGCTTTACCTCGAATATAAGGCTCAACAACTTGTTCTATATTAAGCGCTGATTGAACGCGAGCTATAATGCCTGCATGTTTCATTGCATCTTGAAGTGCTAAAGCATTCATGACTGTTGCCATCATACCCATATAATCAGCAGTTGCTCTATCCATCCCTGCAGCGCCCAGCGCAACACCTCTAAATATATTGCCTCCGCCGATCACAATACCTATTTGAACTTTTAAATCGAGTGCTTCTTTAATCTCTTGAACAACATTCGAAATGGTATGTTGATTAATGCCAAAAGGATCGTCACCCATAAGGGCTTCACCTGAAATTTTTAGTAAAACTCTTTTGTATGCGGATCGTGTCATAATTTTTGTTAAAGTTTAACGTATTTTTAAACCAGAAGACATAAAAAAAGGATTGTATGAATCATACAATCCTTTATATGCTCTTTCTTAATTAAACCTTTGCTGCTGCTGCGACCTCTGCGGCATAATCTACAACTGCTTTTTCTATGCCCTCACCTACAGAATAAATGCTAAATGCATTAATTGTCGCATTTTTGGCTTTCAATAATTGCTCAATAGTTACTTTATCGTCTTTTACGAAAGGTTGATTTAACAACGTAACTTCTTTGAGGAATTTTTGAACTGTACCTTCTGCAATTTTTTCAAGCATAGCTTCAGGCTTGCCCGCTTCTTTGGCTTTTTCAATTGCAACACGCTTTTCTACTTCAATCAATTGAGCGTCAATACCTGATGCATTAAGTGCTTTCGGTTTATTTGCAGCAATATGCATAGCTAAATCTTTACCTAAACCGTCGTCACCACCTTGAAGATCTAAGAGAACACCAATTCTTCCGCTATGAACATAGCTCACTATTTGACCGGTTGTTTGATAGCGAATAAATCGACGTGGGGTAATGTTTTCACCAATTTTTCCTACAAGCTGAGCTCTAACCTCTTCAGCATTACCTGATGACATTGTTAAATTTGTTAAAGCGTCAATATTAGCTGGATTCTTTTCATTAATTGCACTTACAAGATCATGCGCATACTTTAGAAAATCTTCATTTTTGGCACAGAAATCTGTTTCTGAGTTCACTTCAAGAAGCGTTCCTGTTTTGCCATCTTTAGCTACAAAAGCAATCACAATACCCTCGGCTGCCAATCTTCCAGCAGCTTTACTTGCTTTGTTACCGAAACGCACTCTTAGAATTTCTTCTGCACGAGCACTGTCACCATCAGCTTCTGTTAGTGCTTTTTTACAATCCATCATAGGTGCGTCTGTGCGATCACGAAGGTCTTTGACCATACTTGCGGTTATTTCTGCCACTTTGATACTCCTTAAATTCTGTATGATTAAACTTATTATTAAAAAAGGGGCATGAAGCCCCTTTTAAAAAATTACTTAAAAATTATTCAGTAACTGCCTCAGTTACTTCTACAAATTCCTCTTCTTGCGCTACTGACTTAGCAAGCTCATTTAATGCTTGGCTTTTACCTTCCAGAACTGCGTCAGCCATACCTCGAGCATAAAGCCTAATAGCTCTGCTTGAATCATCATTACCTGGGATAACATAAGAAATATCATCAGGCGAGTTATTTGTATCGACTACACCAATAATAGGTATGCCAAGCTTATTTGCTTCAACTACAGCGCCGCTTTCATGGCCCACGTCAATAATAAATATCGCGTCAGGAAGCGCTGTCATATCCTTGATACCGCCGATTGAGCGTTGTAATTTTTCATAATCACGTTTATAGCCTAAAGCTTCTTTTTTATTAAATTTTTGTAAGCTGCCATCTTGAAGCATAGCTTCGTAATCATTAAGACGTTTTATAGATTGTCTAACAGTTTTAAAATTTGTAAGCATGCCACCTAACCATCTGTGATTTACATAAGACACACCCGCACGAGATGCTTCTTCTTTAAGAATTTCTCGAGCCTGTCTTTTGGTGCCTACAAAAAGAATGCGTCCTTTGTTTGCAGCAAGAGTTCTAATGTACTTCAAAGCCTCTTGAAACATTGGCAATGTTTTTTCTAGGTAGATC
>CAINIH010000052.1 GCA_903849185.1 uncultured Methylophilaceae bacterium
AGTTTCTTAATGCCACTTTCTGATTTTCCATAGCTGTATGAAGTGATTAATAGGGCTAAGAGAATAAAAACTATTTGGAAAAAAGAAATTATTTTTTTAATTTGCATATTTTTAGATTAATTAAAGTTTGCCTGACGATTAACATCTGGAATCTGATTTACAGTTCTCGCTCCCGGAACATTTCTATATAAAAATGTATTGAGCGTATTTGGATCGGTACCAATATTTCCAAGACCGTTAAGCTCTAGTTGAACAAAGAAAGTATAGTTAGCTGCGGGGCTTGTAGGTAAGGAGATTCTGTCTAGGATCGTTCTTGCAACCCAACATCCTCCGTCATACTCGATTCCCCCGATAGCCTCAATTGTTTGCGAGTTTCTTAAGTCATAGTCGAACCTACCGACAGAATAAAATCTATTTCCAAGAGGCCATTGTCCAGCTATGTTAATTTCTTTAAGAGATTGGGTTTCATCAAGGACGTTGTCAATCATACGATAACTTAGATTGACAATTTTTCCTGGTTCTGGATTATATCTAGCGCTGATCGTATTTCTTAAGACTTTATTTTTTGAAGGATCGTATTGCCACATACCATCTAAATTTAAATTATTTGGAAGTCTTGCAGTTGCCCCTGCAAATAAATCAGAATTACTTTTATTGCTGTCGGTAACTTTGAAATTGACTGTGTCTAAGAACGTTCTTCGATCATCAAAATAAAATCTTTGAGCAATAATTCCAGAAAATCTTTCCTTACCATTTTTGTCAATAAATTTTGAAGTTAAAGCCGCAGTGAGCTGATTGGCATCATTAATACGATCTTGTCCATTAAATTGATTTTCACTGAAAAGTGTTTGCATATTTAAATCAGAAAGACCCGTATCAAAAAGTGGTAATTTAGTCTGATCTTTGTAGGGAATATAAACGTAAAATAATCTTGGCTCTAAAGTATTTGTATAGCTTTGATTAAAAAGATTAACTGATTTATCAAAATACATCCCACTATCAACAGACAATATTGGAGTTAATATGTCTTTATTGCCAGCATATGTTGTATTGTCGGTATTATTAAGATTATATGACCTGAAATTCGCTGATAATTTAGGCTTTACATATCCATATGTTTCTTGAAAAGGCACTGTAATGCCTGGAGTTAGGCTTAAGCGACTTCCTGTGGCGCTGCTATCGTTAGTTTTAGTGCTGCTATTTGTGAAAATAAATTTATTGTCTCTTTCGAAGTATGTCCATTGTGATTTGAAATCGAGAATATAATTTTCATAATCTTTTCTAGCAGAAAGATCTAATTGGGGTAGTCTTTGGTAAGGCGAATCGGATGAGTCAGTTAATGTTTGATATTTTTCAGTAAGTGCATTGAACTTCCATACATCTCCTGAATAATTAATATTTGCGCGTTGAGGTAAATTTACCGCGCTGGTAACTTGAATCATAGTTGCTAAATCAGTGAAATAATTATTGTCAGAGACTTTTTGAAAATCATAAGAAGCTGACCAGCCATTTCCTAGTATCTGTTTATGTTGAAGATTGACGTAATAACGATTATCTTGTCCAGTTGATTCATCATGATTAATAAGTTGAATTTGGTCTTTGCCCGAATAGTTTTCACCTAAATAGCGGTATTCACCATCAGCTTGAGGACCTCTTTTACCCAAATAACGAGCTGTGAGAGTTGCATCTTGATTTGGCGCGATATTGAAATAATAAGGAATTTGGAAATCAAATCCACTCTTAGTTGTGCTTCCAAAAGTAGGTGAAAGAAATCCAGATTTTCGATCATTGTTTAAAGAGAAATTTATATAAGGCGCATAAAGAAGTGGAACACCTTTAAATTCAAACACAGTATTTGAAGCATTTACTCGATCAGTTTTGGTATTCACTTCCATTTTATTTGATTTTAAATACCAATCATCAGAATCGACTTCGCAAGTGGTAACGCGACTTGATTCCATGCGTTTTTTATTTTCACCTTCGAAGAAAATAGTTTTGGCATCGCCTCGATAGTCATAAGATCTCTCTGTGATAGCAACACCATTTCGTATGGTAGTTTTTGGTTTTTTATCTGATTTAAAATTAAAAGTAGTGTTATCTATGCGGCCTGTTTCATCGCTTAATTTGTAATTAAGATCTGAGCCCTTTAAAGTCATAGTGCCAAGCTCGATATCTGTGTTGCCTTTGGTAACAATTTTTTCTGAAATTTCATCATACTCAATAGCCTCGGCTTTAATTGTTTTATTGCCTTTTTTGAGTATTGCATTACCTCTAGCTTTCATTTTTCTATCAAGAAGGGTTTCGAGATTGTCACCTTCAATTTCAACCGAACTTTGAGAAATTTCTGGAGATTGTTTTTCGCTTATCAAATCTTCAGCAGATGAAAGCTGAGGAAGCAGCAAAAGCAATAGCCATAGCGGTGAGATTGTTTTTCTAAACATGGAATTTTGCTGAAGGAGCAAGTAGGAGTGCTATAGTTTTAATGTTGAATATTTCATAAACGATAAAATCTCATATTTTAGCTATTTTATCAACTTAAATTTATTAATAATCAGGTAGTTATATAATTTACTTCATTAAGCTAACCGCTTTAAATGTACAATTTTTTTTAAAATTACTAGGTATTTTTTATTGTGACTCGCGAACTTCAAATAACTGAATGGTTAAATAATATACTTAAAAATCAAGAGTATACGATAAAACCTGCTTCATCAGACGCTAGTTTTCGGCGTTATTTCCGGATTGTATCGAATAATCAATCTTATATTTTGATGGACGCCCCTCCTGAGAAAGAAAATTCAAAACCCTTTGTTGATATAGCAAATGTTCTTTTTAAAGCAGGACTAAATGTCCCTAAAATTCATGAGGCAGACCTTAAAGAAGGGTTTTTATTGTTGTCAGATTTAGGTAATAAAACTTATCTTGATGAACTTAATCATCAAAATGCATCATTGCTCTATAGAGACGCCTATTTGGCGCTTATTAAAATTCAAAAAAATGCTGATACTCAATCACTTAAGCTATATGACGATTCATTATTAATGCAAGAACTTAGATTATTTCCTGATTGGTATCTGAAATTCCATAAATCTTATGAAATGAATGATTCGGAAAAAAATGTACTTGGCTTAACTTTTGATTTACTGATTAAAAATATTAAATCTCATGCCCAAGTTTTTGTGCATAGAGATTTTCATTCTAGGAATTTAATGGTTTGTAATGGTGACCTAGGTGAAAATCCTGGTATTTTAGACTTTCAAGATGCAGTCAAAGGATCTATTGTTTATGACCTTGTGTCCTTATTTAAAGACGCTTACATTGTTTGGAGTGAGAAAGAAATGATGGACTGGCTTATTCGATATTGGGAGCAAGCCAAACAAAATAAACTTAAAGTTCAAGATGACTATGCTGAGTTCTATCGAGATTTTGAATGGATGGGCGTCCAAAGGCATTTAAAAGTTTTAGGTATTTTTGCTCGATTAAATTACAGAGATCATAAAGCGAATTATTTGAATGACTTGCCAGCTGTTGAAAATTACTTGAGAAGAGCTTGCGAGCGCTATAAGGATTTGCATCCCTTATTGAAATTGATGAATAAATTAAGTTCGACATAAACCTATGAAGGCTATGATTCTAGCAGCTGGCAGGGGTGAAAGAATGCGCCCTCTTACAGATCAAATACCAAAACCACTTTTAGAGGTTGCGGGAAAGCCATTGATTGTTTGGCATTTAGAAAAATTAGCTAAAGCTAATTTTGAAGAAGTGATTATTAATCATGCACATTTAGGTGAGATGATTGAAGCATATGTTGGTGATGGTTCAAGATGGAATCTTAAAATTACTTATTCTAGAGAAGGATCTCCGCTAGAAACAGCAGGCGGCATTAAAAAAGCATTGCCTCTCATTGGTGACCAACCATTTTTAGTAGTCAATGCAGATATATATACTGATTTTAATTTTGCCACTATAAAAAATAGGAACTTAAATGACTGTAAAGGTCACTTGATAATGGTTAAAAATCCAAAGCAACATCCTGATGGCGATTTTTTTTTACAAAATAATCAAATTGAGCTAGAGGGAAAAGAGAGGCTCACATTTTCAGGGATCGCTATTTATCAGCCGAAAATTTTTGAAGATATCAAAATAGAGCCCGTTGCAAAATTAGCACCTATACTTAAAAAATTAATTGGTGCGAAATGTATTAGCGGGGAAGCATATCAAGGGCTTTGGTTTGATATAGGAACGCCAGAGAGATTAAATGAAGTTAATCTTTTTCTAAAAGAAGAATTGAAAAGTTAACCAAAAATGAATCATAAAAATTATCAAGAATTTAAAAAAAGAAGAAGCGCGTTAATCGAAAAAATTGGCGATGGTGTAGCAGTTATTTTCAATGCTCACGAGGCAATTAGAAATCGAGACAGTCACTTCTCTTATCGCTCAGATAGTTATTTTCACTATTTTTCAGGGTTTACTGAGCCTCAATCAGTATTGCTTGTACTAGGTGGAAAGTCTCCAAAGACAATACTATTTTGCCGCAATAAAAATTTAGAAATGGAAATATGGAATGGTTTTATATATGGCCCTAAGGAAGCAAAAGAAGTTTTCTTGTTTGACGAGGCTTACGATATAAATTTGTTGGATGATATTGCTTTGAAAGAAATTTCAGGGCACGAGAAAATATATTACCGAATAGGGCAAGACGCACTTAATGATCAAAAAATTAATGATTGGATTAAAGCATTACGAAATAAGGCTAGAGCTGGAGCCCAAGCTCCCCAGACGATAGAAGACATCAGTCATATAGCTGATGAAATGAGACTTATAAAAAGTGATTTTGAAATTGACATAATGAAGCGGTCAGCAAAAATTGCATCTCTTGCTCATAATCGCGCAATGAAATTTGTAAAGCCTCAGATGTATGAATATGAACTTGAGGCTGAAATTTTGCATGAATTTATGAGTCATGGAATTCGCTCGCCAGCTTATCAGTCTATTGTTGCTGCCGGAAAGAATGCATGCACATTACATTACGTTGATAATAATTCTAAAATTCAAGATGGCGATCTAATTCTTATAGATGCTGGATGTGAATTAGAGAGTTATGCATCTGATATATCAAGAACATTTCCTGCAAATGGTAAATTTTCAAAAATACAAAAAGATTTTTACCAATTGGTATTAGAGGCTCAAAGTGCAGCGCTAAGTAAAATCTCATCTAATTATCATTGGAATGAGCCGCATGAAGCAGCATTATCAGTTTTGATTGACGGATTCAAAGACTTTGGTTTATGCCAAGGAAGCCATCAAGAAATTTATGAAACGGGTGCTTATAAAGAATTTTATATGCATAGAACTGGCCATTGGTTAGGTCTTGATGTTCATGATGCAGGGGACTATAAAACGTTCGCGAAAGAATGGAAGCAATTTCAGCCAGGCATGACTTTAACGGTGGAGCCGGGATGCTACATTAGACCATCCGCGAATATTCCAAAAGAATTTTGGAATATTGGAATAAGAATTGAAGATGATGTATTAGTCACTCAAAATGGATATGAAGTGCTTACAAAAGACAGCCCAAAAACTATAGAGTCGATTGAAGCTCTGATGGCGAAATGAAAAATCCAGGGTATGTCATAGTAGGAGCCGGCCCAGTTGGACTAGTGTTTTCACTATTGCTTGCACAGCAAAATCAAGATTCACATCTTTTGGAATCAAGAAGAAAAAATGATTCACATTCGGATAAGCGTGCATTAGCTCTTTCTTACGGTACAAAACTCATTCTTGAAAATCTTGGTATTTGGGGGTCTTTAGAAAATAAAGTTAGTGAAATAAAAGATATTCATACAAGTCAAAAGAATAGTTTTGGACGTACTTTATTATCTGCTAGCCAATATAATTTGCCAGCTCTAGGCTATGTTATCTCTTATGGTAATTTATCAAAGGCGCTCGAAGAGGCAGTTAATCAATCTTCAAATATAAAAATTACTTATGAATTTGAAGTGTCAGCCATTAAAAATGAAAAAGACACATCAGTTTTATATGGAAGCAATGAAGACTTTCTCATTGAGGCGCCACTTTTAGTATTGGCTGATGGTGGAAAAAATACTACAGGGTTAATCAAAGGTCTCAAGAAAAAAGAAATCAGTTACAACCATACGGCACTTGTAACTAAAGTCACTTCTGAGATCCCCCCTAACAAAATTGCCTACGAAAGATTTACTTCAATGGGGCCTATTGCACTTTTACCCAATGGACCCGAAGAATTTTCTCTGGTTTGGACTGGCAAAGATGGAGATATTCAGGAGCTAGCTAAAACACCAAAAAATTTATTTTTGGAAAAATTACATGAACATTTTGGAGACAGGGTCGGAAAGTTTCTTGATTCTGATAAATTTATTACATTCCCGCTCAAGAAAATTACCCTTGAAGACTTTCCAAAAACACGCATGGTTGTTATTGGGAATTCTGCACAAACAATGCACCCAGTTGCAGGGCAGGGGTTTAATACTGGTATTAGAGATGCTTATGAATTATCAAAATTAATAAACGAATCTGAGCCTTCTCAGGTAGGATCTGATAGGTTCATCAATCAATATTATGCATTAAGAAAATCAGAAACAAAAAAGACACTGTTTTTTACAGATTCTTTAGTGAATATTTTTTCGAATGATTTGGTTGGTCTTTCCTTAACAAGGGGGATTAGCTTATCCCTTTTAGATAATTTCAAGCCCATTAAAAATTTTCTAATAGATAAAATGAGTTTCGGAAAATGAATGAAAAATCAAGTGATGTATTGATTGTGGGCTCAGGTATCGTTGGCATGGCGACATTAGTGACCCTAGAAAAATATGCTATCAAGACAAGCCTATTATCCCATTCAAAAAATATTAAAAACAAATCACCTGATCCAAGATTTTATGCCGTCACACCAGGCGTTAAAAAATGGCTAGAAGAAAATGGTATTTGTAATTTCTTATCTAAAGATTTAATGTCGCCTGTAAATAAAATTTTGGTCTATTCAAATAAAGAAAATACATCATTAAGTTTTGATGCATATGATGCTGGAATAAGTGAGCTTGCTTTTATTATCAATCATGATGATCTTGAAA
>CAINIH010000053.1 GCA_903849185.1 uncultured Methylophilaceae bacterium
AAGTATTCATCACCCAAAAGATTTTAAAGAAGTTGCAAAACACGAAGCTTTTTCTAGCATGGCTTATCAAAGAATCATCTTTGATGAGTTTTTAGCGCAACAATTATCTTTAAGATCTAATTATTTAATTAGGCGTGCACTTACGGCGATTCCATTCAAAGCGACAAATAAACTCACGAACATTTTTATAGATCATCTTGAATTTGATTTAACGAATGCGCAAAAAAAAGTTACTCAAGAAATTAAAAATGACCTTGAAAAAAACTATCCAATGCAAAGATTATTACAAGGTGATGTAGGAAGTGGTAAAACAGTTGTGGCAACCATTGCTGCGCTCCAAGTGATCGAGAATGGAAGTCAGGTGGCTTTTATGGCACCTACGGAAATTTTAGCGGAGCAACATTATCGTAAACTTTATGAATGGCTGACTCCTTTAAATATAAAAGTCGCATGGTTAACAGGTAGTCAATCCAAAAAAGATCGGGAGATCTCTTTGGACATGACGCAATCGGGTGAAGCGCATATTGTGGTAGGTACTCATGCCCTTTTTCAAGAACATGTGGCATTTAAAAAATTAGGCTTAAGTATTATTGATGAGCAGCATCGATTTGGGGTTGAACAAAGATTGGCTTTAAGAAAAAAAGGGGAATTAAATAAAGTGATCGAGCCTCATCAATTGATGATGAGTGCAACACCTATTCCAAGAACGCTTTCGATGAGTTACTTTGCAGATCTTGATGTGTCAGTTATTGATGAATTACCAAAAGGTCGCGAAGCGATTGTGACAAAACTTTTCTCAGAAGATAGGCGAGATGAGATTTTAAAGAGAGTGCATGAGGTATGTCATGCTGGCGCTCAAGTTTACTGGGTATGCCCTTTAATTGAAGAAAGCGAAGTATTGCAACTTCAAACTGCTGAAGAAACATACTTAAATATGCAATCTCATTTTAAAGATTTAAAAGTAGGGTTAGTGCATGGACGAATGAAATCATCAGAAAAGCAAAAAGTCATGTCTGATTTTGTGAAAGGCAATATTCAATTATTAGTAGCAACCACAGTGATTGAAGTCGGTGTTGATGTGCCCAATGCAACATTGATGGTGATTGAAAATGCAGAGCGCATGGGACTCTCGCAATTACATCAATTGCGTGGCCGCGTGGGACGTGGTTCACTTAAAAGTACATGCATTTTATTGTTTCAAAAAAAATTATCAGAGCTTGCACGACAAAGACTTAAAGTGATCTTTGAAAATACGGATGGTTTTATCATTGCACAAGAAGATTTGAATATTAGAGGCCCTGGAGAATTTTTAGGGGTGCGACAAAGTGGGGTGCCCATGTTACGCATTGCTAATCTCAATCGTGATTTTAAATTATTAGAAGAAGCTAAAACGATCGCCGATCAATTATTAGAGGACTATCCTGAAGCTTCTCATCTTCATTTAAAACGCTGGCTAAGCCATGCGAATGAAAGAGTGAAAGTATAAAAATGATTTGGTTAAAATCACCCACAATTAAAGGACATGAATTTTCATGGCTGACGGAAGAAGGCTCTCTAACAGAACGACTAAAAAATGAATTTAATGATGCCAAAGTCGATGTGATTTATGAGGGCTTAGCTTCAGAAGAAAAAACAGATTATATTCGTGAGGCCATCATTAAAAGTCATGATAAGCCCATGATCTTTGCTCACACGCGATTAAAGATGAATGATCTTGAAGATCCTTGGATATGCTTAAAGACACTCGGCCAACAATCACTCGCCAATATTTTATTTAAAGACCCTCAAATTTCTAGACGTTCACTTTTATATCGAATCTGTGAGCCAAAAGATGTTTTATATAAACATTTAAAATCGCTAGGCTATATGCAAGAAGAAATTTTATGGATGCGACAATCAGAATGGGAAAGATATGGAAAGATACTTTTGTTGACCGAAGTTTTTTTACCCAATCTTTTCAATCAACGATGAAGTTGATGTGAGTTCGCTGATTTAAGCTATAATTTTTCTTTAAATTTTTTCAAAGTATTTTTCAAAAAATCGTGAGCTTGTCGAGAAACCTTCCTTTTAATATTGATCTGCCTAAAGCTATTGGAATTTCAATCGCTATTCATATCATTTTGATGATAGGGTTACCTGAATTTAATAAACCATTATTAACACCTCAAGTGATGAGTGTGACCATTTCAAGTTCACCCATTCAAAAACCGATTGAAAAAATAGAGCCACCTCAACCTATAAAAAAAGTGGAGCCTATTCAGAAAAAAATTACGCCTATCATTGATAAAAATGCAACATCAATAGCGCAACCTGTGCCAAAGGAAGTGGCGCCACCGGCACCTGCCGAAGCTATTTCAAAAACTCCTAATATTGTGCCGCAAGAGCAAGTGACTCAGCATTTAGAAAGTTACAGCAGCTTGCTTGCAAATGCGATTGCAAAATATAAGCAATATCCAAAAATTGCTCAAATGCGGGGTTGGCAAGGAACTGTTATTGCAGATCTTGAAATTGATAGCAAAGGCTCAGTGATTAGCGTCAAAATTAAAAAAAGTAGTACATATGAAGTGTTGGATAACGAAGCGCTCGAGATGATAAAAAAAGCTTCGCCATTTCCAGCCCCACCAGAGAGTTTGCGTGGTAAAAATTTTAATGTACTCGTGCCTATTTCATTCAAGCTCGAATAATCAGATTTAATTTAAAGATGCATTCTTATTTTCATCTTATGCGTCTTGATAAGCCCATTGGTATTTTTTTATTATTATGGCCAACTTTATGGGCGCTTCTCATAGCAAGTCATGGTAATCCAAGCATTCAACATCTCACCATTTTTATTTTAGGTACAGTGTTAATGCGCTCAGCGGGTTGTGTGGCGAATGATATTCTCGATCGTAAATTTGATTCGTTCGTCACGCGCACAAAATTACGTCCTCTAGCGAATCAGTCCATCCCAGTTAAGAACGCATTTTTTTTACTAATCACCTTGTTATTGGGTGCGCTGATATGTGTTTTATTTTTAAATAAACAATCATTTTATTTTTCATTGATTGCTTTATTTTTGGCACTCACTTATCCCTTAACAAAAAGATTCTTTGTCATGCCGCAGGCATATTTAGGATTGAGTTTTGGTATGGGTATTCCCATCGCTTTTGTTGCAAATGATATTTCTGTAACTTTGACAGCATGGCTTTTATTTCTGGCCAATGTATTTTGGGCGATTGCTTACGATACGCTTTATGCGGTGACGGACAAAAATGATGATTTAAAAATTGGTATTCGCTCTTCAGCTATTTGGTTTGGAAATTACGTGAAAGAAGCCATCATCTTCTGTTATACCTGTATGATGGGATGCTTGATTTGGGTGGGACAGTTAGAAAGTTTTAGCTGGCCTTTTTACGGGTTTATGATTTTGAGTCTCATTTTTATTGGGGTTCTTTATCTTCAAATCAGGACGCTCAACCCAAAAGCCTGTTTTGATGCATTTTTAAGCAATAATTACCTGGGCGGGCTTGTCTTTCTTGGCGTGTTTTTTCACTATCTCCATGTGAACTAAATCATTAATAAAATTGACAAAACAGGCAGTTTTGACATAGAATTCACCTCTTTTTTTAAATTTATAGCGCAAAAGTTGGTATTGAAATGAAGACATTTTCAGCAAAATCCCATGAAGTAAAACGCGATTGGTTCGTTGTAGACGGAACTGATTTAGTGTTGGGTAGATTAGCAAGTGCGATTGCACATCGATTACGTGGCAAACATAAAGCCATTTATACGCCGCACGTAGATACAGGTGATTACATTGTAGTAATCAACGCGGAAAAGATTAAAGTAACGGGTAATAAAGGTGATGATAAGGTGTACCATCGCCATTCAGGTTATCCAGGCGGCATTTCAACAACGAACTTCTCTAAGATGCAAGACCGTTTTCCAGGCCGTGCTTTAGAAAAGGCAGTGAAGGGAATGTTACCAAAAGGACCTTTGGGTTATGCCATGATTAAAAAGATGAAAGTCTATTCAGGCGCAACTCATGATCATATGGCTCAACAACCACAACCATTAAGCATATAGTTAAGGAAATACTATGATAGGTAAATACAATTACGGTACAGGTCGCAGAAAGAGCTCAGTAGCTCGCGTGTTCATTAAGCCAGGTAAAGGCGTGATTACAGTGAATGACAAACCTGCAGATGAATATTTTTCACGTTACACCTCCCGTATGATTTTCCGCCAACCACTTGATTTAACAAATACGTTAAATACATTTGATATTCATGTGAATGTCATCGGTGGTGGTGAGTCTGGTCAAGCAGGTGCAGTGCGTCATGGCATTACACGTGCTCTTATTGACTATGATACAAATTTAAAAAGTACGCTTTCACAAGCTGGCTTTGTAACACGTGATGCACGTGAAGTTGAGCGTAAAAAAGTGGGTCTTCGAAAAGCTCGTAGACGTAAACAATTCTCGAAACGTTAATTGTTTCAAGTTCCAAAGAGCAAAAAGGCCGCTTTCAAGCGGCTTTTTTGTTATATAGAGTTAAATAATTTTTGTTAGTATGGGTTTTTAAGAATTAAGACTTCTTTTAAATTAAAGGTGCGAATGTGATGAGTAATCTCTCTAAGATTAAAGTAGGCGTGGTGGGCGCTACCGGTTATACCGGCGTTGAGCTATTAAGAATTTTAGTTAAACATCCTCATGTGACAATTCAAACTGTCACGTCTAGGGCAGAGGCTGGCTTATCGATCGCGACCTTATTCCCAAGCTTAAGAGGACTCATCGATCTTAAATTTGAAGATCCAAAGGCCGCTGATTTGGCAAATTGTGATCTCGTGTTTTTTGCAACACCTAACGGGATTGCCATGGAAGAAGTGCCTGCACTTCTTAAAGCCGGGGTTAAAGTGATTGATTTGGCAGCCGACTTTAGGCTAAAAGACGCTAACGTCTGGGAAAAATGGTACAAAATGCCTCATTTATGCAGCGATCTACTTAAAGATGCTGTTTATGGTTTGCCTGAGATTAATAGAGAAAAAATTAAAAAAGCTTCACTTGTGGCTAATCCGGGTTGTTATCCCACAGCGATTCAATTGGGGTTCATTCCTTTAATCGAATCAGGTGTGATTGATCTTAATGATCTCATTGCAGATGCTAAATCGGGTGTGTCAGGTGCAGGCAGAAAAGCCGAAGTGAATGCATTGATGGCTGAAGCTTCAGATAACTTTAAAGCTTACGGGGTTGAAGGGCATAGACATTTACCTGAAATCACGCAAGGACTTAAGAGTGTTGCGAATCAAGCGGTGCATTTAACCTTTGTGCCACATTTAACACCTATGATTAGAGGCATACATGCAACACTTTACGCAACGCTTACTAAAAATATAGATATACAAACGCTTTTTGAATCGAGATATAAGAATGAGTCTTTTGTGGATGTGATGCCAAAAGGCTCTCATCCAGAAACAAGATCTGTGAGAGGTTCAAATCAATGTCGCATCAGTATCCATCAGCCGCAAGGAAGCCATAAGGTTGTTATTTTATCTGTGATCGACAATCTCGTGAAAGGCGCAGCAGGACAGGCTGTGCAAAATATGAATCTTATGTTTGATTTTCCAGAGATTTCCGGACTTGATCTTGTGCCCTTGATGCCATAAAGTGTTGTTTCTATGAGAAAAGTTAAGCGAACCTATACAAAATATTTTGGCGTAACACGCCGAAGAATGCGCATTAAAACAGGCGCTTCTTGGCATACTTATTTGATGATTGCAGCTTTGTCATTTATAGGTGGCGCAGGGTTTACTTATTGGGAATTAAACGGTGGCTCAGTGATTGGATTTATTTCTAAAATTCAAGCATTAGAGGCTGAAAATCAATCAATACAAGGCCAATTATTACAACAAAAAATTGAGCTTCAATTGAAATCGATTTCAGGTGACAAAGTGTCAGGCGATATTACTAAGCTTCAAGAAGAAAATGCTAAGTTAAAAGAAGACATTCTTTTTTACGAAAAAATTGTAGGCAAGAAACGATAAAGGATATTTCATGTTTTTTAATAAAAAAAATAAAGCGCGTACGATTGATACACTCATTGATAAAGACATTACGGTGCGTGGCAATGTGACCTATTCAGGCGGCATTCGTGTCGATGGTTCTATTCATGGCAATCTCACTGAACTTCCAGGCACGGCAGGTACTCTTATTATGGGTAATAAGAGTCGCATCAAAGGAAATGTTTCAGCTCATACAGCCATTATTGGTGGAGATGTAAATGGCAATATCGTATGTGCCGAATATCTAGAGCTTCATGCGAATGCTAGAATCACCGGTGATATTGAATATAAAGTGATAGAAATCCATGCAGGTGCTAAAGTGTATGGAAGACTTAAAGAAGTGGCTAAAGATTATCAGTCACAAAAAAAGAAATAATCAGGAGTAAATATTATGAATCAAATCGTTGAATCAAAAGAAATGGAAATGCCAACCCCACTTATTTTTACAGACAATGCTGTAAAAAAAGTGAAGGAATTGATTGAAGAAGAAGGTCAACCAGAACTCAAGCTACGTGTATTTGTGAGTGGTGGCGGATGTTCAGGGTTTCAATATGGATTCACATTTGAAGAATCAATCAACGAAGACGATACTCAAGTCACAAAAGATTCAGTCACTCTGTTAATTGATCCTATGAGTCTGCAATATTTAATGGGTGCTGAAATTGATTATCAAGACAGCGTTCAAGGCTCGCAATTTGTCATTAAGAATCCAAACGCACAAACAACGTGCGGTTGCGGTTCTTCATTCTCAGCTTAAAACAGATTTATTTTTTAGGGACGTCACGTCGAGGTTTGCCTGTGTAAACTTGGCGTGGTCGGCCAATTTTATTTCCAGGTTGACCTAGCATTTCATTCCATTGAGCCACCCAACCAGCTGTTCTTGCAAGCGCAAATACAGCAGTAAACATAGAATTAGGAATACCCATAGCGCGCATCACAATGCCAGAATAGAAATCTACATTAGGGTACAGTTTTTTCTCAATGAAATATTCATCTTCTAAAGCAATTTGTTCTACCTTCATGGCAAGTTTGAAAATAGGATCATCTTTCAAGCCAAGTTCATCAAGCACTTCATAGCAAGTTTTACGCATGATTTCTGCGCGAGGATCTTTGTTGCGATAAATGCGATGACCGAAACCCATCATGCGGAATGAATCATCTTTATCTTTTGCGCGTTTAATGAATGCGCCAATTCTACTTTCATCTCCAATTTCTTCGAGCATTTTGAGAGTAGCTTCATTCGCGCCACCATGAGCTGGGCCCCATAGGGATGCAATGCCTGCAGCGATACATGCAAAAGGATTGGCACCTGATGAGCCCGCGAGCCTCACTGTAGAAGTGGATGCATTTTGTTCATGGTCTGCATGAAGAATTAAAATGCGTTCAAAAGCTTTAGCAAGCACTGGATTAGGTTTGTATTCTTCGCATGGTGTTGCAAACATCATGCGCATAAAGTTCTCTGCATAACCTAAATCATTTTTGGGATAAATAAAAGGTTGGCCCAAGCTATATTTGTAGCTCCATGCTGCGATGGTAGGTACTTTAGCTAAAAGTTGATACGCTGATATTTGGCGATGTTCAGGATTCATCACATCCATAGAATCAAAATAAAATGCAGACATTGAACCTACAACACCCACCATAACTGCCATAGGATGTGCATCACGTCTAAATCCACGGAAAATATTATTTAATTGATCGTGGAGCATGGTGTGACGATTAATTGTCGTTGAAAATGTTTCTTTTTCTTGAGGCTTAGGTAATTCACCATGCATTAAGAGATAAGCAACATCTAAAAAATCATAATGTTCTGCAAGTTGTTCAATAGGATAACCACGATAAAGAAGAAGACTTTTCTCTCCATCAATAAAAGTAATTTCAGAGCTGCATGAAGCAGTCGACATAAAGCCGGGATCATAACTAAAGACTTGATGAGTGCCTAATTGACGAATATCAATGGCATCGTTACCCATAGTGCTTTTTACCAAAGGTAATTCTATGGATGTTGATTCTTGATCAAAATTTAATGTGACTTTAGTTGATTTCATTTTTGAAAAATAAAATTAATTATTAAATGAATTATAACTTTTCACGCTACTTTTGCTAGCGCTATCTTTATGCGGGGTAGAGTGCACCTAAAATGCGCAAGCCTTTAGCGCCAGTGACTTCAGGTAAGTTGCCTGGTTTTAAAAATAGCGTTTGTTTTGCAAGCCATGCAAATGCAGCAGCTTCGACATGTTGTGTCGGTAAACCAAGTGCATCAGTGAGTTGAATATTAGTTTTAGGCATTAATGTTTTTAAGCGCTCAACCAAGAAACCATTTAAAGCACCACCGCCACATAAATAAATTTCAGTGATATTTGCATCATGCGAATCTATTGCTTTTGCAATGCTTAATGCCGTGAGTTCCAAAAGCGTTCTCTGGATATCTTGTGTTGAGTAAGATTTTTGTAAGTGTTTATTAAGCCACGCCTCATTGAAATGATCTCGACCCGTACTTTTTGGCGCAGTTTTTTCAAAATAAGCATCTTCAAAAAATGCATCAAGGAGTGTTTCGATAACCTTACCTTCTTTGGCCCATGCACCATTCTCATCAAATGCTTGATGAAGATGTGCCTTACTCCATTGATCTAATAAAAGATTACCAGGGCCGGTATCAAAACCTGACACAGAAGTTTTAGGATTTAATAGGGTGACATTGGCAATTCCGCCAATATTCAAAATTGCACGATAAGTCGTTGGGTGTGAAAAAATTTCATGATGAAATGCAGGCACCAATGGAGCGCCTTGTCCACTTGCTGCAACATCTCGACTTCTAAAATCAGCAATGACATTGATATTGGAAAGCTCAGCTAAAAGTGCAGGATTTCCAATCTGCAAGGTGAAGCCTTTTTGAGGTTGATGCCGAATGGTTTGCCCATGAAATCCAATGGCTTTGATATCTTTGGATGCGATGTTTGTTTTTTTAAGCAAAGCTTCAGTCGCTTCATAGGCTTTTTTACTCACGGTGTTGCCTATGATGAGACTCTCTTCAAGCTCATTAGTATTGGGTGAGTGAAGTCTTAATAAAGCCTCTTTAAGTGTGTCTTCATAGGGCACATAACTATGACCCATAATTTTGATGTCTTGAGGTTTTTCACCAAAATTGACAAGCACCGCATCCATACCATCAAGGCTGGTGCCGGACATAAGACCTATAAATAATTCATTCATGTGTAAGATTGTAAATGGTTTATTTCCGCTATTTTCCATATTGGTAAAATAATTTAGGCTAAAATGATGGCAATTATTAAACTTCAATAAAACCATTCGGAAATATTTGTGGCTACTGAAATCAATCAAGCATTAGCGCTCATTAAAAGAGGCGCTGAAGAAATTCTTCTAGAAGAAGAGCTTCTTGAAAAACTCAAAAAAGGAAAACCTTTAAGAGTTAAAGCTGGCTTCGATCCTACGGCCCCAGATCTTCATTTAGGTCATACTGTTCTATTAAATAAACTTAGACAATTTCAAGATTTAGGTCATCACGTTTTATTTTTAATTGGCGACTTCACGGGCATGATTGGCGACCCCACAGGCAAAAGCGCGACACGACCACCTTTATCTCAAGACGAAGTTAAAAAAAATGCCGAGAGTTATGCTGAGCAAGTTTTTAAAATATTAAAGCGCGATCAAACCGAAGTCGTTTTTAATTCAACATGGCTCACTGATTTGGGTGCCGCTGGTATGTTGAAATTAGCTGCAAGCCATACGGTCGCTCGAATGTTAGAGCGCGATGATTTTAGTAAGCGATATAAAGCTAACCAACCTATCGCTATCCATGAATTTTTATACCCCCTTCTTCAAGGCTATGACTCTGTGGCATTAAAAGCAGATGTGGAATTAGGCGGTACGGATCAAAAATTTAATTTATTAATGGGCCGTGAATTACAAAAACAATCAGGCCAATCTCCGCAATGTGTCATTACGATGCCGCTTCTTGAAGGTTTAGATGGTGTGCAAAAAATGTCTAAATCACTAGGCAATTACATTGGTATTAATGAAGCGCCTGAGATTATTTTTGCAAAAATTATGTCGATTTCAGATGAATTAATGTGGCGATATATTGAGCTACTTTCTTTTGCATCTTTGGATGAGATCGCAGGTTGGAAAGCAAGTGTAAAGGCAGGCCAAAATCCTCGCGATATCAAAGTTACTTTTGCTCAAGAAATTGTGGCGCGCTTTCATTCAAAAGAGGCTGCTATCGAAGCGCTAGATAATTTTCAAACACGTTCTAAGGGTGGCATCCCAGACAATGTGCCTGAAGTAAACATTACGATTCAAACCGATACGATAGGCATTTTGCAGCTCCTTAAAGAGGCGGCACTTGTGGCAAGCACTTCAGAAGGCATGCGTCTTATTGAGGGCGGCGGTATTAAAATTGACGGTGAGCGTCTTGAAGATGGCAAAAAAATGATCTCTAAAAATAGTGAGTTTGTGGCTCAAGTAGGCAAACGAAAATTTGCCAAGATTAAAGTGCTTTAATGTGATGGATCGTATTGATTTTTAATGAAGTTTTGATTTCAATTATCTGAATTTATTGATATAATTCGGCATGAAAATATTGATGGGCTTTAGGCCCATTTTTTGTTTCTGCAACTTGGGTAATTTTAGGAAATCAGCCTTAGATGGAAAAGCTTGAAACATTAATTGAAAAGACCGTGCAGCAGCTCGGATACGAGTTGGTAGATTTGGAGGTTTCAAATCGAGGAAAGCTTTTGCGTGTTTATATTGATAAGCCTGATTCAGTGACGATTTATGATTGCACTTTGGTGAGCAACCACTTAGGTCACGTATTTACCGTAGAGCAGGATTTAGATTACGACCGACTAGAGGTTTCATCCCCTGGTATGGATCGTGTATTAAAGAAATTAGCTGATTTTGAACGCTTCAAAGGTGAGCGAGCTTCTGTGAAGTTAAGGATGCCTTTAGATGCGCGTAAAAATTTTTTAGGCACCATTGATGGAACAGAAAAAGACACTGTGCTGTTGATGTGCGAGGGTGAGCTTTATCGTTTTGCTTTATCAAATATTGATAAAGCGCGATTGAGCCCAGAATTTAAACGTTAAAGAATGAGTTGCGGAGATTGAAATGAGTCGCGAGATTTTATTATTAGTAGATGCTTTAGCCCATGAAAAAAATGTGAACAAAGACGTGGTCTTTGAAGCGCTTGAATCAGCTTTGGCTTCTGCTACAAAGAAAAAAAATACAGAAGATATTGATGTGCGCGTAGAAATCAATCGCGATACGGGCGAATATAAATCTTTTAGACGTTGGACCATTTTGAATGATGAACTCATTGAAAATGAAGATGCTCAGATCTCTCTGACTGATCCTCGTGCAGAAGGTAAAGCTGAAAACGATACGATCGAAGTGCCTTTAGAGTCTATTGAATTTGGACGCATTGGCGCACAAGCTGCAAAGCAAGTGATCTTACAAAAAGTACGTGAAGCCGAAAGAGAGCAAATTTTAGAAGACTTCTTAGGCCGCAATGAAAAGTTAGTGACAGGCGTGATTAAACGTATGGATCGTGGCAATGGCATTATTGAAGTGGGCCGTATTGAAGCTGTGCTTCCGCGCGATCAAATGATCCCTAAAGAAAATTTACGTATTGGTGACCGCGTGAGAGCTTATCTTACAAGCGTTGAAAGAAGCCATCGTGGACCTCAATTAATTTTATCTAGAACGGCACCTGAATTTCTTGTTCGTTTATTTGAACTTGAAGTGCCTGAAATTGAAGAAGGCTTATTAGAAATTAAATCTGCATCACGCGATCCAGGATTGCGATCAAAAATTGCTGTCAAAGCAAACGATCAAAGAATTGATCCGGTAGGCACATGCGTGGGCATGCGTGGATCAAGAGTTCAAGCAGTGACGGGTGAACTTGCAGGTGAGCGTGTCGATATTGTTTTATGGTCTATGGAGCCAGCACAGTTTGTGATTAATGCTATGGCGCCTGCTGAAGTTTCAAGCATTGTCGTCGATGAAGAAAAGCACAGCATGGATGTTGTGGTGAATGAAGAAAATTTGGCGCAAGCGATTGGACGAAATGGTCAAAACGTTCGTCTTGCATCTGAACTCACAGGTTGGAATATTAATATTCTGACGGAAGAAGAATCTTCTAAGAAAAACGAAGAGGAGTATGCGAGTACAAGTCAATTATTCATGGCGAAACTTGATGTGGATGAAGACGTGGCTGACATTCTTGTGCAAGAAGGATTTAGTACATTAGAAGAAATTGCTTACGTACCATTACAAGAGATGGTTGAGATCGAGGCGTTCGATGAAGACACGGTGAATGAACTTCGTTCACGTGCGAGAGCGGCTCTTCTGACTGAGGCGATTGCTAAAGAAGAAAAAGTTGAAGAGGCAGCAGAAGATTTACTCACGATGGAAGGTATGGATGACGCCACGGCAAATCTACTTGCATCAAAAGGGATTTCAAAAATGGAAGATCTTGCAGATCTTGCTGTAGATGAATTGGTTGAAATGACTTCGATGGACGAAGAGCGTGCGAAACAGTTAATTATGACTGCTAGAGCGCCTTGGTTTGTTTAAAGGCACATGCATCCTACGATGAATATTATGAGGTACTAAATGGGACAATCAACTGTCACTAAATTTGCTGAGGAATTGGGATTACCTGTTGATTTATTAATCGAACAGCTGAAAAGTGCTGGCGTAAATAAATCAGCAGCTGAAGATTCATTGACCGAAGTAGATAAATCAGCGCTTCTTGAGTATCTTCGTAAGGAGCACGGTCAATCTCAAACGCCAAAAAATAAAATCACTTTAACGCATAAGCAAAATAAAGAGATTAAAAAAACGGACAGTACTGGACGTGCTCGTACCATTCAAGTTGAAGTACGTAAAAAACGTGTACTTGTAAGGCGTGAAGATGGGCAACCTGTTGACACACCAATTGTAGAAGTAGAACCTAAGCCAATCGAATCAGTAGTGACACCTCAAAAAACAAAAGGCCACGTGCTTGGCGAAGATCAATTATCGATGAGGGAAGATGAAGCGAAGCGTCATGCAGCACTTGCTGCAGCGCAAGCCGAAGACATTAGAAAAAAACAAGAAGCGGTTGCAAAAGCAAATGCAGCGCCAGCAGCTAAATTAAGTGAAGGTACACTTCATCGCCCGGCTTCTAAAGCTGGCGTTAAAGTGGAAGGCAAAGAAAAACAAGTTGATAAGAGCGAGAAGGATTGGTCTGATCGCGAATTTAAAAAACGTACACTGAAAGGCCGTGGCGATTCTAGTGCTGCTTCAGGATGGCGCTCACCTAAATCAAAATCAAAACATCGCGAAGAGAATGAAGAGTCAACATTTGTAGCGCCTACCGAACCGATTATCCGAGATATTCACGTACCAGAAACGATTTCAGTGGCGGACTTAGCACATAAGATGTCAGTGAAAGCAACCGAAGTCATTAAAGTGCTTATGAACATGGGCATGATGGTGACAATCAATCAAATTCTAGATCAAGATACTGGAATGATTGTGGTAGGTGAAATGGGACATAACGCGATCGCAGCTTTAGATAACGATCCTGAAGCGCTCATTGATCAAGACTCAACGGTAGAAGCTATTTTAGAAACACGTCCTCCAGTCGTGACTGTTATGGGTCACGTGGATCACGGTAAAACATCACTCCTGGATTACATTAGAACAACGCGTGTAGCTTCTGGCGAAGCAGGCGGCATTACACAACATATTGGTGCGTACCACGTGGAAACACCGCGCGGCATGGTGACTTTTTTAGATACACCAGGCCATGAAGCGTTTACGGCAATGCGTGCTCGCGGTGCTAAAGCTACTGACATTGTGATTTTAGTGGTGGCAGCAGATGACGGTGTCATGCCACAAACTATTGAAGCGATTCATCATGCAAAAGCGGGTAATGTGCCTCTCGTGGTTGCAATTAATAAAATTGATAAACCTGAAGCAGCACCTGAACGCGTGAAAATGGAACTCGTAGCGCAAGAAGTGGTGCCCGAAGATTTTGGTGGCGACACCATGTTTGTGGAGGTCTCAGCAAAATCAGGACAAGGTATTGATAAATTGCTTGAGTCAGTGCTTCTTCAGGCTGAAGTGTTAGAGCTCAAAGCACCTAAAAATACGCCAGCTAAAGGTATTGTGATTGAGGGCCGTTTAGATAAAGGCCGTGGTCCTGTAGCAACTATTCTTATTCAATCAGGTACATTAAAACGCGGCGATACATTATTAGCGGGATCGGCTTTTGGTCGTATTCGTGCGATGCTCGATGAAACAGGTAAAGAAATTAAGGAAGCAGGACCTTCGATTCCTGTTGAAGTATTAGGTCTCGCAGATGTGCCGAATGCAGGTGAAGAGGTCGTAGTATTAAATGATGAACGCAAAGCGCGAGAAATTGCTTTATTCCGTCAAGGTAAATTCAGAGATGTGAAATTAGCAAAACAACAAGCTGCCAAACTTGAAAATATATTTGATCAAATGGCTGAGGGTAGCGTCAAAGTATTACCACTCATTATTAAATCTGATGTGCAAGGTTCTTACGAAGCGTTATCCACATCACTCCAAAAATTATCGACCGATGAAGTTAAAGTCAATGTGATTCACATGGGTGTTGGTGCCGTCACGGAATCTGATGTGAACTTAGCAAGCGCATCAAAAGCAATTTTGATTGCCTTTAACGTAAGAGCAGAAGCAGGTGCACGTAAACTCATCGATTCACTCGAAGTCGATGTTCACTATTACAGTATTATTTATGAAGCTGTGGATCAAGTAAAAGCAGCGCTTGGTGGATTGTTATCACCTGAGCAAAAAGAAAGCGTCATTGGTATGGTTGAAATTCGCGAAGTATTCAAAATTTCTAAAGTGGGTTCGATCGCCGGTTGTTACGTTCAAGATGGTGTGATTCGAAGAAACTCAATGGTACGCGTCTTAAGAAATAACGTTGTGATTCATTCAGGCGAACTCGACTCATTGAAACGTTTCAAAGATGACGTTAAAGAAGTTAAAAATAATTTTGAGTGCGGACTCTCTATTAAAAACTTTAATGAGATTGAAGTGGGCGATATGCTCGAAGTATTCGAAGTGGTTGAGGTTGCGCGTAAGCTTTAACCATGGTGAATCGATCTTATGCGAGAAGTGATCGCATTTCAGAGCAAATTAAGCGAGAACTCGCAGAGCTTATTCAGTCAGAACTCAAAGATCCTGCAGTAGGAATGCTGACAATTACTGAAGTACAAGTCACCCCTGATTTACTCCACGCTAAAATATATTTTACGTCTCCTACAAATGATCCTTTGATCATGCAAGGCCTTGAGCGCTCCACAGGATATTTGCGTGCGCAATTATCAAAGCGCATGGCAACACGCGGCATACCGCAACTTCATTTTGTGTACGATACGTCCATTGATGAGGGCATGAAAATTTCACAACTCATTAAAGACGCACTTCCTCCTCAGTAATTTATTTCCATGCAAAAGAAGTCTATGAAGCGCGAGATTGATGGCGTTTTTCTACTCGATAAGCCGCTTGGATTTTCTTCAAATCAAGCGTTAAAAAAAATTCAATGGTTGTTTAATGCAAAAAAAGCAGGACACACAGGCACACTTGATCCAATGGCTTCAGGACTTTTGCCTATTTGTTTAGGTGAAGCTACAAAATTCTCTCATCGTCTTCTTGATGCTAATAAAAGTTATATCGCAACAATTCAATTAGGTATCACCACTTCGACAGGAGACCAAGAAGGAGAGGTGGTTTCAGAAAAAGAAGTTGTATTAAATGAAGCCCAATTAAAAGACACATTAAAAAAATTTATAGGCGATATTACACAAATACCACCTATGTATTCCGCGTTGAAATTTGAAGGAAAACCCTTGTATGAATATGCAAGAGAGGGTATTGAAATTGAGCGCAAATCTCGACAAATCAAAATTTACGACATCAAGCTTATAAAAATTGAAGACAGCATCATCACAATTGAAGTTCTTTGCAGCAAAGGTACTTACATTAGAACTTTGGCAGAAGATATTGGGCAGACATTAGGATGTGGGGCCCATTTAAAGGGTTTAGAACGGACCCAAACGGGTAATTTTCAATTATCAGAAGCACTTTCGATCGAGGCACTTGAAGGTATGTCTATGGCGTCCCGAGAAAAAGCACTTATGCCCATCGATGCCTTACTTGAAGGTTTATTATCGGTCGAATTAACTGTGGCCGAAACAGAAGCGATTAAAAAAGGGCAAAGCATTGATTTTATTAGTAAAAATGATAAAGAAGTGCGCTTATATAGTGCATCAGGTCAATTTGTAGGAGTAGGTCAGCCCGACCTCCAGGGACACCTTTTTCCTAAGCGCTTAATCGCAAATATATTATAAAAAACATATTGTTAAATCAAAAGAATACAATTAAAATACGCGGTTCTGAATGAGGAGAGAAGATTAAATGGCATCAACAGCAGCAGAAAGAGCCAAAGTTGTAAGTGAATATCAACAGGCAAAGAACGATACAGGATCCCCAGAAGTGCAAGTTGCACTTATCACAAGTCGTATT
>CAINIH010000054.1 GCA_903849185.1 uncultured Methylophilaceae bacterium
ACGTATGAAGAGAAAATATATATGAATTTATGTATTATATATGTAGCAGATCTGAATAAATATGTTATAAATATAGGAGATGCATATAGATGCAATGGGCTAAATCATTAAAATCAAGAGATACAGAAAAATACACATGGCCAGAAAAATTGAGTTTACCTGACTGGCTTTGGGATTTATTAGTTGAACAATACGGTATAGATGAAGCAATAATTCTGGGCAGAAGTTTTCTTGAGCCAGCTAAGCTAGATATAAGAGCGAATACTATAAAAACTAGTAGAGATGAGCTAATTAAATTACTTACACAGGAAATAACTGATATTGAAATAATGACTTATTCACCCAATGGTATAAGAATTCCTCGGGGAACATCATTAAGCCGAAACCCATTGTTCGTAGAAGGAAAAATAGAGGTTCAGGATGAAAGTAGTCAAATTTTAAGCTTTGTAGTGGATGCAAAAAGAGGAATGATGGTTGCAGATTTTTGCGCTGGCGCAGGAGGGAAGAGTTTGGCAATAGGCGCGATTATGAAAAATACTGGACGCATATATGCTTATGATATTTCTGAAAAAAGAATTGTAAATCTAGGTAAGCGATTAAAAAAATCAGGATTATCTAACTTATTTGCACAAAAAATAAAAAATGAAAAAGATGCAAAATTAAAAAAATTACATGGAAAATTTGATCGGGTACTTGCTGATGTTCCATGCAGTGGAACGGGAACGTTTAGGAGAAATCCAGATTTAAAATGGAAAAATTCTATTCAAGATCTAGATGAGCTCAATGTTAAACAATTAGCTATTCTTGAGGAAGCTAAAAAGCTAGTAAAAAAAGAAGGACGTTTAATTTATTCTACATGCAGTCTTTTGAAAAGAGAAAACGAGTCTATCGTTGAAGCTTTCTTAAAACATAATGAAAATTTTAAATCTATTTCTGTTGATGACATTTTAATAAAAAATCAAATACCTCTTTCTACTGGTAATTTTTTAAAATTGACTCCGCATAATAACAAAACAGACGGTTTTTTTGCCGCAGTCCTTGAACGTATAGACTAATTCAAATGAAAAATAAGACAAATCACCATATTTTAATTGGCGTTTTAGTTGGTTTATTTATTGGTCTTTATATTAAATTCAATCCTTCTGTTATTGGTAGCGATTTAATCATTTATGTAGCCGATCTTATTGCAGATATATTCATTTCATCCCTGAAGATGGTACTGATTCCGGTAATATTCTTTTCCATATCTGTGGGTATTGCGAATCTAAGCTCACATAAACAATCGTCAAGAATTTGGTTTTTAACATTTTTGTTCTTTTTCATTTCAATGACCCTGGCAATTATTTTAGGTCTCGGATCGATGAATTTATTTGAGCCTGGACGTGGCATGTCTTTATCTTTATTTAGCGAGCAATTAAATAATTTTCACTCATCTTCAATTGCGCTTCCAGTATTTATCAAGCAATTTCTTAGCGGTATTTTTGTTAATCCATTGAAAGCAATGGCAGAAGGAAATATTTTAGGCGTTATTACATTTTCGATGTTCGTAGGTCTTGCAATCGCTAAAAGTGGTAAAGAATTTTTTGATATAAAAAAAATATTCAGTAGTTTATTGGGTATCACTATGAAGATAGTATCTTGGATTGTAAGATTTTCACCTTACGGTATTTCAGCTCTTATCATTAAATTGGTTGTCCAACAGTCGCCCGAGTTATTTATCACGCTATCAAAATTTATAATGGTAATTATTGGTACGACACTTTTCCATGGAATAGTCATCTTGCCTTTAATGCTCTATTTTTTTACAAAAATAAATTTATTTGTATTATGGCGAGGGGCAAGGGAAGCAATTATGACGGCTTTTGCAACTAGTTCTAGTAGCGCGACAATTCCAGTTACTTTAAGAGTTGTTGAAAAAAACTTAAAAGTTAATTCTGATATTGCTGGATTCGTTATACCCATAGGAGCAACGATGAATATGGATGGAACAGCTCTTTATGAGGCTTCCGCTGCTTTATTTGTAGCAAATCTTTCAGGTATTGATTTAGGCGCAAGCCAACAAATTATTATTTTTTGTGCAGCAATGATAGGCGCGATAGGCGCCCCTGGTATCCCAAGTGCCGGCATGGTAACTATGGCCATGGTATTACAATCTGTTGGACTACCTTTAGAGGCACTTGCTATTTTATTACCGATCGATCGTTTACTTGATACATTTAGAACTGCAGTCAATGTGGAGGGGGATATTGTTGTGAGCTTAATTGTGCAGAAATTAATTCGCAGAAATTAATTTTTAAGTGGTAATTGATCAAAACAAGTTTTTATTTGATCCCATTCAAAATAAGGACCCGGATCAGTTTTTCTGGTTGGTGCAATGTCTGAATGTCCTACAATATCTTTGATCGGATATTCGTCCATTAAGGATTGAATTAATTCGTTGAGACGAGCGTATTGTTTGCCTTCAAAAGCATCAAAATCACTTCCTTCTAGTTCAATGCCAACTGAAAAATCATTACAATTATTAATTTTATTCCAGCTTGATTCCCCAGCATGCCAAGCACGATCTAGACATGATACAAATTGAAAAAGAGAGCCATCTCGTCTAATTAAGAAATGTGAAGATACTTTAAGATTTGCAATAGATTTAAAATATTCGTGATCATCAGGTTTAAGTTTATTTGTAAATAAATCAATAATACTATTGCCTTCATAAATTCCAGGTGGAAGGCTAATGTTATGAATTACAATTAGATTAATTTTTGACTTGTCTGGGCGATTGTCAAAGTTAGGCGATAATATAATCTTTGCTTTATTAGCAAATCCAGAATCATTTATTAATATAGATGGAAGCATTTATTGTTTGGCGGCATTTAAAATTAAAGGATAAAGATGATTTTTTTAAAATTATGTTTAATGTTAATAGTTATTTTAGTCTCGGCAGAGATATTTACCAATGCACTTGAGCATTTAGGTGAAAAATTAAAAATATCAGAGGGCGTGACTGGGTCGATTTTTGCTGCCATTGGTACAGCCCTCCCTGAGACATTAGTGCCATTATTAGCTTTAATGTCTAACCATGAAAACCAGACAGTGAATGAAGAAGTTGGGTTGGGAGCGATTCTGGGGGCGCCTTTGATGCTTTCAACATTAACTTTGTTTCTTATGGCTTTTTCAGTTTTAAAACATCGAGGCCTTCATGGCCATTTAAAGCCAGAAAAAACTGGCCTCATAAGGGACTTAGATTTCTTCATTGCCTCATTTTTGTTTGCAGGCGCAGCTTTATTTATTCCGCATTCATCAGCATTTGCTAGAGATTTGATCGGATTTGTCATGGTTTTTTCATATTTCATTTATCTGCTTTTAACAATTCGCGCTTCTAAGAAACTTGTAGAAGTCGGACATGCCACAGAAGCTTCGAGCCCAATGTTTTTGGAAAAAATAGGGCTTTCTAATAATTATATGATTATCTCTATTCAGCTATTTCTTGGATTGATACTTTTAATTTATGGAGCAAAGGGATTTATTGCAGGAGTGGAGGAAGTGTCTTCTTTAATAGGAATTTCTGCATTGATTTTATCGATGCTAATTATTCCTATTGCAACTGAGTTGCCTGAAAAAATAAACAGCATTCTATGGATTAGAAAAGGTAAAGACACTCTTGCGTTTGGTAATGTAACAGGAGCTATGGTTTTTCAAGGCACTCTTCTTCCTGCCATTGGTATAGCTTTAACACCATGGGAGCCAAGAAAAGAAATTTATTTAAGCATTTTACTGACATTGATCGCAGCTCTTTGGATTCGACTCCTTATCCAGAGATCAAATATCAAAGTATGGCATTTAGCAATCAATGGCGGCCTTTACCTTGCTTACTTATTTTTTACTCTTCATTGATTTAATTCATATTTGTGAATAAAAAAAATCCGACACTTATTAGGTTGTATGGGTCATTAATTTATGAATTATTTGCCCTTGTGCCTATATGGATGATAATGGGCTTCATTTTTATATTTTTTTTTGATGGGATTTTTGGGGTATATCAAAGACTAATTTTTCAAATTTATTTATGGCTAGCTTCTGGGATTTATTTGACCTATTGTTGGACAAGATCTGGCCAAACTCTTGCAATGAGAGCGTGGAAATTAAAAATAACCTCTAGAAATGGACGCCTAAATAGCAAGTTAGCATGGAGACGTTATGCCTTTGCAACTATAGGGGCTCTCCTAGGTGGTTTCAGCTTTATATGGGCACTCATTAATAAAAAACATTTATATTTGCATGATCAAATTTTAAAAAATTATTTTATTGATGTTCGGTTTTATAAATCATCATCAAACCAATTAAAAAGAAAATAAGTGTGGGTATTACAGCACATGAAAGTGGCTGCCAATCATTAAGAAGCCCAATATATCTAAAAGATGAATTCATAATCTGGTAAAAGATACCAATCAAAATGCCCAAGAATATTTTAACGTTTTTTCCACCTGAGCGTTCTTGAAAGAATCCAAATGGAATAGCAAATAAAACCATTGCAATAGACGCTAATGGATAAACTAATTTTTCCCATAAAGCCACTTCGTACCTTGTCACCTTTTGTTTATTATTTTTTAAATATTTAATAAAATGGACCAGGCTCATTGAGGACATTTTTTCTGGGGAAACGAGAAGGACATTCATCATTTCAGGTTTAATGAGTGATTTCCAATTTGCGGTTTTAAGTGAATTCGTAGAAATTTTTTCTTGATCGAAAATTGTTTGATTGATGTCATCAAGCTTCCATTCAGAATTTTTAAAGCTGCCTTTTTTGGCATTCGTGATCGTTCTTAAATGAAAAGTTTTATCAAATTCATATATGTGAATGTCAGATAAGCTTGAGTCAGGTAAAACGTGTTCCACGTTAATAAAACTATTACTGTCTTTGATCCATAAGCCAGATTTAAATTCTTGCGTCACGATAGCGTCTTTGGCAGTAATTTTTATTTCTTGTGCTTTTTTTTCTGTAATAGGAGTTACAAGATCACCCACAGCGAATGTAAGTAATGTAAAAAATAGTCCTGTAAAAGACAATATAAATGCTATGCGTTTTATTGATAACCCACTCGCTCGAATGACGGTAAATTCAGAATTTTCAGAAAGCTGTCCCATGGCGTACATCGATCCAATAAGCACTGCAATAGGAACGATTTCATAAACGTGCCCCGGTATGCTGAGAACAATATAACTAAAGACGCCAAGTAAATTATATGTTCCCTTGCCTAAATCATTCATTTCTTGAATGAAATCAAAAAATGTAAATATGCCTATTAGACCCACCATAATCCAGAAAATAGGAATGGCCAATTCTAAATTAAGGTATCGATTTAAAATTTTCATTTTTTATCTATGATACTTTTCAAACTAAATAATGGCTGGTTCATGGATCGTCTATAAGTGAGATAAATAGTTGCTAATAGAAAAATTAAGTGAATTGGCCAAAACCCTATACTTATACTGACTTTTTTTAAAGTAATAAAGGTATTCATGATGGCCAAAAGATTGTTATAGATTATGAAAATAAGTACAGCAAAAATAATGTTAAGAGAGCGCCCTGCGCGAGGATTTGTAAAGCTTAAGGGAATAGCTAAAAAAACTAATAGAATGCATGAGATAGGAGATGCAATTCTCCATTGAAATTCTAATCGATCTTCGAGTGTATTCGATTTAATTACATCAGAAAGTTTTTTACTATCAATACTTTCCGTATAAGGTTCAACAGGCTGCTGGGCTGTCAAAATACCATATTGATCAAATTCTGTTGTTGAAAATTCCTTTGTATTTGGAATGCCCTCGTATCGTCGGCCTTTTTGCAAAATAATATAGTTATCACCTTTATTAGAAATTTCTCGATGGCCATTATTAGCTATGACAACACCTAATTTATTATGCTGCTTTGTTTGTACAAATATATTTTTTACAGCACTTCCTAGCTCGTCAAAACTTTCAACATAAAATACACGATCAGAACTTTTTGATTCTTTAAATGTCCCTGGATTGAGTGTCGACAATTCATCACGACTTTTTAATTGGCTTTTGTATTGGTCAGCTGTTCTAACTGCCCAAGGATTTAGAAAAAGAGAAAGAAAAGCCACCATAAATACAGCTGGCAAGGCAAATGAAGCTATAGGTTTAATAATTTTTGCTAGACTCATACCCGAGCTTAGCCAAATGATCATTTCATGATCTCGATACCAACGAGAGAGTGTAAGAAGCACTGCTAGGAATATGGCAAGAGATAAGAGAAGCGGGGAGTATTTGATAAGGTTAAGACCTAAAATTGTTTTTATAGAGTCATTGGGGATATAGCCCTTGGTTGCAAATCTAAGATAAACTGTAATTCTTTGGGCCATCACAATACTTATAAGTATTAAAAGTGCCGTAATTGAATTAGTAAGCAGTTCTTTTTTTAACGAGGTTTTAAATAACATTGATTTTTCCCGTTTTTAAAATTCGAGAATATTTAAGGAATATATATGAAATTTAGCATAAAAACCGATCAGCTGGAGAAACAACGCTCAGATGTATTGGTCATTGGAGTTTATGACTCACTCAAGCTTGTGTATGACAAATTGTCTTTAAGCACATCCACTATTAGCCATATTGCTTCGATATTAAAACATGGGGATATGACTGGCAAAGCAGGCTCCTCACTTATTTTATATAACGTTCCTGGAATGAAAATTCCAAAAATACTTCTAATAGGCTTAGGCAAAGAAAAAGAGCTTGATGGGAAAAAATATCATGCCGCAGTAAGAGCCATGATTTATGCACTTAAGAAAATGGATGTTAAAACAGTCACATCTCTTCTACAAATTGCCTCAATTAAGGAAACTGATATAGCTTGGAATATTGAGCATTTTGTTAATGAAGTTATGGATGCGAGTTATGAATTTGATGAACTTAAAACCGTTAATAAAAAAACCAAAAAAACTTTTGATTTTTTTGTAGTTGTCGATAAGAAAAGTCAAAAGATCGCTGAAGGGGCTTTAAAGAAATCTTTTGCATTAGCAAAAGGAATTGAGCTTACAAAAACACTTGGCAATCTTCCACCAAATATCTGCACGCCGACTTACTTAGGTAAAAAGGCTCAAGAAATTGGAAAAGAACACGGTATGAAAATCGATGTTTTGGATCAGAAGCAAATTGAAAAATTAAAAATGGGTTCTTTTCTTGGCGTTGCCAAAGGAAGCAGGCAACCGCCTAAATTTATCGTGCTTCAACACAATAAAGGCAAAAAAACGCAAAAACCTATTATTTTAGTAGGCAAGGGAATCACCTTTGATGCTGGCGGTATATCAATTAAACCCGCGGGCGATATGGATGAAATGAAATATGATATGTGTGGAGCAGCTAGTGTGCTAGGCACTTTTAAGGCGATCGGTTTATTAAATCTTCCTATGAATGTCATTGGAATAATTCCAACGTGTGAAAATTTGCCGGATGGCTTGGCTTTAAAACCCGGAGATATTTTAACTAGCATGTCAGGACAAACAATCGAAGTTTTAAATACTGACGCTGAGGGGCGATTAATTTTGTGCGATGCATTAACTTATGCGGAGAGGTTTAATCCAGATGTGGTGATCGACATTGCTACTCTCACTGGTGCTTGCGTGATTGCATTGGGGCATCATGCCTCAGGTTTGTATAGCAATGACGATAAGCTAGCAAAAGATTTAGAGTCGGCAGGCCAAATATCTATGGATCGAACATGGCGCATGCCATTGTGGGAAGATTATCAATCACAGCTAGATAGTAATTTTGCTGACATGGCTAATATTGGTGGAAGAGCAGGGGGCAGTATCACAGCAGCATGTTTCTTATCTAGATTTGCAAAAAAATACAAATGGGCTCATTTAGATATTGCAGGCACTGCATGGAAATCTGGAAAAGCTAAAGGCGCCACGGGAAGGCCAGTTGGATTGTTGACGCAATATATTTTAAGTAAAATGAATTAAGTCTTCATGACCTATATAGATTTTTATTTTAATGTAGAAAATAAACTCAATAAAATTCAAGAAATATTAGAAAAAGAAATTTTTCGCAAAAGAAAAATATTTATAGCAGTAAATGATTTAAATAGCGCCGAGTCATTAAGCGATTTTCTTTATACAGCTTCAACCACTTCATTTCTTCCCCATATCATAGGGCATCAAGAAGAAAGAGCCCCTATTCATATTGGCTGGGATTACAAATCCGTGAGTGATGATTTTATGATTAATTTAAAGTCAGATATTTCATCTTCTTTTTCAAGATACTTAAGACTTATTGAGATTGTGTCTCAGAATGAAGAAGATAAAAAAACAGCAAGAGATCGTTTAAAGTTTTATCGCGATCGCGGTTATGAAATTCAATTAATTGATGCTACAAAAGAAATATAATTAGCGAGTAAGTTCGTTATATCGAGAAGCATCTAAAAAGAGTTCTTTGTTATCAATATCGTCTTGAGACGATATTTTACAAATCCAATTTTCATAAGGCTTATCATTAATTAATTCTGGCGATTTTTGAATGTTCGGATTAATTTCAATCATTACACCATTAAGCGGGCCCATTAGATCAGAAGCAGTTTTGACTGACTCAACCACTCCAAAAGCTATATTTCTTGAGATCTGACTTTGTAATACAGGTAATTCTACAAAAACGATATCACCCAAAAGATTTTGGGCATAATCAGTAATACCAATTTCATAAGTATTTTCACCGATAGATTTAATCCAGAGGTGTTCGGGCGTATAAATAAGTGTATTAGGAATGTTCATAGTAAATTAGTTGATAGCAATTTTATCTTTAAATACATTAAGTTAATGACAAATATGATTTTTTTGTTTATTATCGCGTAAATTTAGTATGAATAGGAGATTACCGAGTGAGAGAACGTATCAGACTTTTTTTCATCCTAAGCTTAACCTCTTTCTTTCTTTTGGCTTCAATCTCAGTCGAAGCAAATCAACCAAGATCTAAAAAACCTACAAAAGCAGAATTAGCCCGTATATCCGCAACAGATAATAAGACTAATAAAGATGGTCTGTTAAGAGTGGCTTCTTCAAATGCATTAATCGTGAATCAAAATACAGGTGAAGTTTTATATGCAAAAGATACAGATGCGCAAACATCTATTGCATCCGTAACTAAGCTTATGACAGCTATGGTCACATTAGATGCAAAGCTTCCAATGGATGAAGAAATTACTATTACCGATGAAGATGTTGATACTTTAAAAAATTCAAGCTCAAAATTACCTGTTGGAACAACATTACCTCGTTCAGAACTTCTTAAAATTGCTTTAATTGCTTCTGATAATCGTGCAGCTGCTGCCTTAGGAAGAAATTACCCAACAGGAAAGACTGGCTTTGTAAATGCGATGAATATTAAAGCATTGCAACTTGATATGACTCGAAGTGAATTTGCAGATCCTACAGGACTTAATAACCATAATATGTCGACAGCAGAAGATCTTGTGAAGATGGTAAAAGCTGCTTATCAATATCCTGAAATTCGAGAAATCACAACGACAGCTTCTTATGAGGCCTACGTTAAAGGTCATCGTGCGCCAGTTAACTTTAATAATACGAATGGATTGGTTAGAAAAAGTGATTGGGTGATTGGCTTATCAAAAACTGGTTTTATTCAAGAAGCTGGAACATGCCTTGTCATGCAAGCCATGATTAGTGGACAACCTATGATTATTGTATTACTTAAATCTTATGGAAGTGCTACTCGAATTGCGGACGCAAATAGAATTCGAAAATGGATTGAAAAAACCTCTTCAATTTCTTATTCAGATCAATTTAAACAAAACAGCTAAACCTCTTTAGTTTTTCTGGCTTTCTTTTTTGCCGCGGGTTTTTTTGTAGTCACTTTTTTCTCAGATGTTTTCTTGATGGTTGTTTTTTTAACTGCCGTTTTCTTTTTGCCTTTGCCCGAAGCTTCTTTGTTACTAATAAGAATTAAAGCCTCTTCGAAAGTAATTTTTTCAATATCTTGATCTTTTGGAAGAGTAACTTTAGTTGACCCTTTTTGAAGATATGTGCCATAGCGACCATTAAAGATTTCAACCGAAAGATTTGTTTCTGGGTCATTGCCCAGCGTTCTTAAAGGTGCATTTTTAGCGATAGCTTCCGCAATGAGCTCAAGACCTCGTTCAAGCGATACATCAAAAATAGATTCTGATCTTGGAATAGATTTAAATTTTCCATCATAATTTACATAAGGCCCAAAACGTCCAATATTAACAATCACTTTCTTACCCGTATCTGGGTGAAGACCTAGTTCTTTAGGAAGTGATAAAAGATTTAATGCTATATCCTCATTGAGGTCACTTAATGATATTTCTTTAGGAACGCTTACGCGCTTAGGTTTCTTTTTGCTATCTTCCTCTTGAACGCCAACTTGAAGATAAGGCCCGTAGGGGCCGACTAACAATAGAACATCTTTTCCAGTTTCGGGATCTTTACAAACAAGAACAGGTTCATTTGGAGTGTTTGAGTCACCATTTACATTTCTTGTGTAGTCACAATCAGGATATCCAGAACATCCAATAAATTTACCTCTTCTACCTAATCTGGAAAACAAAGGCTTGCCACATTTAGGACAGTCTTCATGAATTGCTTCTTGTGTAATTTCAGCTCTATCTATATTTGATTTTTCAACAATTGTCTTATTGAAGTCATCCCAAAAGCTCTTAAGAAGTGGCACCCACTCTTTGTTATTTTCTGCAATTTCGTCTAAAGAGCTTTCAAGACCAGCAGTAAAATCATAGTCAACATAACGAGTGAAATGTTCAGTTAGGAATTTATTAACAACACGACCTACATCAGTAGGCATGAATCTCTTTTTATCAAGAATGACATATTCGCGATCTTGGAGTGTTGAAATAATACTCGCATAAGTAGAAGGTCTTCCGATACCGTATTCTTCAAGAGATTTTACTAAGCTGGCTTCGGAGTATCTTGGCGGAGGTTCAGTAAAATGTTGATCACCATATATTTTATCGACTGTTAGAATTTCACCAGTTTCAAGTGGGGGCAATTTAAGAGAGTCTTCATCTTCATTTGAAGCATCATCTAAGCTCTCAGTATAAATAGCGATAAATCCAGGAAATATAAGTGTTTGACCAGTAGCTCTAAATAAATTTGCTTCAGATCCAATAGCAAGATCTACACTTACAGCATCAAATTTTGCCGGTGTCATTTGGCTTGCCAAAGAACGTTTCCATATCATTTCATATAACTTAAATTGCTCGGGAGATAGTTTGCCAATAAGACTTTGAGGTGTTCGGCTGATGTCGGTCGGCCGAATTGCTTCATGTGCTTCTTGAGCATTTTTTGATTTTGTCTTATAAAAAATAGGTGCTTTAGGTAAGTAATCTGCATCGAAATTAGACTGAATGTAACCTCTAATTTGATTCATTGCTTCATTTGAGAGTGTGAGTGAATCAGTTCTCATGTAAGTAATTAAACCTACAGTGCCGCTCCCGATATCAATACCTTCATAAAGTTGCTGGGCAATTCTCATGGCTCGACTTGTTGTGAAGCCAAGTTTTCTAACCGACTCTTGTTGAAGTGTTGACGTGGTAAAAGGAGGTGCGGGGTTGCGTGTTCTTTGTTTCTTTTCAACACGAGTCACTTTTGTTTTGCCAGCACTTTCTAAAATTAATTTACCAACAACAGATTCATGGTCCTCTTTTGAAGTAATAGTAAATTGCTCTACTTTTTTATTGTCGAGCTGAATAAGTTTTGCTTGAAATTTGTTTTTAGATTTTATGGAATCTAAATGAATCGACCAATATTCTTGGCTGATAAATTTTTCGATTTCAATTTCTCTTTCGATAATAAGTCTTAGCGCCGGACTCTGAACTCTTCCTGCTGACAAACCTCTTCTAATTTTCTTCCAAAGGAGAGGTGATAAATTAAATCCAACAAGATAGTCGAGCGCTCTTCTTGCTTGTTGTGCATTAACAAGTGGCATCGAAATGTCTCGAGGATGCTCAATGGCATATTCGATAGCTGATTTTGTAATTTCCTGAAAAATGACGCGTTTAATTAATTTGTCTTTAGTTAATTTTTTTTCATTAAGTATTTCTAAAATATGCCAAGAAATAGCTTCTCCTTCTCGGTCCGGATCGGTAGCGAGATAAACTTCATCTGATTTTTTTACAGCCCTTGCGATTTCATCAACGTGTCTGGAGTTTCTTTCAATAATTGCATAATTCATTTTGAAATTATTGTCAGTTTCAACGGCACCTGTTTTTGGAATCAGATCGCGAACATGGCCATAAGATGCCAAAACTTCAAATTTACTACCAAGATACTTTTTAAGGGTTTTGGCTTTAGACGGGGATTCAACAATTAAAAGTTTAGACATTAGGTGGTTTTTAGATCAAAAAATTTTGATGAATAATAAATTTAAATCTTGATATATACAAGGTGTCTATACTAACTTACTTAAATAAATTACGTTAATTAAATTTAAATAATGATTTTAAGAAGGAATATTTTCAGCGAATGAAGCAATATTACTAAGGTCGGCATTCAGATTTCTAATTAAATCTTCCGTAAAGATGAGTTCATCATCTTTTTCTTTGACGGATTGATTAAGATTTTCGAAGTCATAAAGTTGCCGGTCTCCTAAATGAGAAAGCTCAACATTTGAGATAGCTCTGTATATATTGTTAATGCGCCCTGGCTGCTCTCTTTCCCATGCCGTCAACATTTCTTTTATTTTTTTTCTTTGAAGGTTTTCTTGTGAGCCACATAGATTACAAGGGATAATTGGAAAATTCATACGAGATGCATAGCTTGAGATTTCTTTTTCTGAGCAATATGCTAAAGGTCTGATGATAATATTTTCACCATCATTAGAAATTAATTTAGGCGGCATAGCTTTTAATTTGGATCCAAAAAACATATTAAGAAAAAGCGTTTCAACAATATCGTCACGATGATGGCCCAAAGCAATTTTGTTGATATTAAGTTCTTTCGCTGTTCTGTAAATAATGCCTCGTCTTAGTCGAGAACATAAAGAGCAGGTTGTCTTGCCGCTTGGGATTTTTTCTTTAACAATTGAGTAGGTATCTTCAGTCACAATAAGATGCTCAATACCTAAGTTTTTTAAAAAATTGGGTAATACATCCGCAGGAAAGTCAGGCTGTTTTTGATCTAAATTCATTGCAATGATATCAAAGTGAATAGGCGCCCTTTCTTTAAGGGCTAGCAAAAACATTAATAATGAATATGAATCCTTACCGCCACTCATGCATACTAAAACTCGGTCATTATTTTCAATCATATTGAAATCAGTGATTGCTTTACCAGTTAACCCTATAAGTTTATTCCGTAACTTAAGAAAGTTATTCGTTGCGTCTATTGGAATTTGCGGAATCATAACGACAGTGACCTTCCTCCATCGACGGCTAGAATATGACCTGTAATAAATGGAGCATCTAATACTAAAAATTTGACAGCCATAGCTACATCTTTAGGCGTACCTATTTTTTTTAATAATGTTTGAGAAATGACTCGTTGTTTATAAATATCATTAAATTCTTCATTATTTTCAGGCCATAAAACTGGACCTGGAGCAACGGCATTAACTCTAACATCTGGACTTAATTCTTGAGCAAGTGATTTTGTTAATGTGGTAAGACCTGATTTGGCAATGCTATAAATAATATAATTTTTTTTCGGCTTGTCTATATGAGTATCTGTGATATTTATGATGCAGCCTTTAGTTTTAATAAGCTCATCTGCTGCAAGTTGAGATAAAAATAAAGGGGCTTTTAAATTACTTCCAATGAGATCGTTCCAATTCTTTTCATTCATTTTTCCGATTTCTGTTGGGTAATAACTAGAAGCGTTATTTATAAGAATATCTAATCTGCCGTATTTCTTGATTGTTTCCTCAACAAGATTTGGCAATATACTTGTATCTACAAGATCAGCTTGAATAATATTTGCGGAGCCCTTACGGATTTTATTTAAATCTTCTTGAAGTTTTTTCGCTTCATCAGCTGAATGACGATAATGAATCATTAAGTCTATATCCGATTCATGAAGCAGCTTACAAATCGCCTGCCCAATTCTTTTGGCGCCACCAGTTACAAGAGCAATTTTTCTATTAGATTTCATAGGTTTATGTATAAATGAATTGACTCTATTATAATCTAATACCTATGCCATCAATGCCTACAGCTCCTCAAAATGAAATTGATTTAAGTGAGCAATTAAAAACAAAAATTATCCAATCCATTCATTCTAATCAGGGATGGATAAGCTTCGATCGATTCATGGAGCTTGCACTTTATGATCCCGAATTAGGTTATTACACTGGAACTTTAAGAAAGTTTGGTGAAAAAGGCGATTTTGTTACAGCATCGGAAATATCGAATTTTTTTGCAAAAACATTATGTATTCAATTCAAAGAAATTTTTCAATCAATAGCAAGAAGTATCATTGAAATTGGAGCTGGATCGGGACAGTTTGCACTTCAAGTAATTCAATCACTGAGCAGTGATAATGAAAATATAAATCATTATTTTATTCTGGAAATAAGCCCTTCATTAAGAAAGCAACAATACGAGCTCTTAATAAAACATTTACCCTCACATTTATTTAGCAAAATCCAATGGATTGATGAGATCCCTAAAGAATACGAAGGCATCATTTTTTGTAATGAACTTTTAGATGCGCTACCCGTAGACTTAATAAAAAAAGAATCAGACATCTATTATCAAAAAGGTATTGGTGCAGAAAATGATGCATTAATTTGGAAAGATAAGCCAATAGAAGATATATCTAATTACGACGAAATCGATTTAAAAAATCTACCAGATAACTATCTTGCAGAATATCCGCTTCATATTAAAAATTGGCTTAATAAAATTAGCCAATCACTTAGTAAAGGCATTGTGTTCATTATTGATTATGGTTTTAACCATACAGAATACTTTCATGAGCAAAGATCTCAAGGAACATTGATGTGTCATTTTAAGCATTATGCCCATGACAATCCTCTTATCCAGCTAGGCATACAAGATATTACAACCCATGTTAATTTTAGCTATGTTGCAAAAGAGGCTTCAAAATTAGGTTTAAATATTACTGGCTTTATATCTCAAGCAAATTTTCTTATTAATTGCGGAATATTAAATTTGCTTGAAAAAATAAATTTAGAAGATAGGGCTTTATATATGAAATCAGTATCTGAAATTCAAAAATTATTATCTCCCTCAGAAATGGGGGATTTATTTAAAGTCATGACGCTAGAAAAAAATATAGATATAGATCTTTTAGGGCTTAA
>CAINIH010000055.1 GCA_903849185.1 uncultured Methylophilaceae bacterium
AAAACGACTTGAACGGTTCCACAGAATTATTTAATCAAAAAGAAAGCCTGCATTGCTGCAGGCTTAATTTGAATCTACTTTAATATATTTTATGAAACACCAAAGAATTCTTGATTACCACCTTTGATCTTGCTCTTTGGCTTGATGTTACCGTGCTTCATTAAGCTTGCACCTGCTGAATCTGGTACTTCTTTACCATCACCATCTACAGTGTTATTAACATTGAATTGAGCTTTTCCTTTATTAGCTAATTTAGCTGTTTTATCACCAACTTTAATGTTACCATGTTTCATTAAGCTTGCGCCTGCTGAATCTGGTACTAATTTGCCGTCACCATCTACTGGATTATCAACACTATAAACTGCGCCAGATGCTTCTGTCTTCATTTTCTTTTCATCTTCTTCTTCACTGTCTTCTTCGTCAGCATCTTCTTCATTATCTTCTTCATCAGCATCTTCTTCGTCTTCATCTGCTGCCATTGGATTAATATTCATTTCATCTTCATCTGAAGCTTCGTCTTTTTCTTCACCACCATGTTGCTCTTCATCTGATCCTAGCTGTGCCATTAGTGCATCGTGTAGCTTCTGAGCTAACTCACGAGATAATGTAATTGTAATTTCATCTCCACCTTCACCACCTTCATGTGCTTCGGTGTCAACGCCAAGAGCTGCTAAATCCTTGTCGTCTTCATTGTTCATAACTTCTTCAAATAACTTATTAAAAGTAGATTTCATATTATTATTTATTATTGTTTTCGTTGATTTCTCTAAACTTCTATCAAATTTTTCTTCTGATACATTTAACTTAGCTACATAAGGTTTTTCTTTTTTATCAGCATCAGTCATTGTTCTTAAATCAGAAATGTTTCTATTAAATGCAGGACCGTTAAAATTATCAGCAGCTGCTGGACCTGTTTCATTTTTACGTTCAATTTCACCAGCTTTTTTATCATTTAGTTTGACAGGTCCAGGACCTGGCTTTGTACCAAACTTAGCATTTTTTGAAGTATGCGCTTTTTCGGTGAGTATTTTATTGGAGTACACACCCCATATCTCTAATAGATTATTTGCCATAGACATGTAAATATTTATGTCGCCTGTGGTTAAAAACAAACAAAACTATTTAAATAACCCGAATTTACCAACTGTAGACTCTCAATTTGAGTACACTCCACAAATGGTAAGGGATTTAGATAAATGTGGTCAAAATATACTATACTTTGCAGAGAACTTCTTTTATATAGTATCTCTAGATGAGGGTAAGCAAACAATTGACCTACATTTATGTCAAAAAAGAGTGTTACGCAAGATGCGTGATAATAGGTTTTTTATATTGCTTGCAAGCAGACAAATTGGAAAAACTACATTAATGACAATCTATGCATTATGGGTTGCGTGCTTTCAAAAAGATCAAGCTATATTAATTGTAGCAAATAAAGAAGGTACTGCTATAGAAATTTTTAGAAGAATACGTTTAGCATATGAAGAATTACCAAATTGGTTAAAGCCAGGTGTAAAAGAATATGGTAAAACGTCAATGTCTCTGGCAAATGGTTGTAGAATTGGTATATCCACCACAACAGGCACAGCTGCCAGAGGTCAATCTATCAACTGTCTTATATTAGACGAGTTAGCGTTCATTGAACCGCATTTAGTTGATGAATTTTGGAAATCAGTTTATCCAATCGTTTCATCTTCTAAGAAATCTAAAATCTTTATAGCATCCACTGCAAACGGCACAGGTAATTTGTTTCATAGTTTATATACAGGAGCTGAAACAGGTAGAAACGGGTGGGCTA
>CAINIH010000056.1 GCA_903849185.1 uncultured Methylophilaceae bacterium
CGGACCAAATTATCGCGGTATCGCGGTCATCAACGATGACGTCAGCGACAAAGAGCTGCAGCAGGTGGTGAAAGTGATCGCTATATGTCTAAATTAGATGAGACTTACTTAAAAGATATTACAAAACAAATTAATGGGATTTATGTAAGAGGTGATTCAGTATTAAATATATTAAGCGCTATGAAAAAACAGAAACCTGCATGGCAAGATACAGCAGACTTCCATCTCAAATGGTTTTTTGCCTCTCTTGCAGGTATCATTTTTAGCCTTCGATTTATTTCGATAAAACAAATAAAGCAATATGTCATCAAACGAAGAAAATAAATTTATTGTTCTTGATAAAACTGCAACGATAAGAGTCGAAGGTGATGATCGAATTCAATTCTTACAAGGTCAGCTCACGCAAGATATTAATCTCATATCACAAGATAAGGCTCTCTATGCTGGCTTTTGTAATCCCAAAGGTAGAGTATTAGCTTTTATGTTGTGTTATGTAGCTCATGAATCAATCCACATACAATTAGACAATTCCATCAAAGAATCCATACTTAAAAAACTTAAAATGTATGTTCTTCGTTCAAAAGTATCTTTAAATTTACTAGAAGAAACATTTACATCGATAGGTTTTGTGGGCACCAAAGCCCTTGTTGAGCGCAATATACAGACCCCAAAAAATCATTTAGATATCGTTCAATACCAAGACGCCATGATTATGCGCATAGGACAAGACGGTGAGCGATATCAGCTCATGGGGGAAGCCTCTAAAGTGAATGAATTTATAAAGCTTAATTTTTCTGCGTATTCAACCATGAGTCTTGATGATTGGAATAATTTAAACATCTTAGATGGTATTCCTGATATTTACCCAACTACTCAAGAAGCATTCATTCCACAATCTTTAAATATGGATTTAATCGAGGGAATTAATTTTAAAAAAGGCTGTTATACAGGGCAGGAAATTGTTGCTCGAACACATTACTTAGGCAAAGTTAAAAGGCGGATGTATCGCGCTTTTATTAAATCACAAGTGGATCTTAACCCTGGTGATCAGATCTTAAATAAAAATGGTGAAGAAACGGGCCAGCTTGTAAGATCAGCCAAAGAAAATAATGATAAAACAAATTTACTGATTGAGTTAAGAGTCGATCAAGCGCATGAAGCACTTTTTATTAAAAACGAATTAATTGAAATCTTCTTAGAAGACCAAAAAAGATTTGATTAGTGCTTAGTTTGTGGGTTGCTTGGAGTCTCGATATCCTTCTTATCTTTTTCATGATTTGTCACTTGGAAAAAGATTTCATCTTGCTTAATCATACCAAGTTCATTACGCGCCCTCTCCTCAATGGCTGAGAAGCCTTGCTTAAGATCGCTTACTTCAGCATTTAATACGTTGTTTCTGACCTGATTATCCGTATTTGTTTTTTTCTGCGCTTCAATTTGGTGATTCAAACTCCATACGCGAAACCAACTGCCTTTACCAAACCATAACGGGTATTGCATTAACGCTACCAACACTACAAAAATAGCAGTTAAGGATTTCATGTGATGTTATTTATTCAATTGATAAAAACAAGAAAGGCCTGCATAAGATGAAGCTGTTCCGAGCTCTTCTTCTATACGAAGGAGTTGATTATATTTTGCAATACGCTCTGATCTTGAAAGCGAACCTGTCTTAATTTGTAACGCATTTGTAGCAACTGCTAAATCAGCAATCGTTGTGTCCTCAGTTTCTCCTGAACGATGAGAAATAACAGCCGTATATCCTGCTTTTTTAGCCATTGCAATGGTCTCAAATGTTTCAGTGAGCGTACCAATTTGATTCACTTTAATTAAAACAGAATTAGCAACTTTGCGTTTAATACCTTCATCTAGAATTTTAGGATTTGTTACAAAAAGATCATCGCCTACAAGTTGAATATTTTTACCCAATCTTTGGGTCAACACATGCCAACCATCCCAATCAAATTCACCCATACCATCTTCAATACTAATGATCGGATATTTATCACACCATGTCGCTAGATAATCTGTAAATTGCTCACTTGATAAAGATAGATTTTCTGAAGCGAGATGATATTTACCATCTTTATAAAATTCAGTACTTGCACAATCAAGACCAAGATAAACATCACGACCTGGCTCGTATCCAGCCTGAGAGATAGCTTCCATAATCATTTGTATAGCTGACTCATTAGATGGGAGGTTAGGTGCAAAACCACCTTCGTCACCTACGGTCGTTGAAAAACCTTTTTTACTTAATGTTTTTTTGAGTGCTTGAAAAACTTCTGCACCACAACGTATCGCCTCTCTAAATGTAGGCCTTCCAGCAGGAATAATCATAAACTCTTGCATATCGACACTATTATCTGCATGCGCACCACCGTTAATCACATTCATCATTGGTGTAGGTAATTGCATAGGGCTTGAACCACCAAGATAACGATAGAGAGGTAAATTAGAATTTTTTGCTGCGGCAACTGCTGAGGCCATAGACACTGCGAGAATTGCATTAGCCCCTAAACGACCCTTATTTTCTGTGCCGTCTAATTCAATCATGGTTTGATCAATTAATGTTTGATCATCTACATCAAGACCAACTACTGCTTTAGCAATTTCAGTATTGACATGCTTTACTGCATTTAAAACACCTTTTCCAAAATAACGTTTTGCATCACCATCACGAAGCTCAATCGCTTCTTTACTTCCTGTGGAAGCACCTGATGGCACCATTGCTCTTCCCATCACACCAGAATCTAATAAAACATCAGCTTCTATAGTTGGATTGCCTCTTGAATCAATAACTTCTCGAGCAACAATTTGTTTCACAAAACTCATTCTTTTTCCTTCATTTACAGTTAATTGTTTAAGACATCTCAATGAAGCCTGCTTTTTTAACTGATCGATCAATTTCAGCTAACACTTCAAGCAGTGCTTTCATTTTTTTAAGTGGCCATGCATTAGGTCCGTCAGATAAAGCTTCTTTTGGATTAGGGTGTGTTTCCATAAATATACCTGCGATACCGCTCGCAACAGCAGCTCTTGCAAGAACAGGTACGAATTCACTTTGTCCACCACTCTTATCACCTTGACCGCCAGGTTGTTGAACTGAATGTGTTGCATCAAATACAACAGGACAATTCGTTTCTCGCATAATAGACAAACTTCTCATATCTGAAACGAGTGTGTTGTAACCAAAAGATGCACCTCGTTCACAGACCATAATGTTATCGAGACCACCGTTAGCTTCTTTAGCTTTTGTGACAACTTGTTTCATATCGCCTGGCGCTAAAAATTGGCCCTTCTTAATATTTACAGGCTTGCCTGAGGTTGCAACAGCAGTAATAAAATCAGTTTGTCTGCACAAGAAAGCGGGCGTTTGGAGCACATCCACAACACTTGCAACTTGCTCAACTTGAAATTGATCATGCACATCTGTTAGAACTGGTACGCCAATTTGTTTTTTCACTTCAGACAAAATTCTCAATCCTTCATCAATACCAAAACCTCTGAAAGTTTTATTTGAGCTTCGATTGGCTTTGTCATACGAGGATTTAAAAATAAATGGGATATTGAGTGCTGCGGTTATTTCTTTTAATTGGCCTGCAACATCTAAAGCCATTGCTTCAGATTCAATCACACAAGGACCTGCAATTAAAAATAATGGGTGATTTAATCCAACATCAAAGTTGCATAGCTTCATGATGCACTTCCTTTAGATTGTTTGTATTTTAGTGCGGCTTGAATATAGGCTTTAAATAATGGATGGCCTGTTCTTGGATTGGAAGTAAATTCAGGATGGAACTGACAGCCCACAAACCAAGGGTGTTGATCTTGAGGCAATTCAATGATTTCACAAAGCTGCTCAAAAGGTGTTCTGGCGGACACTATAAGGCCTGCTTTAATTAATTGATCTACGTAATGGTTATTTACTTCGTAACGATGACGATGACGCTCATTCACTTCAGCTCCATAAATTTTATGCGCTAAAGTTCCAGATTCGATTGGACACTTCTGTGCACCCAATCTCATTGTGCCACCTAGATCTGAGGAGTCATCTCTTTTTTCAATTGTGCCTTCAGATGATTTCCATTCGGTAATTAATCCAATCACTTGATGCTGAGCATCTTGATCGAATTCAGTACTGTTTGCATTTTTAAGCATGGCTTTATGTCTTGCAAATTCAACAACAGCTAATTGCATGCCTAAACAAATACCTAAATATGGAATTTTATTTTCACGTGCAAATTGAATTGCTTTAATTTTACCTTCTGTACCTCGTTTACCAAAACCACCGGGCACTAAAATAGCATCCATATCTGCTAATGCTTTGGTACCGCTTTTTTCAATTTCTTCTGAATCAAGATAATGAATTTTTATTTTTGATGATGTGTGTATTCCTGCGTGAATCAATGCCTCTGTGAGTGACTTGTATGATTCAGTCAAATCTACATATTTACCAACAAATGCAATATCAACATGATGTTTTGTATGCTTCAATGCGTCGGTAATTTTGTCCCAACTTGAAAGGTCTGCAGGTTTCGCCAAAATATTTAATTTATGGCAAACAATTTCATCAATCATTTGCTGATGAAGCAAGCTTGGTATTTTATAAATGGAATCTGAATCAACTGCTGAAATAACTGCTTCAGGTGCAACGTTTGTAAATAAAGCTATTTTCTTTCTTTCGTCATCCGGAATAGCACGATCAGCTCTACAAATTAAAATGTCTGGCTGAATACCAATTTCTCTTAATTCTTTAACAGAGTGCTGTGTTGGTTTTGTTTTTAATTCGCCTGCTGTTGAAATAAAAGGAAGTAAAGTGAGATGAATGTAGCAAGCATTTTCACGGCCTTCTTCAAATCCAATTTGACGAATAGCTTCTAGAAAAGGAAGTGACTCAATGTCACCTACTGTACCGCCGACTTCAACGATCGCAACATCAGCGCCATTTGCACCATTCTTAATATGTAATTTAATTTCATCTGTAATATGGGGGATGACTTGAACGGTCTTACCTAAATATTCGCCGCGACGCTCTTTGCGAATAACGCTGTCGTATATCTGGCCTGTCGTAAAATTATTCTTCTTGCCCATACGTGCTGATATAAAACGCTCGTAATGGCCAAGATCAAGATCAGTTTCAGCGCCATCATCGGTCACAAAGACTTCGCCATGCTGAAATGGGCTCATCGTACCTGGGTCGACATTAATATAGGGATCAAGTTTTAGCATCGTCACTTTGATGCCGCGTGACTCTAGAATTGCGCCGAGACTAGCGGCTGCGATACCTTTCCCCAAGGAAGAAACGACACCGCCAGTAACAAACACGTATTTGGTCATGGAAAGGCTTTTAAATAATTGCTGACGGGAGTCTATTTTACTTTAAAGCTATGTGTCTCACAATTGAAGTTTGAGATTTCTCAGAGAGGGAAAGGGATTTCAAAGGTTTTTATCCAAATTAACCTAAAAATAGGCTTTCTTTTAATGGATAAAATAATCCAGTGTCAACCCGTTTTGATAAAAAACATCTCCACAAAATCTGTGGATAACTTTGTGGATAAAGCTGACATAAATTTATAACTCTTGAATTTATATACGTTTTTTTAAATCGCTTATTTTTTAAGCTAAATAAAAGTTGTTTAAAATCAATGGTTTAACTTATGTGCCTAATTCCATTGGGATTTTTGCTTACACTTAATGTAAGTTCTTAGAAGATGTGCATAACTGCACTATTTTGGGGAGTGCATCGAGTGTATTTTGATGTGATATCTCAATCACTGAAGTTAAATTCATGCCGCGTAATTCAGCAAAAAAAGTTGCAATTTGGTGTAACTCTTTAGGTGTGTTCAGTCCTTCATGCCCTAACCAAGATGGCGGAATATCAGGCGCATCTGTTTCTAATACAATAGACTCTATAGGCAATGATTTTGCTAAGGCTTGAATGTGTGTAGCTCTCGTATATGTCATAGCACCCCCAAAGCCTAATTTAAATCCTAACTCGATAAAAGCATGAGCTTGTTGCAAGCTGCCGTTAAAGGCATGCGCAATACCACCTTTCACTGGATAGCGTCTTAAATTTTTAAGTACATCATCAATCGCTTGTCTAACGTGCATGATGACAGGCAAATCAAATGTGCTCGCTAATTTTAATTGTGAAACAAAAATTTCTTCTTGAAGTGATTTGTTGTCTTTTGTGACAAAAAAATCTAAACCAATTTCGCCAACTGCTATAGGTTCATATGTTTTTAAATAAGTTTGCAACGTATCTAGATCATCATCTTTCATGTCATTGATATACATGGGATGAAAACCTAAAGCATAAAAACAATTGGGAAATTTTTTTCTAAGATTAATAACGTCATCGAAACTTTTTCGATTTACTGCGGGAACAATAATTTTTTCAACGCCATGATCAAGCGCCAGTTTAACAATACCATCTTGCTCTTGATTAAACTCTAATGCATCTAGGTGACAGTGGCTATCAATAAGCATTGCGAATGATTACTTTAATTTGAATCGCATTCTAAGGTCTTGACCAACCCAGCGATGATCGATGAGTGTCGTGGTAATTTTGTTCTCTAGATTTTCATAAATAGGCAATGTAAACATGCCTTTAGATTCTGAACCTAGAATCACAGGTGCATAATAAATCATGAGTTCATCAATTAAATTAGCTTTTAAGAATGCGCCATTTAATCCTTCACCTGCTTCAAGCCATACTTCATTTATTTCACGCTCAGCAAGCGCTTTAAGAAGAGCTGATAAATCAACTTTGCCATTATCGTCTAATTGAATACATTCGATACCTAAAGCTTTTAATTGCGGTAATTTTTTTTGTTTGTCATTGGCATAAACTACAAGCAAAGGTTTTTCATGCAGGATATTCGCATCTAATGGAATTTTTAATTCTGAATCTATTACCACACGTAAAGGTTGGCGTGCATTTTCATAAAGCCTTACAGAAAGTTTTGGATTGTCATGAAGCACAGTGCCAATGCCAGTGACAATAGCGCAAGATGAAGCTCGCCAGTATTGAACATCCGCCCTTGCGGCATCACCTGTAATCCATTGACTCTTACCATTATGAAGTGCAGTTTTTCCATCTAATGACACCGCAAGTTTGGCTCTTACATAAGGTAGTTTCTTTGTCATACGAGAAACAAAACCTATATTTAATTGTTGCGCTTGCGCTTCCATCACCCCAACTTCAACTTCAATATGGGCTTCTTTTAATTTTTGAATGCCTTGACCTGAAACTAAAGGATTAGGATCTTGCATAGCAATAAATATTTTTTTAACTTTAGCTTTAATTAAAGCATCCATACATGGAGGTGTCTTACCGGTATGAGAGCAAGGCTCTAATGTGACATAAACATCACTGCCTTCTGATTTACTTCCCGCTTCTTTTAATGCGATCACTTCAGCGTGAGACTCACCCGCTTTAACATGATAACCGCGACCTACAATTTCATTGTTTTGAACAATAACGCAGCCTACTCTTGGATTGGGTGATGTTGTGAATAAAGCTTTTTCTGCAAGCCTCAAAGCTGCACTCATGAAAAATTGAGGTAAATGAGAGTTCATTTAATCAAGGTCGCGAATAACATCGTGAAAGTCTTCCACATCTGAAAAACTTCTATAAACAGAAGCGAAACGAATATAAGCTACCTTATCCATTTTTTTTAATTCGTGCATGACATTTTCACCTAACTCGCGCGCAGTAATTTCTTTCTCACCATATGCTAAAACTTTTTGAATGATTCGTTCAATCGCTTGATCTATATATTCAACAGGTACGGGACGTTTATGAAGTGCGCGACTCAATGATTGATGAAGTTTATTACGACTAAAATCTTCTCGTTTACCATTTTGCTTCACCACTTGAGGAAGAGTGAGTTCAACTGATTCGTATGTAGTAAAACGTTTATCGCATTCTGAACACCGGCGGCGGCGGCGAATTGAATTACCTTCGTCGTTCACTCTTGAGTCAACGACTTGGGTATCATCAGTTCCGCAGAATGGGCATTTCACTTGATGTATTTAAATCTAAATTAAGACCCGTAGACAGGGAATTGAGCGGTTAAAGCAACAACTTTAGCTTTAGTTTCATTAATCACTTTTTCATCATGAGGATGATCAAGAATGTCAGCAATCATTTGTGCCACCATGTCTGCTTCTTTTTCTTTAAAGCCACGTGTCGTAATTGCAGGAGATCCGATACGAATACCTGAAGTCACAAAAGGACTTTCTGGATCATTAGGAATTGAATTTTTATTAACTGTAATATGTGCTTGGCCTAAAAGTACATCTGCCACTTTTCCAGTTAATCCCTTAGGTCTTAAATCAACTAAAAACACATGGGATTCCGTGCGACCAGAAATAATACGTACGCCGCGTTTACTTAATGACTCAGCCATGGTTTGTGCATTTTTAATAACTTGTGTTTGATATGCTTTAAATTCAGGTTTCGATGCTTCTAGGAAAGCAACGGCTTTTGCTGCAATCACATGCATTAAAGGCCCGCCTTGAATACCAGGGAATACAAAACTATTAATACTTTTTTCGAATTCAGCTTTCGCCAAAATGATACCGCCACGAGGGCCTCTTAAAGTTTTATGTGTGGTTGATGTTACAAAATCTGCAAAAGGCACAGGGTTCGGATAAACACCTGCAGCAATTAATCCTGAGTAGTGCGCCATATCCACCATGAAATAAGCACCTACTTTTTTTGCAATTTGCGACATACGTTCCCAATCGAAACGTAACGCATAAGCTGAAGCACCACCAATAATGAGTTTAGGTTTTGATTCGATCGCGAGCTTTTCCATTTCATCGTAATCAATCTCTTCATTTGCATTCAGTCCATAAGGCACAATGTTAAAGAGTTTGCCTGATAGATTTGCAGGGGAACCATGGGTTAAATGACCGCCATGCCCTAAGTTCATACCCATAATCGTATCGCCGGGTTTAAGTATTGAAAAATAGACAGCTTGATTCGCTTGACTACCTGAGTGTGGCTGCACATTCACATATTCAGCGCCATATAATTTCTTTAATCGATCAATCGCAATTTGTTCAACGTTATCTACAAATTCACAGCCGCCGTAAAAACGCTTACCTATATAGCCTTCTGCATATTTATTTGTAAGTTGAGAGCCTTGAGCTTCCATCACAGCTGGGCTTGTATAGTTTTCGGACGCAATAAGCTCGATATGGTCTTCTTGTCGCTTCACTTCTTGTGTGACTTGAAGTGCAATTTCCGGATCCACAATACTTAATTTTTGAGCTTTGCTAAACATGTCTATATTTCCGCTATGTATTTAAAATGATTAGAGATTTTTGTCTCAGGAAAGTCGATATTTTATCATGGGTCTGACCTATCTTTCTTAATGAAGTTCTATCTTAGATAAAATCTAAAAGTTATAATCTTTTCAATTATATTGATAAGGAATGTTTGTATGCATTGGACTGATAGTCAAAGGATTGCTGAGGCTTTATACGACAAACATCCTGATATAGACCCCAAGACCATTCGATTTACTGACTTATATCAATGGATCTTAGACCTTGAAGGCTTTCAAGATGATCCCAATAAATGCGGGGAAAAAATTCTAGAAGCCATTCAGCTCGCGTGGATTGAAGAATCCGAATAAATTATGGCGATACTTCCTAAAGAGATTTTTAAGGCCTACGATATCCGTGGGATTGTCGGCAAAACCTTAACACCTGAATTTGTGGAGATCATAGGTCGCGCTATTGGCAGTGAGGCGATTGACCGAGGCCAAAAAGACATTTGCATTGGCTTTGATGGAAGACTTTCAGGTCCAGAATTATCTCAGTCACTCATCAAAGGCATACTTAAAACAGGTATGAATGTCATTAATCTAGGCATGGTCACAACGCCTATGGTTTATTTTTCTACGTTCTTTCTTAAAACCCAATCAGGTGTCATGGTCACTGGGAGCCATAATCCGCCCGACTACAATGGCTTAAAGATGGTCTTAGGTGGCGACACTTTATCAACAGAAGCGATACAGAAACTTTACACGCGCATAGAAGAAGAAAACTTTCATGTAAGTCAAGGATTTGAAAAGAAATATGACATTGCAAATGACTATATTGAAGCTATAAAAAATCATATTCATTTAAAACGTCCCATGAAAATTGTCATTGATTGCGGTAATGGTGTGGCAGGGGCTTATGCTCGAAAAATTTACGAGAGTATTGGTTGCTCTGTAGAAGAATTATTCTGTGATGTGGATGGCACATTTCCGAATCACCACCCTGATCCTTCTGAGCCTCATAACTTAAATGATGTCATAACGCATCTTAAAAAAAGTGAAGCTGAATTAGGTTTTGCATTTGATGGCGATGCAGATCGTTTAGGTGTGGTTACAAAAGATGGTCAAATCATTTATCCGGATCGACAACTTTTATTATTTGCAGAAGATGTATTAAGTCGTAATCCAAACGCCACAATTATCTTTGATGTGAAATCAACACGTAATTTATTTCAATGGATTAAAGATAAAGGTGGCAAACCTTTAATGTGGAAAACAGGTCACTCACTCATCAAAGCTAAAATGAAAGAAGAGAACGCAGCGCTTGCTGGCGAAATGAGCGGACACACATTCTTTAAAGAACGCTGGTATGGTTTTGATGATGGTATTTATGCAGGTGTCAGGCTCCTCGAAATTTTAAGTCGCTTTGATAATCCGTCTGAAGTTTTAAATAACTTGCCTAATAGTATTAGCACACCAGAGCTTCAAATTAAAATGAAGGAAGGTGAGCCGCACGTTTTAATTAAAAAATTACAAACTGAAGCAGAATTCGATAATGCACTTGAAATTATTAAAGTCGATGGATTGCGTGTTGAGTATCAAGACGGCTTTGGTTTAATGCGCGCATCAAACACAACGCCCGTCATTGTTTTAAGATTTGAAGCTGAAAACAAAGTTGCGCTTGAAAGAATTCAGCAATCATTCAAAGAAGTGCTTTTGAAAGCGTCTCCGGAATCAAAATTACCTTTTTAAATTTTAGTTTTTCGTGCTTTCAGTGCTGGCAATGTAATAGTGAATAATGCGCCTCCTTTAGTTGCATTCTTAAATTTGACTTCTCCTTTATTCCTCTCAACAATATACCTCGATAACCATAAGCCAACACCAAGTCCAGTTTTCTTATTTGTTTTAAGTAAATTAAAAAGATCACTCTGAATTTCTTTATTTACCCCAGGACCATTATCTTGAAAATCAATCTGAACAAACTCTTTTTTATCGTATGTAGATATATAAATCGTCTTGTTTGTTTTCTTACTTTTTCTAAGCGCTTCAATAGAATTATTAATTAGATTTAAAAAAACCTGTCGGAGCTGATCGGTATTGACATACACAAATGATCTAGAACTTAAATTGGTAGTAATTTTTATTTTTATGTTTTTACGATCTAAATTCACCAATGAAAGTGTTGAGTGAATTATTTCATTTATATTTAATGCGCTATAACCTACTTCTTTATTAGAAAATATATTCCTTAATGAAGAGACGATACCGCTAGCACGCTTATTGTCATCAATAATTCTGTCGATAATTTTTTTTAAGTCTTCACTATTATTGTTCCCTGCTTTTAAATGCATTTGAAGGAATTGGCTATTTAATTGAATAGCGCCAAGCGGCTGATTTAATTCGTGAGCAATTGATGCGGAAAGAGCGCCAGTTGAGGCTAGTTTATTTGAATTAAGAATCGATGAAATCATTGCCTCCCTCTCGGATAACAATGTTGCTAATTTCTTCTTTTCTGAATTAGATAAATCAAGCATCGTCGATTGATTTTTAATTTTCTTTAAGGCTTTTTTTTCATTATTAAGTAATCGTAAGTAAAAATAATTTGATATGAATATATAGATTAATAACAACGAACATGAAAAAATAAATCGTGCAAGCTGAGATTTTTCGCTTTCTTGATAAAAATATTTAATATTCGTATCAACGCTACTTGCTTGAATTGCAAATATAAATCTAGCGATGGCTAGGACAGCTGAAAAAGCTATTATTCCCAATAAAAAATTAATATGAATAGATTTTTCTTTTGTTCTTAATTTTAGCAATTCATAAAATTGTGCAGCTAAAAGAAATGTTGCCGAACTGGTAATGAAGAAAACTCGATGAATATATTGAAAATTAAATAATATATAGGTGAATGCGATACCAAAAATAGCAGTTAATAAAATAGCGTTATATATAAGTTTTTTTGATACAGGTCCATTCCACGATTTAAATAAAAGCACTAAGGTAATTAAGGCAGCCAAAAAACTTATATTGAATGGAATAGCTAATATATTTATACCAAAAGGCATAATAAAAGCTGAAATATCAGAAATCATAATGAATGCTAAAGACCAAAACCAATATGGGCTCATTTTTTTACTTTTGCCAATATTTTGTATGTCTAAATAACTGTTAAATCCAATACCAAATATTAAGAAAATAAAGATGAGATATACGAGTTGATTTTGATTAAGACCCAATTTGATTTAACCTTTTGTGAATTTTTTTCATCATATCGCAAAATACATAAAGATTAATTTGAATGTATTAATGCCGCGCTTTTTTATTGTGTAATTTACATTACAATGAATCAACTTACATTTTAAATGTATATCCATATTGCGTATATTTCATGCTAGCTTTATTTTTTATATTTACCTTCATTACATTAATGATCTCAAATGCCTATGCAATTGATCTTCAACCTACTGATCTTATTCCATTAAAATCAGATTTAACTCTGATTCAATTTTCATATTTACAGAGTGATTTTAGTAAGTCCCCAAGCCTCCGATATAACACTGCACAAAGTCTAGTGCGACTTGGTCGATCTTTTGAAATTGAAAAACATCCTTCATTATTTTATGTACAAACTCCTGCTGGCTATGTACATCCTCAAGAAGGGTTTGGAGCAAGCAAAGGTGATTCTGGTATTGGAGACACGACTATGCTTCTTGCATTTTGGCCTTACGCTAACCGTGAAACACAAACCTACTTTGCTGTAGGTGGTTATCTTACTTTGCCAACTGGAAGTTTTAATGGGAATCGTGCTTTTAATATGGGTGCCAATCGATACCAATCAGCTATCCAAGCGGGATATCAAACACCTATATATAAAAATATTGAATGGTCAGCTGCATTCGATACCCTGTGGTCGGGTGATAATCACGACTATTTTTCAGCAACAGCAGCTCATACACATATGGAACAAGACCCTCTTTACACATTGCAAACGGCTCTGAGATACACATTTAACCCAACCTATGCTGCAGGACTTACTTACTTTTATACTGAAGGTGGTGATAAAACAATTAATGGGGTCGCTAACCATCTTCCAATAGAGCTTCAACGCTATCAATTAACACTCACAGGACAATACTCTTTTGGAAGACTCACTTTTCAATACGGTGAAGATATTCAAACTGAAAATAACTATAAAGAAGACCAAAGAGTCATCTTCAGATATACAAAAGTTTTCTAATTATGAGATTCTTTTAATTGCCCACTAATACAATAAAATTTGAGCATTCTGACTTTTATATCTACTTGGTTGAAGATGATGTCTCACAAAGAGAAAGTATTGAATCCATTCTTAACTTTATTGGATATAACATATCAAGCTTCAGCAATGCCAATGCATTTCTGAAAAATAAAATCCAACGTCCCGGCGTATTGGTTACTGATATGCAAATGCCTGACATATCAGGCATAGAGCTTCAGGAGCAATTAATTCAATTAAATATTGATATACCTATTATTTTTATAAGTGGCGAAGCTTCTATTTCGCAAAGTATTAAAGCTATGCAGCAAGGCGCTATTGATTTTTTAGTAAAACCTTTTGATGCTGACCAATTAATTCAAGTTGTAAAAAAAGCGTGTGGACTTGATGCCAAAAAAATATATTTAAAAGAACTTCTTGAAACATTGTCACCAAGAGAACTGGAAGTATATAAACTCTTAAATGAAGGTTTAAATAATAATGAGCTTATAGATAAACTAAAATTATCCTTACCTACAGTAAAACAATACAAATCTGAAGTGATGCGAAAACTTAAAATTAAAACACTTTCTGAGCTTATCCATTTGAGCAGGTAAGTCTCTACCCCCCGTAATATCATGCTTTCGCAGGATATGCTTACTGAGAATATCCTATTAGCATGCTGTCATGGAAAAGGAAATCTATAACTACAATCTGTTAAAGCAAAAAAGAATTGAGCGTGGTCTATCTCCTTTAGATATTGCCCACGAATTGTGTTTAGCTGAAAGACAAATTTTATCTATTGAGGAAAACAAACCTCATCACTTTCCCTCTCCTTCTTTAAAATTGGTATGCGTAAGAAGGTATGCCGAAGCGCTAGGTTTAAATGTTTCCGAAGTCATTCCAAATTTTGAAAATATGCTGGGTAATTAAATGGTCAATTCAACCCCACATAAAGCGATTGAATTAGCTCAGCAATATATTCGATTGCATCTTTCAGAGAAGATAACTATGAGTGATTTAAAAAATGCTTCCGGATACTCAGAGCGATCTTTGCAACTTTTGTTTAAAAAGCATTTTAATAAAACACCTTTTGAATACATAGAAGAAGAAAGGCTTGTTCTGGCTTTTGATTTAATTAAGCGACATAAAAGCACTAAAAAAACGACTGAAGTTGCTTTAAATGTTGGATGTAAGCACTTAGGAAGATTCTCTGTGAAATTCAAAGCCAGATTTGGAATTCACCCATCTGTTCTAGCTAAGACCGCATAAAAAACTGTCTTTCGGGATGGTTTTTGTCCCACGTATATATCGCGGTATGTGGGATTTTTTATTTTAAGTTAATAACAACTTAAATCCTGCGATCACCAAGACTAAAGCCAGTGTTTTTTTAATAGTATTGGCTGTATAAAACTTTATCCCAAGCGTTGTACCAATAACTGCACCAATTAAAGTTGCACTTATAAATAAAGGTAATTGAGTTGGTAAATTCTGAACAGAAGAATAATTTCCAAGTAAGCCAAAACTCGAATTAATTAAAATAAAAAGTGCGGTGATACCCGAAGTTGTTTTAGTTGAACTCCAACCTAAAAATAATATCAGGGGTGATAGAAATATACCGCCACCTGTTCCAGTTAATCCTGCCAAAAATCCAATAAGTGAACCGATGATCACCGCTAAAAGAAATGGTGGCTTCTTAAGATTTTTATCGATCTTACTCGAAAGATTTGTCATAAGAGATATAGCAGATAACAAAAGAATCGTACCAACAATAGATTTATAAACATGACTCGGTGCATTAATGAAACCACCTAAAAATGCGAAAGGTATAGCGCCTATTGCAATCGGAAATAAAACTTTTAAATCAAAAAAACCTTTTCTTATAAAACGCCAGCTTGTAAATGAGGCGATAAAAATATTTAAAACTAACGCAGTAGGTTTGATGACTGAACTGGGTATATTAAACAGCGTCATGATCGCGATATAGATAGAAGCGCCTGCATGCCCCACTGAGGTATACAAAACTGCGCCGAGCAATAAACATAAGCTAATAGCTAAATCGATTAATTCAAAATGCATATAAACTCTCTGATCAGTTGAATAATTACTTTAACTAATTAATTATAAAGCGTTTAATAGGTTTATCGGAGTAAAATACTCAACTATGCAAACGACTGCTCAATCTTCGCTAAAAGCTATTAACAAATATCGCCCTTATTGGGCGAAACGCTTTGGCACAGCCCCAATGCTCCCCATGACACGTAAGGAAATGGACGTATTAGGCTGGGATAGTTGCGACATTATTTTGGTGACAGGTGATGCTTATATTGATCACCCAAGTTTTGGTATGGCCTTGGTAGGTCGATTACTTGAAGATCAAGGATTCCGAGTGGGCATCATATCTCAACCCGATTGGTCGAGTGCTGAGCCTTTTAAAGCGCTAGGTAAACCCAATCTTTATTTCGGTATCACTGCTGGCAATATGGATAGCATGGTGAATCGATATACGGCTGACCGAAAAATTCGTTCAGATGATGCTTATACGCCTGGTGCGATTGCAGGTAAACGTCCTGATCGAGCAGTACTCGTCTATTCTCAACGATGTCGTGAATCATTTTCAGACGTGCCGTTGGTTATTGGAAGTATTGAAGCTAGTCTCCGACGTATTGCCCATTATGATTATTGGTCTGACAAAGTACGTCGTTCAATATTGGTGGATTCGAAAGCTGATATTTTGTTATATGGCAATGCTGAACGCGCGCTCATTGAACTCACTCATCGCATCGCTGATGGCGAAAAAGTAGAAGACATTCAAGATATCAGAGGCACTGCATTCTTGCGTAAAAAAATCCCTGAGGGCTGGGAAGAAGTTGCATCCACACACCTTGATCGACCTGGAAAAATTGAAGCGCACGTTGATCCTTATGAAATGAAAATGGGTGTTGGGAGTGATTGCGAAACCAAAGAAAAATTACCTGAAGATGTCAAAGTTATTCAAGTGGTTCGAAAAACAAAAACGGATCGAAGTAAACAAGTGGTTCGTTTACCAAGCTTTGAAGAAGTGGTTGATAATCCTGTGCTCTATGCGCACGCATCACGCGTCCTTCATTTAGAAGCGAACCCAGGCAATGCTCGTGCTCTCATCCAAAAACATGGTGATCGCGAAGTATGGTTAAACCCACCCCCTATTCCCCTCACAACAAAAGAGATGGATTATGTATACGGTATGCCTTATGCAAGAAAACCTCATCCTGCTTATGGTGACGCTAAAATTTCTGCATGGGAAATGATTCGTTTCTCAGTCAATATTATGCGCGGCTGTTTTGGGGGATGCACTTTCTGTTCTATTACAGAACATGAGGGTCGTATTATTCAAAGCAGATCTGAAGAAAGTATCTTAAAAGAAGTTGAAGAGATTAGAGATAAGGTAGATGGGTTCACGGGTGTCATTTCAGATTTAGGCGGACCTACAGCGAATATGTATCGCATGGCTTGTAAATCAGAAACGATTGAAGCTTCTTGTAGAAAACTCTCATGTGTCTATCCGGGTATTTGTGAAAATTTAAATACTGATCACTCAGCCCTCATAGAACTTTATCGCAAAGCAAGAAATACCAAAGGCATTAAAAAAGTACTGATTGGATCAGGGCTTCGTTATGATTTGGCTGTCACCTCCCCTGAATATGTCAAAGAGCTTGTGCAACACCATGTCGGTGGTTATTTGAAAATTGCACCCGAACACTCCGAAGAGAATGTCTTATCCAAAATGATGAAGCCAGGTATGGGCTCATACAATAAATTTAAAGAAATGTTTGATCGCTTCTCAAAAGAAGTGGGTAAAGAGCAATATTTAATTCCTTATTTTATTGCAGCGCATCCAGGCGCTACCGATGAAGATATGTTGAATTTGGCTCTATGGCTCAAAGAACATGATTTTAAATTAGATCAAGTACAAACTTTTACTCCTACGCCTATGGCGATGGCAACAGCCATGTATCACTCAGGTAAAAATCCTTTAAGAAAAGTAACGAACGATAGTGAAGAGGTCCCTATTCCTCGTGCAGGTGGTGTGCGTCGACTTCATAAAGCTTTTATTCGATATCACGATCCAAAAAATTGGCCTATGCTTCGTGAAGCATTACAACGCATGGGTCGCTCTGACTTAATTGGAGACAGTAAAAAACATCTCATTCCTGGAAGACAACCTCTTTCTGAAAATCACTCTAAAAGAATGCATCAATTCGCTAGAAATAAACCATCGACTGCAAAACCTTTTAAACGCGCACGCTAACCATTAACTTCGCTTAGAAGTTGGAAATCAAAAAATGAAAAATAAAAAGATAAAAAATCTCCTTGATCAGATGGAGGCTATTGAAAAAGAACTCAATGAAACAATCCATCAGCAAGAGATTCAATTTAATTATAAATTTAAAGGTAAAAAAGTTGAGTTTGAGAGCTCTATTAAAGAAGCACATAAGAAATTAAAAGTAGGACTTATCAATTGGTTTTCAACAAGACCTATTAATCTCATTACAGGTCCCATTATCTACAGCATGATTGTTCCAATGTTAATTATTGATCTATGCATAAGTTTTTATCAATTCACTTGCTTTCCTATTTATGAAATTAAGCTAGTTAAGAGAAGTCACTATATTTCCTTTGATCGCCATCATCTTCACTACCTGAATTGGATTGAAAAATTTCATTGCACATACTGTGCTTATGGGGCTGGGCTTCTTGCCTATATCACTGAAATTGTCGCCAAAACTGAGCAATACTTCTGTCCTATTAAACATGCAAGAAAAGTCATGGGAACGCACTCAAGATATATAAAATTTTTAGAGTATGGAAACGCTAAAAACTACCAGGAAAATCTTGAAGACTATAGAAAGCAACTCTCAAGAGATTAACCTCGTATTTTTATGAACTTTTTCTTAAAACTTAAGACAAAGAAACACTTTCATTTACAAGGTATTTTATGAGAACTTTAGTTGTATTTTTATCGTTACTTACTAGCTTTTCATTAGCACTTGCTAATCAAGATATCAACACTCAAAAACTTGAACTCCAAAAGAAATTTATCAGCGATATCAACCAATGTAGCAACCCTCAGCAATTGTATCGGTTCATACAAAACGCACTTAAAAACGTATCTAACCATGAAGAGAGAGCTAGGCACGCAGCACTCCTTGAAGAGCTCATCAAATATAACCCCTCATGTTTTGTAGCAAGCGTTAAAAAATTAGGCCCGAAAAGCTGTGAAAAAATTGAAGAATCTTATCTTAGCGAGCCTTTCTTTTACCCAAGAGAAGATTTAAAAGCCTCGCTCGCAACTGCAAAAGACTTTAAGGCAAGTTGCTTAGCAAGTTAAGCCAATGAAATTAATTCAAGTATTTGTAATTATTCTTCTTTTATTCTTTAGTGAATTCTCTAATGCGAAAGACTCAGCTGATAAGGCATTTACTGGGACTCAAATTGAAAAATATCAAAATGGGAATACTAAGTACGAAGTCCACTATATCAATGGCAAAAAAGAAGGTTTAGAGACTTTTTGGTACAACAGTGGATTGAATTACATTCAAACCAATTACAAAAACGACAAAGAAGATGGCATATGGAATCAGTGGTATGAAAATGGCCAACTTAAATTAGAGGCGCATTACAAAGATGGCAAAGAACATGGTTCATTTACTCAATGGTATGACAATGGCGCAAAGCGATCTGAGGCAAACTTTAAAGATGGCAAAAAAGAAGGCTATGAGATTTACTGGGAAAAAAATGGTGATGTTAAATCTAAAACCTTATACGAGGACGGTAAACCCATAAAATAAAAAAAGCCACTTTAAGTAGCTTTTTTTATTTATCAAAAGAATTTTCTGATCTTAATCTTTCAATACGTTTGTTCTCGAAAGCTCTTAAACCTATAAATGTTATTACTCCGATAATAACCATAGCCAAGATAAAACAGCCATAAGCTAATTGCCAAGAGATCCCATTAGTCATCATACTGAATTCAGACATGCCGCCAATACCTGCGATGATATTTACTGGCATGAAAACTACACTAATAATCGTCAATCTTTTCAAATCAATATTTTGATTTACGTTTAGGAAACCGACAGTAGCATCCATTTGAAAGTTGATCTTATTAAACAAGAATGATGTGTGACCGTCCAACGAATCAATGTCACGAAGAATTTCTTTTACATCTTCATGTTGACTGACAGATAAAAGCTTTGAGCGCATTAAAAATGATAAAGCGTTTCTAGTATCCATCACATTGCGTCTAATCTTACCGTTCAAATCTTCCTCGATCGCAATATCAGAAAGAATGGTCGCAGCCTGACTATTTGTCATATATGACTTCACGACTTGCTTACCTACTTTTTCTAGTCTTGAATAAACATCTTCAAGGGCATTAGCTGAATACTCAATGTCGGCAGCATACAAGTCTAATAAAACATCTTTAGCTTGAGATACATAGCCTGCTTCCGCACGCGCTCTTAAACGCTGAAGTCTAAAGACAGGCAATTCTTCATTTCTGACTGTAAATAATATTTTGTCCTTGAGAACGAAAGCAACCGTTACGTTCTTAGATTCTTTAGTGGTATCAAGCAAGAAATTAGAATGTAGATGAATTTCACCATTATCTTCAATATAAAATCGAGCGCTTGTCTCTAAGTCGGTTAGTTCGTTAGGGTTAGGAATATGTGCACCAAAAATTTCTCTCGCCCATTCGAGCTGTTCAATTTCAGGCGTGACAAGATCTACCCAAATAGGCTTGGCTTTCTCAAGATCTTTTCGGCTGTATATAGGAATCTGGCGTAAACGACCTTTAAATAAGTCGAATACTCGAATGACGGTAATTTGTTCTTTGTTTGGAGTTTCGTCAGATACAAGATCCATACGGATATCATCAGACACATCAAGAAGAACGTCATCGCGACGGTTCGTTTCAATATGATCCCATACGACGATACGC
>CAINIH010000057.1 GCA_903849185.1 uncultured Methylophilaceae bacterium
GGCGCCGCCTGTGAATGGCAAAGATGTTTCTTGAATATCAAAATTTGCAAGTATTCCTTCTAAAACATTAAAAGGATTTTCTTTTGTAATTTTTTTTAAATTATTTTCTTCAATGCTAACAGTGGATTCATCTGCAATTATTTTAATAAATGGATGACTTACTATGATGTCGTATCTCGATTTATCAGAAATGTTTTCGTCTAAATCATCTTGAATTCCACTATCTAGATAACAAGACCATGGATCATTAGCAATAGCCTCAAAATAAATAGAGCTATCCGAAACATAAGGTAAGGAGATGAGGTGTGTATTATTCAACGGCTGTTGATATCTAAACTTATAATTTTAAATTATATGCTGATTAAATAATTAAGGGCGCCCAAAGCGCCCCTAATTATTAAGTAAAAATAAAAATATAAACGCTATTTATTCTTTCGATGACCAAAAAGTAACCATAAAGTTAAAACTATTGTGAAAATTAACATGCCAGCAAACAAAGCGTAATGTTCATAAGCGCATTGATTAGCTTGATACTCACATTTACATTCTTTAGGATGCTCAATGCAAAACTGTTTATATTCGTCTGCATTCATCATTGCAACAGCATTTTCGAGCTCTAACTTTGTCATCTAATTAGCCTTACTCAAGATTTGCGTGAATAGCACGCATACCCTCTTCTGTTAATCCTTTAGCGTGAATCAATTCCGAAATTACGGCTTCTAAATAGATTAATGTAGATAATTCAAATGTGGTGCCCATAGGCATACCTTTAGTAAGGCCGAAAGAATCATCATTACCAATTTGAATAGTTAAGTCAGCCATATCAGACATAGGTGATTTATTTTTCATGGAAATAACAACAATCTTTGCACCTTTTGATTTAGCTGTTTCAAGTAGTGGAAGAAGTGTTTTTGTACCACCTGAACCTGAAATCACTACAAATAGATCTCCAGCTTTAATAGCTGGGGTCACGATTTCACCCACCATATTAACTTGATAGCCACTATGCACGAGACGCATTGCAAAAAAGCGTGAAACAAGTCCTGATCGTCCAGCACCGCCAACAAAAATACGGCCTGCTTCATCTACAAGCTTAAGAAGCTTAGCTGCATTACTTTGCTCAGTCACTGCTAAAACGCCTGAAATTTTATCTAATAATAATTTTTGATGCATATTGAACCCTTTTATTTAAAAATAAAAAACTATAAAAAAAATCCCGACTCATTGCTAAGTCGGGATTTGATTCAGTTCATTAATAATTGTTTCTTAACAATTATCCATGAGCAATTTTTGTGATTTCTGCAGCAGCAGCAGCTGGATCAGCAGCGCCGTAGATTGCAGCACCAGCAACAATAATTGCAGCGCCAGCATCTTTAACTTGCTGTGTAGTAGCAGCTTTAACACCGCCAGCTACTGAAATCTTAGCACCTGTTTTAAGTGCAGCGATTGCAGCTAAGTCAGCAAATGGTGTGTGGCCAGCAGCTTGAGCGTCAAGACCAGTGTGAACACCGATGATGTGAGCGCCAGCAGCTACAGCTTCTTTAGCTAAAGCTTCTTTGTTTGGAACGTTGATCATGTCAACTTGAACTTCTTTACCGTATTTCTTAGCAGCAGCAATCACACCTTTGATTGTAGCAATGCCAGAAGCACCAAGAACTGTACAAATGTCAGCACCAGCCTTATAGAAAGGCTCAGCTTCGTATTCACCAGCGTCCATAGTCTTTAAGTCAACAAGGATTTGGTTCTTTGGGAATTTAGCGCGAAGTGTTTCAAGAAGTTTGATACCGTTATGCTTAATGCATGGTGTACCAATTTCAAGAATGTCCACGTGTGGAGCAACTTTAGTTGCTAATGCAACTGTTGCGTCAAAATCTAATGAATCTAATGCCATTTGTGTTAAAGCCATGGTTTTTTTCTCCGTATTTATTACAAGTTTTCTAAAATAGTTCGTTGCTAAAAGGAAGTTTGAACTTCATGAAGCAGGAAATCGATCATATAGGGCTAATCGTCTCGTGTCAATGATTAGCCCTACTGATTTTATAGCTATTTCTTGTCATTTTTATGACAAGAAATGATTTATAGCTTCTCGTTGAGTGCTGTTTCGAGTTTGTTTTGATCCACTACGAAACCACGAATACCTTCTGAAAGTTTTTCAGTTGCCATCGCATCTTCATTCAATGAGAAACGGAATTTATCTTCGGTCATTTTAGCGGGAGCTGCTTTTGTAGCTCCGCCATCTTTAAGAACGCGAGGTAAGTCACCTTGTGTTGCTTCAAGCTCTTGAAGAAGATTTGGAGCGATCGTTAGACGATCACAACCTGCTAGAGCTGTAATTTCTCCAATATTTCTAAATGAAGCGCCCATTACGACGGTTTTGTATCCATGTTCCTTGTAGTATGCATAAATTTTACGAACAGATATTACGCCAGGATCTTCTTCTGATGAGTAGGTATTACCTGTTTTAGCTTTATACCAATCAAGGATACGACCTACGAATGGCGAAATAAGGAATACACCTGCTTCAGCACAAGCGCGCGCTTGGCCAAAACCAAAAAGAAGCGTTAAGTTACAGTTAATACCTTCTTTTTCTAAAATTTCACCTGCTTTAATGCCTTCCCATGTTGAAGCTAATTTAATAAGTACGCGATCTTTCTTAACACCAGCTTCTTCATAAAGACCAATTAATTTACGTCCTTTTTTAACCATTGCATCAATATTAAAAGACAAACGCGCATCCACTTCAGTAGAAATACGGCCGGGAATATGTTTAAGAATTTCAAGACCCACAAGTACAGCTAACTTATCAGCTGCATCTTCAATTTGTTGAGCTTTGTTGCTGCTTTTTGATTTTGCATAAGCAATAGCTTCTTTAATCATAGGCTCACATTGAGGAAGTGTACTAGCCTTTAAGAGTAAAGATGGATTTGTTGTTGCATCATAAGGTTTTACTGTTTTAATTGCTTCTACGTCACCTGTATCCGCAACGATCGTTGTCATGCCTTTTAACTGTTCTAATAATGTTGCCATTGCTTAAAATCTCCAAAAAATAATGTCTTTGAAATCGGATCTGAAATTATATATGAATTGACAGGCAATCTAGCAGATTCATCAGATGTTTTATGGGTA
>CAINIH010000058.1 GCA_903849185.1 uncultured Methylophilaceae bacterium
ATCCCAAAATAGAGACTGTTAAATCTATAAAGCCGTCGTGGTGGAATTGGTAGACACGCTATCTTGAGGGGGTAGTGACGAAAGTCGTGAGAGTTCGAGTCTCTCCGACGGCACCAAATTAAGAAAATCATGTAGTATTTTTTTAAGGAATCGTTGTGCTGGAAAATTATTTTACAATTTTATTATTCATATGCGTAGGACTTGCGGTTGGTGCAGGGCCTCTTCTCATCGGCAGCATTCTCTCACCTAATAAACCTGATAGTGAAAAAAACTCCCCATACGAATGTGGTTTTGAAGCATTTGAAGATGCACGTATGAAATTTGATGTGCGATATTATCTTGTCGCTATTCTTTTTATTTTATTTGATCTTGAAATAACATTTCTTTTTCCCTGGGCAGTAGTCATTCAAAAAATTGGCATGTTTGGCTTTATTGCCATGATGATTTTCCTAGCCATTTTGGTGGTTGGTTTTATTTACGAATGGATGAAAGGTGCCCTTGATTGGGAATAGCGAATGAGCATTGAAGGCATCATGGAAAAAGGGTTTGTCACCACAAATTTAGACACCCTTATCAATTACACCCGCACAGGTTCTTTATGGCCTATGACTTTTGGACTTGCATGTTGCGCAGTTGAGATGATGCATGCAGGAGCGTCGCGATATGACTTAGATCGATTCGGTATTGTATTTAGACCTAGCCCAAGGCAATCGGATGTCATGATTGTAGCTGGCACATTGGTCAATAAAATGGCACCTGCATTAAGAAAAGTTTACGATCAAATGGCAGAGCCGCGTTGGGTTATTTCGATGGGTTCTTGCGCAAATGGTGGTGGTTATTATCACTACTCTTATTCAGTCGTTCGTGGTTGCGATCGTATTGTGCCAGTAGATGTCTATGTGCCTGGATGCCCGCCAACAGCTGAAGCGCTTATGTTTGGAATTATTCAGCTTCAAAATAAAATTAAACGTACCAATACGATTGCGCGTTAATCTATGAGCTCAGTCGAAATATTGCTTAAAGAAATAAAATCGACTTTTGGTAAGGAAGTAAGTCACACATCTATTGAGCATAATGAGCTCACCATCGAAGTAAAAATCGATGATCTTTTACATACTTTAAAAACTTTAAAACAAAACAAAGCATTTCAATTTAAACAATTGATTGATCTTTGCGGTGTTGACTATAAAGATTATGGCGAAGGTGCCTGGACTAAACCTCGTTTTGCTGTGGTTTATCATTTCTTATCCATTGAACATAACCATCGTATTCGTGTAAGAACCTTTTCTAAAGAAGAAAATTTTCCATTATTTCCATCTGTAATTGATTTATGGCCAGCTGCTAATTGGTATGAAAGAGAAGCCTTCGATTTATTTGGTTTTATGTTTACTGATCACCCGGATTTGAGACGCATACTCACAGATTATGGATTCGTAGGCTATCCATTCCGCAAAGATTTTCCGATGATCGGTAAAGTTGAAATGCGTTATGACGATGTTCAAAAACGTGTCATCTATCAGCCCGTTTCAATTGAAGAAAGAAATAACGTGCCACGTATCATTCGTGAAGAAGGTTTTCATAATGGCTGAAATTAGAAATTACACGATGAACTTTGGCCCACAACACCCTGCAGCGCATGGCGTGTTGCGTTTAGTATTAGAGCTTGATGGTGAAGTCATTCAGCGCGCAGACCCTCATATTGGACTCCTTCATCGCGGCACGGAAAAGTTAGCTGAAAATAGAACGTACTTACAAACGGTCCCTTATATGGATCGTTTAGATTATGTATCTATGATGGCAAATGAACACGCGTATGTTTTAGCCATTGAAAAATTATTGAATATAGATGTTCCTATTCGCGCTCAATATATTCGTGTCATGTTTGATGAAATTACGCGCATCTTAAATCATTTGTTATGGCTAGGAGCGCATGCACTTGATGTCGGTGCTATGACTGTTTTCTTATACGCATTCCGAGAAAGAGAAGATCTTTTTGATTGTTATGAAGCAGCATCTGGTGCCAGAATGCACGCAGCTTATTATCGTCCTGGCGGTGTTTATCGAGATCTTCCTGATCGCATGCCTCAATATGAATCGACTTTTAAAAACAAAAAAGAATTAGATGGTTTAAATCAAAATCGCAGTGGCTCACTATTAGATTTCATTGAAGACTTTGCAAATCGTTTTCCAAAATATGTAGATGAATATGAAACATTATTAACAGACAATCGTATTTGGAAACAACGCACAGTGGGTATTGGCGTTGTTGATCCTGATCGTGCCGTAGCGCTCGGTATGACAGGTCCTATGTTAAGAGGCTCAGGTATTGCATGGGACTTAAGAAAAAAACAACCTTACGAGGTATACGATCAACTTGATTTTGATATTCCTGTGGGTGTGAATGGTGATTGTTACGATCGATACCTTGTTCGCATCGAAGAATTTAGACAATCTAATCGCATTATTAAACAGTGCATAGATTGGCTAAGAAAAAATCCAGGCCCAGTCATCAGTGACAACCACAAAGTGGCTCCACCACCGCGCACTGCCATGAAAGAAGATATGGAAGCGATGATCCATCACTTTAAATTATTTACAGAAGGTTTCCATATCCCACCTAGTGAAGCTTATGCGGCAGTAGAACATCCTAAAGGCGAGTTTGGTATTTATTTAATTTCGGATGGTGCAAATAAACCTTACCGCTTAAAGATACGCGCTCCAGGTTTTCCACATTTAGCAGCTTTAGATGAGATGACACGAGGTCATATGATTTCTGACTTAGTTGCTATTATCGGTACGCAAGATATTGTATTTGGTGAGATTGATCGATAAAAATGATACACGCTGACGACATTAAATTAATTGATAAAGAATTAAAGAAGTTTCCGGATAACCAAAAACAATCTGCAGTGATTTCTGCTTTACGTATTGTTCAAACGCGACATGGTTGGCTATCTAATGAACATATTTCTGATGTTGCACATTATCTCGGCATGCCAGAAATTGCAGTGATGGAAGTTGCAACTTTTTATAATATGTTCAATTTAGAATCAAAAGGCAAATACCAAATTACAGTATGTACCAATATTTCATGCATGTTAAGAAATTCAGATGAAATTGTGCGGCACTTAGAAAAGAAATTAGGTATTGGTTTTGGCGAAGTCTCTAAAGATAAAAAATTCTCACTTAAAGAAGGTGAGTGCATGGGAGCTTGTGGTGGCGCACCGTTATGCCTCATAAACAATCACACTATGCATGAGCACTTAACGACCGAAAAAATTGACAAGCTTTTAGCGAGCCTTAAATAAATGGTAAAACAAATCGACATCATCAAGCCGTCAAAAATTTTTCCAAATCAAGATTTGGTTTGTTTAAGAACTATGGTTCATGATGATCCGGGTTCTATTGATACTTATTTAAAAGTAGGTGGATATGAACAACTTAAACAAATACTCAAAAAGAAAATAAAGCCTGAAGCGATCTTGGCTGAATTAAAAACGTCAGGACTAAGAGGTCGAGGTGGCGCAGGATTCCCAACGGCAATTAAATGGTCTTTCATGTCTCGTGATTATAATGGCATTAAATATCTTGTATGTAATTCAGATGAAGGCGAACCTGGCACATTTAAAGATCGAGATATTCTTAGATATAACCCGCATCAACTTATCGAAGGTATGCTCATTGCGGCTTATGTAATGGGAACGCGTGTGGGTTATAACTATATTCACGGCGAGATATGGCGAGAATATGAACTCTTTGAAAAAGCGCTTGATGAAGCAAGAGACTACGGATTTTTAGGTGAAGATATATTAGGGTCAGACTTTAGTTTTGATTTATATGCAGTGCATGGTTATGGCGCATACATATGCGGTGAAGAAACAGCACTCATTGAATCAATCGAAGGCAAAAAAGGACAGCCGCGTTATAAACCACCATTTCCAGCAACTTATGGTATTTATGGCAAGCCTACAAATGTAAATAACACAGAAACATTTGCATCTGTGCCATGGATTCTAGAGCATGGCGGTCAAGCATTCCAAGATTTAGGTGTTGAAAATTCAGGCGGCGTTAAATTGTTTTCTGTATCAGGCCATGTTGAAAAACCAGGTAATTATGAAATTAAAATGGGCACGCCCTTTAGTGAATTATTAGATATGGCTGGCGGTATTTGGCATCGAAGAAAATTAAAGGCAGTTATTCCTGGAGGCCCTTCGACAGCTGTTGTGCCAGCAGCACTTATTGAAAATGCCACCATGGATTATGATGGACTGCAAAAAATTGGTTCGAGTTTAGGTGCGGGCTCCGTGATTATTATGGATGACTCCACTTGTATGGTAAGTGCTTTAAAACGTCTCTCTTACTTCTTCTATGAAGAATCATGTGGTCAATGCACACCTTGTCGTGAAGGTACAGGTTGGGTTTATCGAGTCATCAAAAGAATTGTAGATGGTAAAGGCACTATGGAAGATCTTGATCTTTTAACTGATGTCAGCAAAAAGATTTCTGGCAGAACTATATGCGCTTTAGGTGATGCTGCTGCCACACCCGTATTAAGTTTCATTAAACACTTTAGGCCTGAGTTTGAATATTTTATTCAACACGGGCACTCAATGGTTAAAGCTAAATGAAAATTACAATTGAAATTGATGGTAAGAAAATCGAAGTAGAAAAAAATACAACGATTATTGCTGCTGCAGATAAAGCAGGCATTCCAATTCCTCGTTTTTGTTATCACAAAAAATTATCAATCGCTGCAAATTGCCGTATGTGTTTGGTCGATGTAGAAAAATTCAATAAACCATTGCCTGCATGTGCTACACAAGTGGCTGATGGTATGAAAGTTTCAACCACATCTAAAATGGCTACCGAGGCACAGCAAAGTGTCATGGAATTTTTGCTTATCAATCATCCGCTAGATTGCCCAATTTGTGATCAAGGCGGTGAATGTGAATTGCAAGATACAGCAGTGGCTTTCGGCAGCGGTCAAACACGTTATAAAGAAGAAAAACGAGTCGTATTTAATAAAAATATAGGCCCGCTCATTTCGACAGATATGACGCGATGTATTCAATGCACGCGATGCGTAAGATTTTTACAAGAAGTCGGTGGCATGATGGAACTTGGCATGGTGGGTCGAGGTGAGCATTCAGAAATTACAGCTTATGTTGATCGTTCTATTCAGTCCGAACTCTCAGGCAATATTATTGATTTATGTCCTGTAGGTGCGCTTACAAGTAAACCGTTTAGATATAAAGCGCGCACATGGGAGCTTATTAGAAGACCAACTTTAGCGCACCATGATAGTTTGGGTTCGCCACTTGAAGCGCACATTAAACAAAACAAAGTGATTCGAATGCTTCCTCGCGAAGATGAGACAATTAATGAATGTTGGATTTCTGATCGTGATCGTTTTTCATATGAAGGCTTGAACAGCGAAGACCGTTTGCAAGTTCCTATGATTAAAGAAAAAGGACAATGGAAAGAGTCGGATTGGGAAACTGCTCTAACACTTATTGGTGAAAAACTAAAACATATTGTAGATCATGATGGCCCTGAAGCATTGGGCATTCTGATATCCCCTCAAAGCACGATTGAAGAAGGCATATTAGCCAAGAAAATAAGTAACACTTTAAAATCACCTCATATTGATCATCGTATTCGTCAATCTGATTTTTCAATAGAACATCAAGCTTCGCCTTGGCTTGGAAGTCACATTGATGCGATTGGGCAGTTCGATCAATATCTTTTGATTGGTAGCAATATAAGAAATGAGCAGCCGCTTTTAACTTCAAGAATTCGAAAATCTGTAAATCAAGGCGCAAGTCTTTTTGTAGTTAATTCAATCGATGCAGATCCTCTTATGGCTGTAGCGGAAAAAATGATTCAGGCTTCTCACAAACTTCCTCATGCGCTCGCAAAAGTTTTGAAATCAATGACAGAGCTAAAAGGGGTATTAAAAAAAGATATTAAATTTATAAAAGCTGATATTGAAAAAATTAAAACTGATAAAGCAAGTGATGCAATAGCTCAACATTTAATGAAAAATGTTTTAGCGGGCAAAAAAAATAACGCATCTATATTGCTTGGTCAAATTGCTCAAGAACATCCAGACTATTCAACCATTTACAAGCTTGCTTTTGAAATTTCTAAATTATCTCAAGCGATTTTTGGCGTTCTGCCTATATATGCAAATAGTGTAGGGCTTCATGCTGTTAATGTACTTCCAGAAAAAGGCGGCTTGAATGCTTATGCGATGTTGGAGAAGAAATTAAAAGCTTACGTTCTTTTAAATATTGAGCCTCAATTAGATGCATCGAATGCACAATTAATGCAGGATGCAATTGTTTCTTCAGATTTTACCGTGGCATTAAGTGCTTATAATTCGAAATACCTTAAAAATGCAGATGTAATTTTACCGGTCTCACCATTTACAGAATCATCCGGTACGATTGTTAATATGGAAGGTCGAGTACAAAGTTATGCAGCTGTCACCCAGTCTTTAGGTCAATCGAGACCAGCCTGGAAAGTGTTAAGAGTATTAGCTAATCATCTTGATCTGAAAGATTTTGATTACGAGTCAAGTTTAGATGTCAAAGAAGCGCATATGAAATCTAAAAATCAATTCCTATCAAAAGAGCTTTCTAATTCAATTGAAATTGCAAGTGATTATAAAATACGCATCACTAAGCCTAAGCAATTTTCTCGTATTGGCGAGATACATCAATATCGTATAGATCCTATTGTAAGACGTGCCTCGTCTCTTCAAACAGCGATTCAAAAATCAAAAGCGTTTGCGAAATTAAACCCGATAGAGATGAAGTCATTAAAACTTAAAGTCAATGACAAAATTCAAGTTACGCAAGGTAAGCAATCGACGAATCTTATAGTGATTGAAGATGTAAGTATTCCAGAAGGATCTATTTATATACCAAGCGGTATCGATGAAACGGCAAACTTGCCTGACATTTATGGCGACGTTACCGTTAAAAAAATAACTGCAAGGAGCGCATCTTAAGATGGATGCTTTGATGACATCTGTATTTGGAGTTTGGTGGCCTGATATTGCCAAAACATTATGGATACTTTTAAAAATTGTAGCCGTTGTTTTACCGTTAATGATATCGGTGGCTTATCTCACTTATTTTGAAAGAAAAGTCATTGGCTATATGCAAGTACGTATTGGACCTAATCGTGTTGGTTATTTTGGATTGCTTCAACCTATTGCAGATGCCTTAAAACTTTTATTCAAAGAAATTATTCTCCCCACAGCATCAAATAAAGTTTTATTTTTCTTAGCACCTATTCTAGCCATTGCTCCAGCTTTTGCAGCTTGGGCCGTCATTCCTTTTGATCTCAATTTAGTGATTGCAGATATTGATGCAAGTCTTTTATATATTTTAGCTATGACGTCGATCGCAGTGTACGGAGTGATTATTGCTGGATGGGCTTCAAATTCTAAATACGCATTTCTAGGAAGTTTACGTTCGGCAGCGCAAATTGTGTCTTATGAAATTGCCATGGGATTTACTTTGGTAGGCGTTTTAATGTGCGCCAATAGTTTAAATTTAGGAAAAATTGTCATGGGCCAAGAGGGCGGTTTCTGGCATTGGTATATCTGGCCTTTATTTCCTTTATTTATTATTTACTTTATTAGTGCCGTAGCAGAAACAAATCGAGCACCCTTTGATGTGGCCGAAGGTGAATCTGAAATTGTGGCAGGATTCCATGTGGAATATTCGGGTATGGCTTTCGCAGTATTTTTCTTAGCTGAATATGCGAATATGATATTAGTTTCGATGCTTGCTGCTTTAATGTTTTTAGGTGGATGGCTATCTCCCATTCCATTTATTCCAGATAGCTTTTTATGGCTTTTAATTAAAGTTGCATTCTTATTATTTTGCTTCTTATGGTTTAGAGCAACATTTCCTCGCTATCGATACGATCAAATTATGCGATTAGGTTGGAAAATTTTTATTCCAATTACGATTGCTTGGATTGTATTTATTGGCGGCATGATGCAAACCTCATGGGGATATCTATTTCATTAAATGATTAAAAAAACCAAACAATTCTTATCAAGTTTGATGCTGATTGAGCTCCTTAAGGGCATGCTCCTCACAGGCCGCTATTTCTTTGCGAGAAAAATTACTGTGCAGTATCCGGAAGAAAGAACGCCGCAATCTAATCGCTTTAGAGGCCTTCATGCACTTCGTCGTTATGCAAATGGCGAAGAAAGGTGTATCGCTTGTAAATTATGTGAAGCTGTATGTCCTGCTATGGCAATTACGATTGAATCCGAAGAGCGTGAAGATAAAACAAGACGTACAACTCGCTATGACATTGACCTTACTAAGTGTATTTTTTGTGGCTTTTGTGAAGAATCTTGTCCGGTAGATTCTATCGTTGAAACAAGAATTTTTGATTACCACGGCGAATCTCGAGGTGATTTGATTTACACCAAAGACATGTTACTTGCGGTAGGTGACAAATATGAAAAACAAATTGCAGAAGATCGTGCCCAAGACGAGAGGTTTCGATAAACCATGATTGAATTTAAAGATTTCGTGTTTTATGTTTTATCCTTTGTGCTTATTGCTTCAGGATTGAGTGTCATCACTTCTAGAAATCCTGTAACTGCAGCGCTATCTTTAGTTTTAGCATTTTTTAATGCCGCCGGCATCTGGCTTTTATTACAAGCTGAATTTTTAGCCATTGCATTAGTGTTAGTTTATGTAGGCGCTGTAATGGTTTTATTTCTATTTGTAGTCATGATGCTTGATATCAATCTTGATAAATTAAGAGAAGGTTTTTGGGATTACCTTCCTATGGCAGGATTCATCGGCATTCTTATGATGGTTGAAATGGTCATGGTGTTTAAAACCAAGCCATTTAATTTAGCACCAATGTCAGACTCAATCTCAAATACGTCGAATACAGAAATGATAGGCAATACTTTATATTCTAATTACGTACTTCCGTTCGAGCTCGCTTCTGTTGTCTTGCTTATTGCTATTGTTTCAGCAATTGCTTTAACGCTTCGCGATCGTAAGGATAGTAAAAAAACAAATCCTGCTGATCAGGTAGCTGTAAAACGTCAAGATCGTGTGCGATTAGTAAAAATGAAGTCAGAGGAAAAATATACAAAACCTAAAGCGAAGGAAAGAATATGATTGGTTTATCTCATTACCTTATCCTCGGTGCGATTTTATTTACAATCAGCATAGTAGGTATTTTTCTTAATCGCAAAAATATCATTATTCTGCTTATGTCGATTGAGCTTATGTTGCTTGCTGTGAATATTAACTTTATTGCTTTTTCACATTACTTAAATGATATTGCCGGGCAAGTTTTTGTATTCTTTATTTTAACTGTAGCAGCTGCAGAGTCTGCAATAGGTTTAGCTATTATTGTTTTAATTTTTAGAAATACTCGTTCTATTAATGTTGACGATTTAAATCGTCTTAACG
>CAINIH010000059.1 GCA_903849185.1 uncultured Methylophilaceae bacterium
ATTCTTAAAACGCTCTTTAATTCGATTGGTAAATTAGAAAATTTAGATACAAGACATGGCCTAATCGAACAATTAGGAAAGCGTTTTAATGTAGACGAGGCACAGTTTAAACGCGTCAGTGAAACGGCTGATTTTTTTCTAGATCAACTACCCAGTTTTAAAAAAGAAGATAGAAAAAATAATCGTAAGCTTTTAACTTGGGCATCATTTTTACATGAGATTGGCTTGGCAGTATCTCGAGCTGACTACCAAAAACATTCTGCTTATATTATTTCTAATGCTGATTTGCCTGGATTTTCAAGGCTAGACCAGGCAAGGCTTGCGGGACTTGTATTAGGGCATAACGGTAAACTCAACAAACTTCCTATGAGCCCTGGTTATATCGACTGGCATTTATTATTCTGTTTAAGACTAGCGCATGTCGTCTCTAGAAAAAGAGAAAATGGGACATTGCCACTGATCAAAGTACAACAAAGCGCAAAAGGATTTAAATTAAAAATTTCTAAGGCTTGGTTAGAAAAAAATCCATTTATTCAGTTTGGACTCAATAAAGAAGCGTCCGACTGGAAAAAGATTGAATGGAAATACGAAATAGAGCTTTATTAGACCGTACTTTTTGCGTTACCAATTTTAGTATTCGTGTATCTCGCTAGCGATGTGTTTTGTGCAATTGTATTTTTATAGAATTTAGCAACTTTCTTGGCTAGGACATTGGCTCCCCATTTGTCTTCCGCGTATTGCCTACCCTTTTCTCCAACGCTTTCTCGTTTTAATGGATCAGATAAAAGCATGCTAACTTTATCTGCAAAATCATTGATATTGTCTTTTGCGATTAACACTCCCTCACCTTCGATGAGTATTGATTTAGTTCCAAGCTCTGCAAGTGCTACCACAGAAGTACCTTGAGCCATAGCTTCTAAAAGTACTAAGCCTTGCGTTTCACTCTTTGATGCAAAAACAAATACATCAGCTGCGTTATAACATGCAATGAGCTCATGACTACGATCTAGGTATCCAATCATTTTTACTTTATTTACAAGGCCCAATCTAGTAATGGATGCTGTAATAGACTCTTCTGCCGGCCCTTCGCCTGTAATTACTAATAATGCCTCAGGATGTTTTTGAATTAATTTGACATGCATTTCAAGTAAGAACTCGATATTCTTTTCATGGGCCACACGACCTACAAATAAAAGCATCGGTTGCGTTAATGGAATGTCATGACTGATTCGGAAATACTCTCCATCCACCTTAGCAAAACTTGAATCATCTAAGCCTGTGGCCACGACTTCTGCTGATGTTTTAATGCCGTATTCTTTTAATACGTCTAACATTGGTTTTGATGGAGAAACAATACCGTCGACAGCATTGCATTGTCTTCTTGATATTGTTCTTGCAAGTTTTCTAGAAATAAATTGTGGGATGAACGGTAAGTAATGATGCAAGTAATCTTCAAAAAACGTATGGTAAGTTTCAATTACAGGGATATCTAATTTTTTACCAAAGTGAATGCCCACGTAATGCGCTGTAAATGGTGTATGAATATGTATCACATCAAAATGTCTTTCTTCAATCCATGGCAATAACGCTTTCAATTTACCAAAATTCATTAAACGATCTTCTGGATCGAAATAAATTTTATGGGATGGGACTCTTACAATCCAATCTTCATGTTTATCGTCATCCCCATAAGAAGGCGCGATTAAAGTCACTTGATGACCAAGGGCTTTAAGTTCATTTGCAAAAGTATTAATGGATGTAGAAACTCCGTTCACACGAGGGAAAAAAACGTCAGATATAAAAAGTATATTCATTTAGATAATATAAAAAGAAATGGTTGAAATAAAAATACCGATTAAGCCACCCACTAAAACATCGCTTGGATAATGGAGCCCTAGAATAGGTCTAGATAATCCAATTAAAACCGTGAATGGGATTAATGCGGTCGCTAACATAGGGTAATAATGAATAGCTACCATTGAGAATATCACTGCATGCAATGTATGTCCGGACGGAAAGCTAAACTGATCCAAAGGGATGCTTCTTAATGAAATCTGCTGATGCACATTAAATGGGCGTGGGCGAAGCGTTCTTACTTTTAACCATTTATAAATTAATGTGCCTACTAATCCAGCTGCTGCCATATGGCATACAGGCAATATTGCGCGAGCCTGATCTATACATAACATAAGAGCCATTAGGCTATACCAAAAAACACCGTCACCTAATCGACTAATAACTTTAAAAAAGTTTCTAATGAGGATGTTATGGCTGGTTCTATTAAACGAAATACATAAATGACTATCGACATGATGAAATTGATTCATGTACAACCTAAGTTTATTTGGCATAGCATTTATCCATAATAGATATTCGGGGTTAGATTAATATCAAATTGTGAAATTTTTATGACAAATTTTGAGATAAGTTTTTTTGAATAATCTCGTGTGTGTAGCTTGCGATCTCTTTTCTATTACCTCTAGGCTTTATAGGCTCTAACACCTCAAGAGTAGCTGTAATGTGCTTCTCTTTTTTAATTTTTATAATCGAATCAACAAGTGACATATCATCGACAAACGCAACCTTATCTGAATAATGATGATGTTCTTCATATCTTAAACAAATAGGTAAAATCGGTTTATTTGTATCGATAGAGGATTGAAATAGATTACTTTTAAAGGGTAATACGTAGCGTCCATTTGTTGAAGTCCCTTCCGGAAATATACATACAGATCTTTTATTCAAACGTCGCTTCATCTTCTTTAAAGCTTTTTTAATATCAGACACTTTGTCTCGCTTGATAAATATAGTCCCCGTCATATGAGCTACCCAACCGAAAAGAGGCCATGAGGCTACATCTGATTTAGCAACAAAAATGGATGGTTTGATAGATTGGATAACAATAATATCGAGCCAAGAGATATGGTTAGACACAATCAAATATTTTTTTTGATTAAATAGAAATGATTCCACCCCCTTTAATTCAACCTTAATCTCAAAAATCGATAGAAGTTTTTTACACCAATACTGGATGATCTTCTCTTGTTGATTCTTCGTCGATATGAGAATAATTAAGCATAGTAGAATCGCCACTAATATATGTAAAAGTATCTTTAACGTTTTCATACAAAACATATTAATTAAGTTCTGTGTCATATTTGTGACACTGTATTGTCACGAAACTTTCACACTTGTCATATTTAATGCACACATATGAAAAGATATCGTGCAATTTGGATTTCCGATGTTCACCTTGGCACTACAGAATGTAAAGCCGAATATCTCCTCGACTTCCTTAAAAACAATACTGCTGAAACTATCTACTTAGTAGGTGACATTATTGATGGATGGGCGCTCAAAAAGCGTTGGTATTGGCCTCAAAAACATAATGATGTTATTCAAAAGCTACTACGTAAAGCTAGAAAAGGTTCAAAGGTAATTTACATACCAGGCAACCATGATGAGTTAGGCCGTCAATTTATCAATATGACATTCGGAGATATTGAAATCAAGAATGATCTTATTCATACGACGCTTGATGGTAAAAGATTATGGGTTACGCACGGCGATCTTTTCGACAACATCATTTCATGCGCTAAATGGCTGTCATTTGTTGGGGACACGCTTTATTACGTTATTTTAAGAATAAATCATTTCTC
>CAINIH010000060.1 GCA_903849185.1 uncultured Methylophilaceae bacterium
CCATCAAATCTTTTCTCACTTGCAACTGAAAGCACCTAAACCAGATCTCATTATTTATATTCAAACATCTATAGAAACTTTAGAAAAAAGAATTAAAGAAAGAAGTATTGATTTCGAAATGGATATTTCAACTGAATACCTTGAAACAATTGCAGAGTCATATAGCCAATTTTTCCATAGCTATGACCACTCACCTGTCTTGATTCTTAATAATGAAAATTTAAACATCCTAAAAGACAAAAATGCTATTGATCTTTTAATTGAACGAATCATGAATATCAAAAGCAATCGAGAATTTTTTAATCCCCAGCTTTTATGAATTTAACGTCTCTTAAATCTATGAAAAATAGTGGTAAAAAAATTACCATGCTGACTTGCTACGATGCTTCATTTGCAAAAATATTAGAGTCAATAAACGTCCATGCTCTTTTAGTAGGCGACTCTTTGGGAATGTTTATCAAGGGTGATATCAATACACACAATGTGTCATTAAATGACATGATTTATCATACTCGCGCGGTAGCTCAGGGAGCTAAATCAACTTTCATTATAAGTGATCTACCCATTCACACTTATGAAAATAATGATCTTGCTTATAAAAGTGCTTTAGCGCTGATTGAAGTAGGAGCAAATATGGTGAAGCTCGAGGGTGGTTCATCAATAGCCCCTGTCGTTCAACACTTAAAAGCAAAAGACATTAAAGTCTGTGGGCATATTGGATTTATGCCTCAATTTACTCAAGGCATGAATCATGCTCAAATTGAAGATGCAATGAAAAAAGCTTTAGAAACTATTGTTGAGGATGCAAACGTACTTGAAAGATCTGGAGTTGATATGTTGGTTCTCTCTTCTATAGCTGAAAGCATTGCGAAAAAAATTACGCAAACAATATCAATTCCTACGATCGGATTTCATTCAGGCAAAGCCTGTGATGGTGAAGTTTTTATTTTGTATGATTTATTAATGAATTCGGATACATCGCATGATCTTTATTTGAATGATTCGCTTCAGTCAAATAAGTCTATTGATGTAAAAGATCTTCTTCTAAAATCTATCAAAAATCATTCCTAAAAATGCGTGTTATTCATACACAAAAAGAATTAATAGAAGCCTTAAAAATATTAACTCATATTGCGTTTGTTCCTACCATGGGAAATCTTCATGAAGGGCATCTGAAACTTATTGAAGAGGCATTAAAAAAAACTAAGCATGTCGTAGTAAGTATCTTTATTAATCCGCTCCAATTTAATTCAAAAGAAGATTTTAAAAACTATCCGCGCACATTGGATGAAGATTTGTTGATGCTTCAAAAATTAGATGTGCCATTCGTATTTGTGCCATCCAAAGAAGATATTCTCGATCCTTTACAAACAATTGAAATTGAATTGCCTGATATTGCAAATGATTTGTGTGGAAGATTTAGACCGGGTCATTTTAATGGTGTCGCTACCATTGTCTGCAAATTATTTAACCTCATTCAACCCGAATTAGCTTTCTTTGGAAAAAAAGACTTTCAGCAACTATTTCTAATCAAAGAATTAGTAAAACAACTCAACTACCCTATTCATATCATAGGCATTGATACAGTCCGAGATAAAGATGGTCTAGCTCAGAGCTCGAGAAATAATTTACTCTCAGAAGAAAACAGAAAAAAAGCTTCTCAATTATTTCAATTCATGAATGTAATGAAAGATAAAGCCATGCAAAAAACTTCTTCGTTTAAAGAAATCGAAGAGGATGCCGTGAGATTATTAAATGCTTCTGGGTGGATGGTCGATTATTTAGCCATTCGCTCAGCCCAATCGCTTAAAACTCCGGTTCATGATGAAAATCAAATGGTTATTTTAGGAGCTGCCACTCTAGGGTCTGTTCGCCTTATTGATAACATTGAATTTTGCATCCAGGATTGAACTAGCTATAATAGGACATCCTTTAGATCTAGTTTTGAAGTCCAAATTATGCAAAGAATCATGCTCAAATCTAAGCTTCATCGTGTTCAAGTGACGCATTCTGAACTTGAATATGAAGGCTCATGCGCAATTGATGAAACATTGCTTGAAGCCGCCCAAATTAGAGAATACGAACAAATTGCTATCTACAATATTACGAATGGCGAGCGTTTTACTACTTATGCTATTAAGGCGCAAAGAAATTCGGGTGTTATTTCTATTAATGGAGCAGCCGCTCACAAAGCCAATCCGGGCGATCTCATTATTATTGCAACCTATGCAAATTACTCGGAGCTAGAGCTTGAAAAATATAAGCCTGCTCTTGTTTACGTTAATGAGAAAAATCAAATTATTGCAAAAAAAGACTCTATTCAGATTCAAGCCGCTTAATTATCGATGACTTTGAACGATATTAAAAAAGCGGTGGTTGAGGCGCTTGAAGACATCAAGGCATTTGATATAGAAGTCATTGATGTAAGAAAAATTACAACTGTGACAAGTTTTATGGTGATTGCGAGCGCCAACTCAATCAGACAGACAAAAGCGCTTGCGCATAATGTTTGCGAAAAAATGAAGTCACTTGATGTGCATATCAACGGTGTTGAGGGTGAAAAAGAAGGCGAATGGGTTCTTGTAGATGTGGATGATGTGATTGTTCATATTATGCTTCCTACGACACGTGCCTATTACAACCTCGAGCAGTTATGGGCAGAGCCTCCCAAAAAGCAATCCACTAAAAAAATTAGTTCGCTTCATTGAAAATTAAAATCATTTCAATTGGCAATAAAATGCCAAGCTGGATTAACGAAGCTTTTGATAGTTATATTTCAAAACTTGATCGCGACTTTTCTCCTCAGCTTATAGAAATCAAACCTGAAAAAAAATTTGACTCTGTAGAGCAAAAAAAATTGAGTGAGGCTGAAAAAATTTTATCTCATCTTGATAAAGAATTTTTAATTGTGCTTGATGAAAAAGGCATGCAATTCTCATCGCAAGAGCTTGCTCAGAAATTGGAGCATTGGTCTGAACATTTTAAACACATCGCTTTTATAATTGGTGGCGCAGACGGCATTCATGAAAATATTCTTCACAAAGCCAATCTCACATGGAGCCTTTCTAAATCAACTTTTCCTCATGCATTTGTTAGAGTTTTAATTGCAGAGCAACTATATCGAGCACACTCTATTTTAGAAAATCACCCTTATCATCGTGAATAAAAAATATAACAATTCACTTGTTTGGTTTAGAAGAGATTTGCGTGATTACGATCATGCTGCTTTATCCCATGCGCTGCAAGAGTCTAATCATGTTTTTTGTATTTTTATTTTTGACAAAGAAATTTTAAATGCTTTAAAGAATAAAGAAGACAGGCGCGTTGAATTTATTTGGGAAAGCGTTAAAGAACTTAAAGAAAGTCTTAGAGAAAAAAAATCTGATTTAATTGTGACATATGATCTAGCTTCTAATGCTATATCTCGAGTGATTGATGAATTCAAAATTGAAGCAATCTACACCAATAGAGATTATGAGCCACAAGCTATTAAGCGAGATGAAGCAATAAAAAACCTTGCTATTAAAAAAAATATTGCGTTTTATGATTTTAAAGATCAGGTCGTTTTTGAAAA
>CAINIH010000061.1 GCA_903849185.1 uncultured Methylophilaceae bacterium
ACTCCGCAGAGCTTGATTCTTTAAGTTTTATTTTTCATTAGTTTATTGTTTTTACTAAGTTTTTCACTTCAGTCCAAGTTTCTTTACTCACAATCAATAAAGTGTGCAAAGCAATCGATAAGGGTGTGGTAATGGGCGATATTAAGCTCTTAGAGACAAGTGGTTATAAGTCTGGGGAGTGGAAGGCAGGAGAGTCAACGCTAACCTAAGTAAAATCGAGAACATACAACTTTTAATCTTGTCCAACCCAAGAGTAATGCGTTGCAATAATCCAATCAAAAAGCAATCAGATACTTGGAATAATCTACCGGAGGAATATAAAGCTTTTCAAGGTCTTCTGCGATAGCATTCAGAGAATCCCAGTCTATACGGACCAGCATATCTAATTCATACATTCGATTAATCGGGAGATTATATTTCAGCTTGAAACGTGCCCAATTTTCATGAACTTTAGCCCACCTTGCATTTAATTTTTTTTCCCGTTCAGCTTTTTCCAAATACTCAAAATTAGAATGCCTATGGTGATAGGCAAAGGCGCCCTTTGCTACTGCTAACTTAAATCCAGCCTTCATTGCTCTAATTCCATAATCATGATCAGCGAAGTACCCATAAAATAAGGGATCAAAAGTACCTATCCTTGATATCACCTCTCTTTTGGTCATGAACGCATCACCAGTTAAAAAATTCTCCTCAAAATAAGAACTTTTTTCTAATGCAAACAAATTTTGTCCAAAAGGTGCGACGTCTTCTAGACGCTTAATCTTGTCGCCAATACTGATATTGTGAGTTTTTTTTCCACAATTATCTACAAAATTTGATACGCCTCTAACTATACCAATATTTGGGTTACTATTAGCTACCTCCAGCATGGCCTGTATATAAGAAGGTGATATAAAAATATCGTTTGATACAAAAAAAACTCTATCACCAGTGGACTCGGAAAGTATGCAATTCAAGCTTCCGCTGTATTCTTTATTCTCGTCAAATTTATAAATTTTTGTATTTTTATGCTCTTCAGCGGCTTCCAAAAAAAGCCTCGTAATTAAACCACCATCTGGAGAGCAGTCATCCACCAGGATTAATTCATAATCTCCTCCGAACGCATCATGAATTACCCTCAAGCAATGTTTAGTTGTCTCATGATTGCCATAAGCGGAAATTCCTATAGTAATTGATGAATCTAAGGATTTTTTATCTAAAGGTGTCATTATTATCAATTTATAAAATATGTCTTTTGGCTTAAATCACATTACTGCTCGACTATGCAGCCGTGCTCAATAAGAAATTTTCGAATGCCCTAATTGGCTCTGGATCATCGTAGAGTACATGTCGCATTTCATTCATTTTATTAATAATTTGATTGCGATATAAACTATTCTCCGCAATCCGAACAACTAACTCTATATAACTTTCATCAGAATCTGCTATTAACTCAGGCAATTTCATCATTTTTAGGATGCCGCTTGCAAAACGGCCTCTCATGAAGCTTCCCTCTCGTGTAACGATCGGCAAAGCACAATCTACTGCTTGCATTGCTGTATTAAATCCTGAAAATCCAATCGTATCCATAAATACATCTGCGTGCTTCATTAACCCATAAAACTGTTCGGATTTTAGCCATGGGCTGAAAACAACATAATCACTAAGTGTCAAGTTAGATTCTTGAAACACATTCTCTAAACGAGTCTTTAAAATTTCTGACAAGTTATTTTTATCTATGAAAAAAATGAACCTACATTTACCTAAACGCTTAGCTATTTCAACAAAAATCCAATCATTTTTTGGATCATATTTAAATGGCGCCCCCGGACATATTAAGATTGGCTGATTAGAGGTAATGCCGAACTGTTCAACATCAAAATCTGCAGAGTTTACGGGTAGTCGAGAATAACTGCAGCCTAAATTAGGTAATTTAATCAAGGCTTCAGTATAGGCATCTTGAGAGGACTCATCCTCAAACAATGCACCCGATAAATAG
>CAINIH010000062.1 GCA_903849185.1 uncultured Methylophilaceae bacterium
GCATCAAATCCAGATAAAGTTTTCGACTTAACAATAATATCTTTTAAGATTTTATTTACAGCATGGCCGATATGAATATCACCGTTCGCATAAGGAGGGCCGTCATGCAGAATGAATTTCTTAGCACCATTTCTTTTTTGTCTTATTTTTTGATAGAGCTTAAATTCTTGCCAGCGCTTAACCCAAAGAGGTTCTCGTTTAGCAAGATCGCCACGCATAGGAAATGGCGTGTCTGGTAAATTTAATTTATATTTATTTTCTTCGGTCATATGTTCTATTTTTCAAAATAACGTGTTGCGTGAACTACGTCTTTTTTAATTCGCTCAATGAGTGCATCAATATTCTCAAATTTCATTTCATCTCTAATTTTTTCTAAAAAAGTCACTTGAACATGTTGGCCATAAATGTCTTCATTAAAATTAAGCAGATGAACTTCTAATAACAATTTTGGGGTGCCTGAAATTGTAGGTCTGACTCCAAGATTAGCGACGCCATTTCTATTCCCTAATTTTACCGCATATACGCCAGTTAGCGCCGGCCTCAAGTACTTCATGTGAATATTGGCAGTTGGAAAACCCATTTGTCTGCCACGCTTATCGCCTTCAACCACTTTTCCACTGATCGTATAAGGCCTGCCTAGAAATTGATTTACTTCTTCAATACGTCCCTCTTTAAGACCTTCTCTAATGCGAGTACTTGATACCCTTTTACCATTCAAATCAATTTCTGGAATTTCAAATAACTCAAATGCATTCTTTCTTAAATCTTCAATTCCTGCTTGTCGCTTAGCTCCGAAACGAAAATCATCACCCACAATCAGTAATTCAGCTTTTAATTGCTCTGTTAATATTTGATGCATAAACGCTTCACTAGAGATATTTGAAAACTTTTGATTAAAAGCACAAACAAAAACTTTTTCAATGCCATAGCTTAAAAAAAACTCTAACTTCTCTCTTAATGTTGTAAGCCGAGTAGGTGCATTTTCAGGTGTAAAAAATTCCTTAGGGTGCGGTTCGAAAGTCATCACTGCAGGGGTGAGTTTTCTTTTTTTGGATTCTGCAATTAATTTTTCAATAAGCGCTTGGTGGCCTATATGAACGCCATCAAAATTACCAATGGTGAGGCCTATAGGCGTATTCGAACTCAATGGAAAATGTCTAAAGACTTGCATCGTGAAAAATTAAATAGCTCTTCGAATGAATGATTGAAGTCTTAACCCCATCATCCATAGCGCGCCAAAATAAACACTAGAGCCAGCAAGAATAAGTATCACTAAATAAATTAATCTTTTCGAAATAGAATATTCAAGCCAAAGAGATGAGTCCCCTTTTAAATAAAATAAAGTTAATCCCATCAAAGTTAATGCAACAAAAAGCTTTATTAAAAACTGAGTCCATCCTTCATGTGGCTTGTAATAATTTCCTTTTCTTAAATGGTAGTAGAGAAGACTTGCATTTAAACAAGCGCCTAAACCTATCGCAAGAGCTAAACCTGCGTGTTTAAATTGCCCAATAAATATCATGTTCATCAATTGTGTTGAAAATAAAGTAAAGAGTGCAATTTTGACCGGAGTTTTAATATTCTGTCTTGCATAGAATCCAGGGGCTAACACTTTAATCATAATCAAACCCATCAATCCGAAGCTGTATGCAATTGTGGCTTGTTGAGTCATTAAAACATCATGCATATTAAAAGCGCCATAATGAAATAATGTAGCAATTAAAGGAAGTGACAACACGGCAAGCGCTACAGCCGCTGGAGCCGCAAGAATGAATGTCAATCTTAAGCCCCAATCAAGTAAGCCCGAATATTCTTTTTGATCTTTACCTGAGTATGATTTTGAAAGGCTCGGAAGTAGAATTGTACCAAGTGCGACACCTAAAACGCCTGCTGGGAACTCCATCAATCGATCCGCGTAATAAAGCCATGAAACACTTCCTGTTTCAAGAAAGGATGCGAAGATAGTATTAATAAGTAAAGATAGTTGCGCGATAGACACACCAAAAATAGCAGGCCCCATAAGTTTGATGATTCGCCATACGCCTTCATCTTTAAGATCTAACTGATATTTGGGAATAAACCCTATCTCCTTTAAAAAAGGAATCTGGAAAACTAACTGAAGAACGCCTCCAACAAATACAGCCCAAGCCAAAACTAAGATAGGTCGATCAAAATAGTCTGCAAAAAATAATGCCGCAAAAATAAAGGATAAATTAAGCCATACAGGTGTAAAAGCCGGCACTGAAAATTTGTTAAATGTATTAAGAATGCCTCCCGCCATCGACACTAAAGAAATAAAAAAGATATAAGGGAATGTAATTCTCAATAAATCAACGGTAAGCTGAAATTTTTCTGAGTGCTCAATAAAACCCGGCGCGCTAATATAGACAAGCCAAGGCGCTGCAAAAATACCCACACATGTAATAACAATAAGAAAAAGGCTCAATAGTGAACACACATGATTAATCAAAAGGTGCGTGGCTTCATAACTTCGCTTATTTTTGTATTCAGCAAGAATTGGTACAAAGGCTTGAGAAAAAGCACCTTCAGCGGAAATACGTCTTAATAAATTGGGAATTTTAAAGGCTACAAAAAAGGCATCTGTCTCCATGCCTGCACCAAAAATTTTAGCGATTAAGCTGTCTCTCACAAAACCTAAAATTCTTGATACGAAAGTCATGCTTCCGACGGTTGCGAGTGCTTTAAGAAGATTCATTGAATTTATCTATTTAAGTGTCACTAAATTACAAAGATTTTAGCATGGAGGTCGTTTTA
>CAINIH010000063.1 GCA_903849185.1 uncultured Methylophilaceae bacterium
ATTAGTTCGCCTTTATTCATAATTCCTCCAAATGTAAATTAAGATATGTAAGACCATTGAAATGACAGCGTCATAGAAGGTCTAGGCGTACTTTGCATTGATTTTTAAGCCTTGTCAACAGTCATATGCAATTTTTTTCACATTGGATAAGGGTTCTATCGATATTCATTAAATTCAAAATAAAGCTATCTTTTCATTTGATTCTTGTTACAATATTCAAATGAAAAAAATTGTACCTATTCGAGGTGGTAAAAGACCAGGCGCTGGACGTAAATCAGGCACTGGAAAATTTGGCGAAAAGACAACGCTAGTTAGGGTGCCGGAAAGTCAAACCGCTGTGATATCAAACATCTTAGAAGCTTATGCCAAAAGGAAGATTCAAGAAATTTCTAATGTGGTATCTATTGATTTGGTGAATGAAGCCATGACGAAAACCAAGATTCCTCTATTTGAACACAAGGTGCCTGCAGGGCTTCCATCCCAAGCAGATGACCATGTTGAGAAAAGAATGGATCTTAATGATTATCTTATTCGCGAAGCTGATACGACCTTTTTTGTGCGTATCAAAGGAAATTCAATGGATAACGCTGGTATCCATGATAATGATGTCGTCATCGTGGATCGATCCCAAGAAGCTTCTATTGGTGACATCGTATTGGCTTCATTAGACGGTGAATTTACAGTGAAGACTTTAGCTAAAAATAAAAATGGTTCCCCGCGCTTACTTCCTGCAAATGAAGCGTTTAGCTCTATTGAAGTTTTAGAGGGTGTGCAATTTCAAATATGGGGCGTTGTTACGGGGGCTGTTAGAAAATTTAAATAAAGTTTTTAAGCTTTAATTATAAGTTTTTGGATTAAGCTGAATATAGCTTTGCTCAGGTTTAAGTTTGACTAACCAACCTTCATAAAAAATTTCACTCATCGCAGGATCTATTAGAAGTTTAAAAGGGGCCTTGCCGCCTCGATAGGTTAACTTTTGCCCTTCAATCAGTGTGTATTTATTTTCAATGCCCTTACTATCTAATATACAAATCGTTTGTTGACCTTTAGAAATAATGTGGAAGTAATCTCCAGGCTTGAGAGGGTCAGTGGGGGAAGAGATTTGTGTAATCGGTTTTGAAATGACTTGGTCACACATCTTAATCACAGGATCTTTATTATCTTTTTTATTTTCTTCTGCTTTTTTGATTGCGACAGGAGGCACATCACGCGACTCCATTTTTTCTTCTATAGGTTTAATTTCATATGTTGCAATATCATTAGGTAGAGAATCTATATTAGGTAAATCGACTTCTTGACCTTCAAAATTTTTATGCGCAACAGCATATTTTTGGTAAACACCAACGAGAAAGTTAGAAACGAAAAGAAAAATAATAATATAAAAAATATGAGTCACTTTAATATGCGTTTTTACCCATACAAAAAATAATTTTATTTTTGATAAAAGAAGTATTTTTTTGCTAGATAAATTTTCCGTATCAACTATATTTTTTTCTATTTCTGGCTCAGGAAGATTTAAAGATTTTGTTTTATTTTTTGTGTGCTCAATGATGGCATCAACATCTAATTCAAGAAACGACGCATATTTTCTAATAGAAATAAGTTTGATTTGAAAAGACACAAAACCATCTTTCTTATTTTCTTCCATCGAAATGATATGTTTATTGCTTAAAGTTAAACGACGTGCCACATCATCGACCGAAAGATTTAAATCCTCTCTCGCTTCTTTTAGAAGATGACCGTGAATAATAATTGAATCGGTTGACATCACATAACTTACGAAAGTAAAGATAAAATAGTATCCTAATAGAAGTTTTTTTCAATCATTACTCGAATATATAAATGGTTGAGAGATGTTATGATTTATCCAATTACCGACAACTTATGGAGTCAATAGTATGATTGAAGATATTTTAGAGAAAGTTGTATTTACGAGTCGCTGGATCTTAGCGCCTATGTATTTAGGTCTCGTGGGAGGCCTTGTATGCCTATTAGTTAAATTTGGACAAGAATTTCTTCATATTATTATGACAGTCGTCGATACACCGGAACGAGAAATCGTTTTATCTATTCTTGCTTTAGTTGATATGACCCTTGTAGCAAATCTTCTCATCATGGTGATCTTTAGCGGTTATGAAAACTTCGTATCTAAAATTAATGTAGACAATCATGAAGACAAGCCTCACTGGATGGGTAAAGTAGATTACTCAGGCTTAAAGCTAAAATTAATTGGTTCAATTGTTGCGATTTCAGCCATTGATCTTTTAAAAGCATTTATGCATGCATCAACACCAGGTGAGTTACTTACAAATACGCAAATGGCTTGGATGGTGGGTATTCATGCCACCTTTATTATTTCAGGTGTTCTTTTTGCTTGGATGGATAAAATCGCTGAGAGCACTCCTCGCGAATAATCGCTTTATATGAAAACGCTTAAGCAATCCGATGTAGATGGATTAATCCATCTACATCAATCAGGTCAATTTTCACTTGCAGAAGAAAAAGCTAGGGCTTTACTAGAAGACTTTCCCCAAGAATTAATTTTGCATAATGTTTTAGGTGTATCTCAAGAAGCACAAAAAAAATTTAAAGAAGCTGCCGAGAGTTATCGTAATGCTTTAAAAATTCAACCACAATTTGCGGAGATGCAATTTAATTTAGGCTCAGTACTGTATCAATTAGGTGATAGTCAAGGCGCTATTCAGCATTACCAAAAAGCGATTCAGATGAAACCCGACTTAGTAGTTGCGTATTTTAATCTTGGTATTACATATCAAGATGAATCGCAATTTGATAAAGCATTGAGCGCTTATCAAAAAGCAATTGAATTAGAGCCCGGATTTTATGAGGCTTATGGAAATAAGGGCGCTGTTTATTTATTGCAAGGCGACTTTGATGCAGCCATTCTATCTTTCCAGAAATCACTAAACATAAAAGATCATGCCCGAGGCCATTTCAATTTAGGCAACGCTTATCGCAACCAAGGCCATCTAGAAAAGGCCATTCAATCTTACCAAAGAGCAATAGCGATGAGCCCAAATGATGCGGAAATTTGCTCAGTGCTAGGTGATGCATTATGGCATCAAGGAAAAATTCAAGAAGCCAATCAATATTTAAGACAAGCTGTGACATTAAATGCAGAGAATCCTATTGCTAATTACAATCTTGCAACATTCCTTCATGACAATAAAAAATTTCAGGAGGCCTATGAGTTTTATAAAGCTTCCCAAATGAAAGACTGGGAGGAGCGTGCACTTTATTGTTTGTACAAGACAAAACAATTTGATATTTTTGAAAAAGAATTAAATGATGCGATTCTTAAAAAAAATACATCACCTTTATTAGCAACACTTTCAACACACTTTGCAAGAAACTTTCATAAAGAAGATCGCTACAATTTTTGTCCAGACCCGCTTCATTTTGTATTTCATGGCCAAGTCGATGCTTTGAAAGACCCCAAGGATGATTTATTAAAATCACTCTTGCATGATATTACTGAAGCAGATATTTCAGAGCGCATGCAAAGTCGATTAGTCAATGGCGTTCAATCATCAGGCAATCTCTTTAAACGCAAAGATTCTTCATTCAAAAAATTAGCACAAGAAATTACATTGCTTATTAAAAAATATTTTGATCGCTATAAAAATGAAGACTCTATGTTTATTAAGGCATTTCCAAAAAATATCGAGTTTAGTAGCTCTTGGTTTGTCAAAATGCAAACAGGGGGCCATTTGAGCTCACACATACATGAAGAAGGCTGGATTAGTGGGGCTGTATACTTAGCGATACCGCAACAAAAAAAACATCCAGATGAAGGTGGTATTGAATTGAGCATTGATGGAGATGACTACCCTAGAATGCACGATGACTTTGAAAAAAAACTATACCTACCTCAAGTGGGCGATGTAGTTTTCTTTCCATCCTCCGTATTTCATCGAACGATACCTTTTAGTTCCAATGAAGAGAGAATCTGTATTGCTTTTGATTTAAAGCCTGCAAGCGTTTAGCGCTGTTGCAATCTTAAAGACATTTTCCTTAAAAATTTCATCGCCACTTTAGGTTCGTCGGCCAGCATCATTTCAAGATGCACTTTTGGAATCGTAATAATTTCTGATTCATTCGAAGTCGACACGGCTGAAGCGATAGTTGGTGTTTCATTTAACACCGCCATCTCACCAAAGTATTCATGTGCCTTTAAAGAGCGAATCACTCGATCATCTTGCACGAGACTAACCGAGCCTTGAACTATGTAATAGACATTATGTTCGCGATTACCTTGTTCAAAAATTATTTTATTTTTCTGATAAATTTTTCCATAGCGTGAAGCAAGATAATGAATAAAAGAACTTGAAAGAGGAATCGAATCATCAAATAATTTTTTTAACAACAACATATCTTTCTTGTGAAGTGTGGCCATAAGCTCTACACCGAGTAAATAAGATGCGATATTAAGATAAAGCCAAATGAGTGAAATAAAAAGATTTCGCATGCCACCAAAAAAAGTACCATAGGATTGACTCAATGATAAAAAGATATCGAATGTTGATCTGAGGACGAGCCATAAGAAAGCGGTGAGCAGTGAGCCTAAAATAATATGTTTTACATTGACTTTAATCGGAAAAAAGAATCTGTTAAAAAGTGCTAAAGACAAAACGACAAATGAAAATGAACTCACAAAATAAATCATTTGCGAATTTACAAAACTTAAATACTCACCAAAGAATATCGCAGCTTTTTGAAAGACCATTCCAGATAAAGTAAAAAAGAAGAAAAGTAAGAGGATCCCAATAATAGCGACGATATCTCGAATCTTACTTTTTAGAAATGATGGATCTTCTTCGGTCGCTGAAATAATGAGAAGGCTTGCACGAAGAGAGCTTGTGAGCGGGGTGGCTGCCCATAATAAAATTAAAGTACCCAAGATGCCCCATGCTTTTGTATGGCTCGATACTTTATAAACTTCAAGCATAATTTTTTTACTTATTTGCGGTAATAAATCGCTTGTAAGAAGCGCTAATCTTCCTAAAGCGAATTCAGAATTTACTAACCAATGACTCAAGAAAAAGAAAATAAGAAGAATCATTGGAATGAGAGCAAAGAGAGAAAAAAAAGATAACGATGCAGTTAGGCCAAACACATTGTGACGCTTACATCCTGCAAATGTTTCTTTCATCATAAAAATAGGAAGCGACTCATCTTTTTTCTGATAAAGATTTTTAAAAAGTGGATGCAATTTAATCATTATGATAATGCTCTATATTGATTGGTGGCCTTAATGAGTTCGCTTGTCATTGAAGTCTCTGAAGCTGAATGCCCTGCATCAGGCACCATAATGAAATTAGCATGCGGCATGTGCTGATGAAGTTCATATGCTGTAATGGGCGGGCACACCATATCGTATCGGCCTTGAATAATCGTTGTAGGAATTTCTTTTAATTTTTTAACTTCTTTCAATATTTTTTTACCATCGATGAAGCATTCATCTTTGATGTAATGAAGTTGAACGCGCGCACGTGCAATTTCATTTTGTATATCTTCATCTGTTAGCGTTTTATTTTCTTCTGTCTGTGGTAATAATTTTAAAAGGCCACCTTCAAAACGATTCCATGCGATAGATGCAGGTCCGCTGATTTTTAAATCAGAAGAAAATACAAGTTCACTATAACTTTTTATAAGGTTCTCACGTTTGTGTTCTGGCAAGAAATCAAGAAGTGTTTGATGCGCTTCTGGGAAAAAAGATTTAACTTCATCTAGAAACCAATTAAGTTCAGTTTTGCGACTTAAGAAAATGCCTCGCAAAATAAGTGCTTGGATAGTTTCAGAATATTGAGTCGCATAAGCCAATGCTAAAGCGCTGCCCCAAGAGCCTCCAAAAATAATCCAGTGCTTAATGCCAAGATGTTCACGAATAGCTTCCATGTCGGATACAAGATCTGCTGTGGTATTCCCATTCGTTTCACCTAAAGGCTTACTTTGCCCGCATCCTCTTTGATCAAAAAGGATGATTTGATAGTGTTTTGGATCAAAAAACTGTCTTTGCTTAGGATTGGTCCCGCCACCAGGCCCGCCGTGAAGAAAAATAATAGGTTTTCCATGAGGATTTCCTGAAAGTTCGACATAAATTTTATGTCCCTGAGGCCTATCTATCCAAGTCGCATGGTAGGGTGAAATCTCTGGATATAAGGTATATAGAGCGTCAGTTGGCATAGAAAATATTTGGCTTTCTTATTGATTTTATTGGTTATTTTAACAAAAATTGGTTAAGACAGGTTTTTTGTCAAAAAAGCCATAAAAAAATGTTAACAAATTGTAACGAAATTGTTGCAATTCAAAAAAAAGAGGCATATATTGCTATTCAAGCATAAGTAAAATTGTGCTGAAAGTAAGCCTTCGAAGTAC
>CAINIH010000064.1 GCA_903849185.1 uncultured Methylophilaceae bacterium
ATTTGATACCAGTAAATTTGTAAAAAATTTAGAATCGCTTATAGATCCGTAAAATTAATAAGAGAAAAAGGTGCAGGAGAGTTGGCGTCTCCTAGTCCTTGACCTGGATATGGGCCATAAATAGGAAGGGTCTTTATCCCATTTACTGTGCATGCCCCAATTTGTATGCCATGCGGAGGTAGTTCCACTACCGTGCTTTGTGAGCTAGCTGACGCAGAAGTGTTAATAACAATATGGCCTAAACCTCCACAAAATGTATAGCCACCAGATTGCATCAGCATTCCAGATATTCCATCATTTCCGCCAGCATCAACATTACCAATGAAAGGTGAAAGACTATTGGGACTACTAAAAGGCGGGCTGTCAGAATTACCATTCACACTCATGCCGTTAATGGGAGTATTATCCCATGGATTTTTACTTCCCAGGCTGGCTATAAGTCCATTTGTACCTGAACCATCTCCAAGCAGAACGTCATAAACATTTTTTGGATTTCCTCCTGTGGGGACATAATCCTTACATGTGTTATTGGTATCACACGCTTGCAGTGCATCGGATATTTGCTTCGCAATTGCAATAATAGCCGCATTTCTAGCTGATTCAATATATCGACTATATCCGATTGAACCAATTGCTGCCAATATACCAATAATTGCTACTACAACTAATAATTCAATCAATGAAAAACCAGAGCGCATAACAGCTGATAATGCACTAAAGCTTGGCCGTAAAAATGTTATTAAATTTCTCATTTGGGTATTTTTAATTGTAAACAAAATTATACCTAAATATTAAAATATTAGTTGAGTATGATTTCCGCAACCCAATGGAAAAATTTTAAAGGATTTCGTTAATTTCTTTATAATACTAATACCCATATGCCCAGACTCAGAAGGTGTGTATTCTTTACCTATGAAATCTTCTGGCTTACATGGGTCGGCTTCATCATAAATATCTAATACTAAATCCTCGCCTTTTCTTGCTAAATTTATTTTTATGGGCATGTCGTCGACATCTTTATAGCCGTATCTGTAAATATTTTGTATTGCCTCATTAGAAGCAATTTTTATATTTTCAATTAATTTGGGATCAAATTCATTCAAATTTTGATCAATAAACGATCTAAATTCTTTTTGAATATTCTTATTTGTTTCTAAATTTATTTGCATAAATAAAAAGCCGCTCAATAAGAGCGGCTTTTTCAAATGTACATATTTCTTAATTACTTCAATGTTGTAAGTTTAGCCGCATGTTTTGGACTACTTGCGAAGTCAGCATCAGTTTCAACACAATCTCTAACTGTAAGTGTAAGTGTGGTACCATCAAAAGCGATCTCTTTAATTGCACCGTTAGTATTTTCACAAGTTATTGTTGTACCATCAACAATTTTAATATTAGCTTCAGCCGCAACATCGTTCGCACAAGCTAACGCACTACCTGAAGCAGGTTTACATAAATCGGTAGGAGTAGTATCTTCTGCAACAGTTCCACGAAGAACCAAATCAGCATTAGACTGAGTAGCGCCATCTTTTGCAGAAGCAATATATTTGCTATAACCCACTGAACCAATAGCTGCAAGAATACCAATAATTGCTACTACAACCAAAAGCTCAATAAGTGAGAAACCTTTTTGTAAATTTTTCATGAAATAAAATCCTTAAGTTAATTGTAAAATTTTAAAACATCTGTGTCATTCTATTAATTATATAATTCTTAGTCAAACAAATTATCAAGCGAAATATCTAGATCATCCAATCTTGATTCGGACTTGCCGTTTTGATTACTTTTCGATTCTTTAATTTTTAATATATTCGATAGCCCGGCAAGACTAATTACCTTATTCGCAGATTCAGATAAGGAAAGAATCTCAAATGACATTCCATTTTCTTCCGCTATTTTTTTAGAAAACAATAATAAAGCCACTGCGGAAGAGTCAATGTATTCAAGTTCTGAGCCTTCTATAGCTAATTTTTTAAAATCCGCCTTGGGCTCATTTTTAATGGCGTCTTTGATTTCACTCGTTTCAGATAAATCAACGGTTCCTTTGAGCACAAGCGTCAATTCATTATCATCTGGTTTAATTTGATAAGCCATAATATTCCTTATTCAATAAGCCCTTTAGCTCTCAGTGCTTCTATATATTTGTCTAATAAAATCATACCGTCTTTTTGGCCCGTGACCATCGAATTACTGATCTGAGCAATTTTATTTTCTCGGATAAGATTAGCCACTGCAGGTGTATTCACAAGCACCTCGAAGGCACCAATTCTGCCCCCACCTTTTCTTCTTAAAAGTTGTTGTGTCATCACCATTCTTAGTGACATTGAAATCTGTGAGCGTGTTTTATTTTGCTCTTCCGACGGAAACACATCCACTAGACGATTGATGGTTTCTGGAGCGCCATTGGTATGTAATGTACCAAATACTAGATGTCCAGTTTCCGCAGCTGTTAACGCCATGGATACCGTTTCATAGTCTCTTAATTCACCCATCAGAATTACATCGGGGTCCTGTCTTAAGGCCCCTTTAATGCCGACGCAAAAGTTTCAGTATCCTTCCCTACCTCACGCTGAGATATGACAGATTTTATTGGGCTATGCACATACTCAATCGGATCTTCTACCGTAATGATGACATCAGAACGGGTGCGATTAATTTTGTCCACCATCGCAGCCAAAGATGTTGACTTACCTGACCCTGTGGCGCCGGTGACTAAAACTAATCCTTCGGTCAAATTGAGAACACTATGCGCAGCGGGGGGGAGTCCTAATTGTTCAATATTTGGAATCTCGGCCACAATCACACGAAGCACAACCGCTAGACCCTTCATCGTTTTAAGGCCTGAGGCTCTAAAGCGTTGCTCGCCAATGACAAAGGCAAAATCAATATCGCCCGTTTCATTAAAGCGTTCATACCAGTCGGGGGGAAGCTCGTCCTTTAGAAGATTATCTAGGTAAGATTCTTCGACCATCATGTCGTCGAAATTTTTTAGATCACCATGAATTCTTGCGGTTAATGGGCGATTGGCATGCAGATGAAAATCAGAGACTTTAAATTGAGAAAGTAACTGCGTTAGGTATGTATAAAGTGGATTCATATAAAAATTATAGCAATCAATTAGCTTATTGCATCACCCGCACTAAAGATTGGTAAGTAAAGTGCGACAACCATAGCACCAATAATGCCGCCCACAAAAACAATCATCAAAGGCTCGATCATGGAGGTTAGGCCCTCAACCACGGACTCGAATTCTTCCTGATAATACTTAGCGATCGAGGTTAACATTTCATCCATGTTACCTGTTTTTTCTCCCACCTTAATAAGTTGAGATAGCTCGGCAGGAAACACTGGCTCATCAGCAAAGAGTGTGGATAAGTCAACACCACTCACAATACGATCAGAAATACGTGTCATGGCCTCCACGAAAATAATGTTAGGCGTAATGCGAGTGCCCACTTTTAAAATATCAGACACATTAATGCCCGCCGCAAATAGATTCGCCATCAGTAGTGACAATCTGGCCACAGTTGATTTAACAACGATATTTCCAAAAACAGGTAATTTTAAAAATAACCACGAGTAAAAACGTCTGTAGATATAAATGTACTTATAAGTTACGGAATGAACGGTGGTAATAAAAATAATACTACCTATAAGCTCAAAAATATGTGAGCCACTAAGCAGCCAATTACTCGCGTCGATCATCATTTGTGTGGGTGCTGGTAATTTTTTTCCGGCACTAGAATACATTTGTGCGAACATGGGCACCACCTTAATCATCATAAAGAACATGATAAGAAGTGTGACTACAACCAGAGTGATGGGATAGAAGAGAGCACTTTTAATGCCCGCCCTAATTTTTTGCATCCGCTCCTGACCTTCAACGATGCGATCAAGGAACGTATCGAGTTTTCCACTGAGCTCACCAGCTTCCACCATATTGACGTAAGCCTCATCAAAATAGCGGGAATACATTTTTAAAGAGGAAGAAAGCGAGTTACCTTGATTAATATTGTTAATAATTTGGCCCACTGCATTTTTAAATACCACGTTTTCAGTTTGGTCTTTGACTAAAACGAGCGCATCAAGAATAGTTAGGCCACTTCGAACCATGGTGGCAATCTTTTTTGAGAAGATAAGTATCTCTTGCTCGGAGACTTTCCCAAAGGGCCCCCAAGTAATATTAATATCCAGACTTGATTTTTTCTTTTCAACGAGTTCAGACAATTGGATATCTCTAAATTTTCTTCCCCTGAGGGATAACATCGCCTCATTACGGTTAAGCGCATCCACGATCCCTTTAACACGACGATCATTTCTATCGCGGGCTTTGTAATTAAATTTTTTCAAGGGGGTTAGTGATTATCTAAATTGAGGGTCGTTTGAAATTCTTCGATAGAAAGAATGCCTTCTGCAATAAGGTCTCGACCTATTTCCTGCATGGTTCTAAAGCCATCTAATTTAGCGGCCTTAAGGAGCGCAGGCGCTTGTTCATTTCTTAGAATAGCCTCTTCAAGTGGCTTGGTAATTTTTAATACCTCATATATACCCCGCCTACCTTTAAATCCCTTGCCCTCACATTGTTTACAGCCAACCCCATGCTTCGCATGAATTGAAGCTAAATCACCCGTGAAGCCTAATTTCTTTAACACATCGGGCGTGGCCTTGGGATCATCTTCCGAACATGCGGGGCAATTTTTTCGAGCTAAACGCTGCGCAATAATAAGAGAGACGGCAGATGAAATCATAAAATTAGGAACACCCATATTCAAAATACGAGAGATCGTAGAAATCGCATCATTGGTATGAAGTGTCGATAGAAGTAAGTGGCCGGTGAGTGCTGCCTTGATCGCAATATCAATCGTTTCCTGATCGCGAATTTCACCCACAAGAATAACCTCAGGATCTTGTCTTAAAAAAGCACGGAGGATAGAGCTAAATGTTAGTCCGATTTTTTCATTGGCCTGAACTTGGCCCGCGCCCTCGAGATAATATTCCACCGGATCTTCGGCAGTCAGAATATTAATATCGGGCCGGTTGATGAACTGAAGTGCGCCATAGAGTGTTGTAGTTTTACCGGAACCTGTAGGTCCTGTAACAAGCACCATGCCCTGAGGGGCCGTAATAGCCGCTACTACTTTTTCGTAATCTTCTGCATCAAATCCGATCTTATCTAAAGAAAGTGCCGGGTCCCCAGCCAGTATACGCATGACAATCCGCTCGCCATTTTTTGTTGGCATGACACTAAAACGAAAGTCTACTTCGCCACCCTTGCCATCCTTGATTGTGATCGCGCCATCTTGTGGAAGACGCTTTTCTGCGATATCGCAATCCGCAAGAATTTTAAAGCGCGTGGTGACCGCTGCATAATTTTTAAATAAGTAAGCGTTATACATGGGAACAATTTGCATCACGCCATCTTTTCGCATGCGAATATTGGCAAAATCCCTAAAGGCTTCAATATGAATGTCTGAAACATTTTCTTGAACGGCTTGATAAAGTATCTGATTACAAAAATCGATCACCAGATCTGGATCATTAATATTCCATTTTTCTTTCAGGGCTTTGGCAGCTAATGCTGGCCTTGTCGATGTTTTTTTAATTGCACTTATTGGTTTGGTGTCAAAAAGTTTTTCACTTTTATCCTGGGGCTTTTCATAAACGCTATCGCTTATCTCGATTTCATTTAAATCATCCCTTGGCCTTTCTAGGATGGCCGCATCTAAAACATCATGTGTGTCTTTTGGTTTCTCGGTTTCAAAAACTTTTTGACTGATTTCTGATGAAGACGGATCATCTAAACCAAAGGTGCCACCAATGTTAAATGTCTCAATAAATCCGCTTGATTCTTGAGCAGGATGATTCGTTAGTTTATTGAGCTGCTCATTAATTTTGCCTGAATTCATAATGGACTCAAAATGAGTCAATGATGTTATTTCAAAAATAATGTCATGCTGTGATTTTTCTTTGAGTTCGTTTTTGATGGATGTGGATCTAGGATCAATAATTAACACTTTTAAAAAACCATCCTCAAATTGATAAGGTAATACAGACTGCTCTATTAAATATTTATAAGGCAATGAAGTTAATGCGGAGGCATCAATTTCGTGAAGCGCTGGGTAGGCTCTCGGCAAACTGACTGTCTTAGCAAAAAGACCCACCAAAAGATCTTCATCTAATGTTCCTTGATGAATTAAATGGCTTAACCTATCAGCCCATTCTAAATTTTTATAATGGCCATCGTTTGTAATGGATGCATCAATTTTTCCTGCATTGATAATTGCCTGGATGGTTCTTTCGCTCGTTTGTGCACTATACGCTGCCATACTTTTACTTACTTAAGGAGTTTTTCATGTCTTGCGCAGGTGAGGCTGATTTAACTGAATTAGGTGTAGCCAGTGGTTTTGTTGAATCTATTTTAGGGCTTAGTGAAGGGATATCAGTTTTAATATTTAAATTGATAGGAAGTGTGGAAGGCGGAATCAGCGCCTTGTCTCCTGACTCGCTTGCTAAATAAATACCAAGATGATTAATTCTTGCAATATAAAAGCCCTGAGGTCCAAGTCTTTCACCCTCTTTAACTATCACTGAAGCTTCCGCAATTGAATTAATATCAAAATTCATAGCACTTTGGGCATACTCAACAAGTGCTGCTTGAGATAAACCAATGGAGGCAGAGTTCAAGGGTAAATTCTTCTCTTTATCAGCAACAGGTCGTTTAATAAAATTTTCGCAATTAAGATTGGTCTGCTTATTATTTGCCTTAAGGAACAAACAATTACTTTTGGCGAGTTCTAATGACGCGTATGGTCCATATTGCAATTGATAATCAACCCGTTTATTTTTACTAATGGTGTGCTGACTTACCATATGATTAATAAATTGCGCCTGAGCTGATAAAAAATCTAAAGCGGATTGTTTGCTTATATGTGGGCTATTATATGTGCCCAAAGAAATATAGTATCCGCTTGGATTGATTCCGGGTTTTATGAGCCCAGCATCAGAAA
>CAINIH010000065.1 GCA_903849185.1 uncultured Methylophilaceae bacterium
AATTCTGTTAAATTAAAAGCAGTTAGTAAGCTGGCACATACTCTGCTAACAAATGATCTTCCAATTAAAGTTAAGATGGGCAACCCCATATATAAAGCATCTGTTGCTACAGTATGAGATGTGTAAGGAAATGTATCTAAAAATAAATCGGGATATTGAAACCAAGACAAATAATCATTCAATGAACTAAATTTTGTAAATATCAGGCGAGTTTCATTTAGCCCGCTCGCTTTTGCTTCCTTAATAAGATTCATTTGAGTATCATCGTTTTTTACAATAAGCCATAAAACGCTATTATCAACTTGTTTTAAGATCCTTATCCAAGAGGAGAACATCTCAGGATTGATTTTGTAACTATTATTAAAACAACAGAAGATAAAAGCATCATTAGGAATGCCTAATTTCTCTAAACTACTATGATCTTTAATTGTTTCTCCTATTTTTAATGCTTGATGAGAATTTATAAAGTAAGAATTGGGTAGATAGATAATTTTTTCAGAATAAAATTTTTGATTTTCTTTGGGAATCACAACCTCGTCAGCAATAATATAATCGTAATATGAAGCACCAGTTGTACCTGGGTAGCCTAAGAAATTAATTTGCACTGGCGCTATGCGATAAGCAAAAATACCTATTCTCATGTCTGTAGATAACCCATTTAAATCAATCGCAATATCAAGTATTAACGTTCGGCAAAATTGAGCGATTTCAATATCAGACCTTCCAGTGAGATCAATCAGCTGATCTAAATCCTTTTCAATATTTTTATGTACACCATCTTTTTTTGGGGAGTTAAATGTGATCCCAATTAATTCAAATTTATCTTTATCGTGACACTTAAACAATCCTGAGATGAGATAAGTGAGCGATGATTGATTAAAAGTTGAAGCAATATAACCAAGACGTATTTTTTTATTTTTAGGATGTTTAGGAATAGGCCCGAGAGAATTATTTTCTGGATAAACTCGACTGGCTAAATTTTTTGCAGCTTTAAGCTGTAGCTCAGGTGAGTCAAGCGTGAGAAGTGGTGTAAATGGATTTCTGATGATCTCACCTTCATTAATTTTACTTTCTAATTTAGATAAATTCTCTTCGTAATCGCTCCAGTCACAGATGAGTAGTTTTTCATATATCTTTTGTGACAATAAATGATATCGATCTTCATCTATTTTTTCGTAATCATGAATAGCTAATCGGTGTTCATTAATCTTTGAATATGCAGTAGCTCGATAAAAATATGCTTGATCATGATTGGGATTAAGTTTAATCACTTCTGAGAAATCGGAAATTGCATCAGGAAATAAATGCACTTCGGATTTTGTATAACCACGGTTTAGATAAGCATTTAAAAAATCAGGTTGTAATTGGATTGCTCGGTCGTAATTTTTAATACTCTCTTGATATCTCTTAAGCGCGTTAAGCACTATGCCCCTGTTATAAAATAACTCTCCACTTTCATCGTTAATTTTTTCAGCAACATCAAAAACTTTAAGCGCCTCTTCATAAGATTGTTTTTGACCTAGGAGCGTGCCAAGGAGTAATTGAACATTAAAATTATTGGGCTCGTTTTCTAAAACCTTTTGATAACAGGCTTCCGCTTGATTTAAATCGCCATTTTTATGGAAGTTGTAGCCATCTTCTAAGAGTAATTTATTTGTGGCATCCATAATTTAATTTTGGTAATACTTAAATAAGGTAGATGACAAGTAATGCTTTTCATAATCTTTTTGTGAGGAAGTCATAAAAGCCTGAATAGGCTCGATATCGATTTTATACTCTGATCCTTTATCGACCTTTTTATGGATACTTGGCTTCCCTAGAACCTTTTCCATCTCATTAACAATTTCAACCATTTTATAATTATTCGGGTTTGCAATATTAATTGTAGTATTCAAAAATGTGTCAGATCCGATAATTTTTTCAGATAACTCCACGACATCATCTATATCAATGATATTTCTATAAGCATTTATCCATAAATCAAAAGATTCGTGAGATTTAATTTTTGAATAAATAAAATTTAAAAGTGTATTTGGATTTACAGAACTTCCTGCTACGCTAGGCAATCTTATAATCAAATGCTTAGGATGCGTTGAAATTAATTTTTCCATATTAATTTTATGTTGAATATATGGCGTTATTTCAGAGACATTTTTATTTAAAACGCTACACGAGCTGAAATAAACTAATTTTGAATTGACAATGTTATCTTTGAGTATTTTTTCAATTAAATCATATTCACGTTTAAAGTCATCAGTATCTGTATTTAATGAATTGGAAGTGCCAGATGCAAAAATACAAATAGACGCATCATTTTGATAAAGATGCATAAATGAATTTGCAATAAAACCTGAGCCAATAATCATTTTAAGAAGTTTTGTATATTTTTAGTTTTATAAAATATCTTATAATGAAGATGCGCGTTTTAAATAGGAATTCTTTATTAAATATGATGACAACATTTATCAAGTTTATTTTTATTTCATTAATTTGTGTAGCAAAGTTTAGTTTTGCTGCTGATACAAATATGATCCAGAGCCTTCAAGGTAAGGTTTTGATAAATAAAGCGCCTGCAATTAAAGGGGCTTCTGTTAAATCTGCTGATGAAATTACAACGCTCGCTAATAGCAAGGCTGTTGTGTTATACGAAAACGAAGTGTATCAAATACGAGAGAATACAACTTTTATTTTGCCTTCTAGTTCAAGCAAAGACAATACCTCTAATCTAGTCACAGGCTCTGTATTAGCTGCATTTACTCCAGGCAAGCCTCGAAAAATGAAAATAGGTGGGCTTGCTACACTTTCCATTCGTGGCACAGGCATTTATGCCAGAAGTGACAATGAAGGCGTACATTATTGTTTATGTTACGGCCAGTCAACATTAGCATCTCATGATCATTCCGTAGATCTCGATACGATAAGTAAATTTCATAAAGATTTAATTGTCTTGAAAGATGGTGACATCCGAAAACCGAAAATGACTGAACGGAAACTTGATCACACAAGTCGCGAGAATATTGAGCTTGAAAAACTTCTTAACCGCCCTTCTCCTTTTGGAGGAGGCTATCGAGATTTCATGGCATTCCTTGAAGGGATGCTTTAAGATTTTATTGGTAATAAAAAAAGCCGATCATTGATCGGCTTTTTAGTTTCTAAAGTACTATTATTTTCCTGAAGAAAAGTGTCGAACGAGTCGATTAGCAGCCACTGCCCAAACAGTCCACATAACCCATGTCCAAGGGTTGAATTCTGGTGTTAAACCAAAGCCTGCAAATTGAAGACTAAATCCGAAGATAGCCAAAATAATTGCGTTTAAGTTATTTTCTTTAAACATAGAAGTACCTTTCTATTGGATTAAAAAGATAGCGCTATAAAAATAGTGCTACCGTAAATTTAGCATAATTTAAAATGGTATGTCACTGAGCCAAATAAGCGCGAAAGAAATTACAACATTTTCTATTTATGCTTTGTGTACAAGAGTTGACAGCTTTGGGGGGGGTTGATAGCATACGGTTTTTATATAGAATGACTAACAAGTAACTTAAACTCCAATTAATTTTATCTTTTTTCTTAATATGGATAATCTTGAATACAACTATAAGCTTCTAAAAGACACGCGATTAGCTAAAAATATCTCGCCTGAGAACATGGCCTTTGATTTATGTTTAGCCGAGCGACAAATTCACTCGATTGAAAATAATCTACCGAATCATTTTTATTCCCCCGCCATTAAATTAACCTGCATTAAGAAGTACGCAGAAAAGCTAGGCCTTGATATACGTGAGGTCCTGTATCAATCCGAAGGGGCTGCGACACACAAAAACAAAAACCAGGTAGCAACGAAGGAAGCATCACTAACGGTTGATAGTCCAGTGCCAAGCGAATATGCCACAAGAAAACCGCAGGAGACTTACCCTACAAAAAATCAGGCAAGCCATGTCATCATTGACCTAACGCTAGCGTACATTGAAAATAATCTTTCAAATAAAATTACGATGGATGACCTAATAAAGCTGTCAGGGTACTCAGAGCGATCCATTCAGCTTGTATTTCAAAGCCGTCTCAATCAGAGCCCATTCGAATACATTGAAGAACAGCGCTTACTAAGAGCCAGGGCGCTCATTGAAGCGCATAAGCAATCTAAAAAAATCGCAGACATAGCCCAGGACGTTGGCATGTTCCACTTAGGTCGATTCTCTATCAACTTTAAGAAACGCTTTGGCATATCACCCTCAGTGCTAGCAAGAAGTTAACCTTGAAATTTTTTGCCGCGCGCTGCTTACTATTTTCCTTGGTGATACCCCTGTACTCTTATGCGGCAGAATTAGAACCCCTCAAGCAATTCATTAACAGAAAACCACAATTTATTTTAGATAAAAGTGACGTCCAGTTTGTGGCGACACGCTGCAGCGCCCTATACCTTGTATTAAGCTCGAGGACCGATGAGGCGTCGAAGGCAAAAGACATGCAGGGCATGACTAAAGAGTTCGTGGACAGGGCAGCGACATACGAGCAAGTCAGGGAGGTGCTTTCCAGGGCGACAGATTTGAGGGGTGAGTTAGCAAGGAACCAGCAAAAAGATTTTGCCAAGAGCTACGCAGATATTACATTAGTGAACTGGAAAAAAAACGGCGACATATTTGAGGGTATGGTGAATGATGATCTGAACGTGTGTCAAGACAACTACCCCTACTTCAAAAAACTAGCTACTAACCTATCTAAAGAGATCAAAAAATAATCTTTATAAAATTGAAAGATTTTTTTCTTGATCTCGTTTTTCTAAAGTTTTATAGTGAACTTGTCATGACATTTCATGACTTAAAATTATGTTGAGGCACCTGGTGACTTGTCATTTTTCACCAGGTGTTTTTTTATTTTCTTCTGAGTTATTCACACTGATTGTCTTGTTGATCGATACCCCCTCGCGTCTTAATTTGTACTATGACCGAATCTGTAATCCCATTAAAATAGAGTTTTAAGGATATTGGGCGGGTGTAATTCAATGGCAGAATGTGAGCTTCCCAAGCTCAATACGCGGGTTCGATTCCCGTCACCCGCTCCAACAGAACTGATATGAAAAAAAATCCTCCATGCGTCATGACATTTTCAGCGACCGATCCCACGGGCGGTGCCGGACTTCAGGCTGATGTTTTAACGTTGGCGAGTTTAGGTTGTCATCCTTTATCTGTGACAACCGCGATTACAGTTCAAGATACTTCAGGTGTGGAAAGCATGATGGCTTTCGATGCGGACTGGGTGAATGATCAAGCACGTGCCTTATTAGAAGATATGCAAGTCTCCGCATTTAAATGCGGCCTACTTGGTAATGTTGAAACGATTGCAATGATTGCAGAAATTGTGGCGGACTATCCTACTATCCCACTCATCATTGATCCTGTATTAGCTTCGGGTCGAGGTGATGCATTGGTCACCAATGAAATGATTAATGCGATGTCAGATTTATTGTTATCCCAAGCCACACTTATTACACCGAATAGTATTGAAGCAAGACGGTTAGCGTTTAGAGACAATGACGATTTTGGTGAAGCGAGTTTAGATGAATGCGCGGAACGACTTCTTAATACAGGCAGCCAATTGGCTTTAATTACAGGCACACATGAAGTGACGACTGAAGTCATCAACACCTTATATAACGAGCATGGCAAAGTGAAGAGTTACAACTGGGAAAGATTGGTAGGGAGTTATCACGGCTCAGGCTGTACTTTAGCGTCGGCGATTGCCGGTTGCATGGCATTAGGATCCACGTTAGAGGAAGCCATTCAAGAAGGCCAGCGCTTTACTTGGCAGTCTTTAAAGCACGGGTTCAAGCCGGGCATGGGGCAATTTATTCCAGATCGACTCTTTTGGGCCCATGACGACGAATTGGAATATGCGCGATTCATTCATCATTAGAGGCTTATACGCTATAACACCCGACATGGCGGACTTAAACACCCTCATTCAAAAGACTCAGTCGGCCATCGAGGGCGGTGCCTTTATGGTGCAATATCGCAGCAAAATACATGATCATGACGTTAAAATACAGCAATGTGCTGCTATTTTACGTCTTTGTCGTGAATATGAAATACCTTGCATTGTAAATGACGATGTAGACATGTGCCGTATTTTGGAGGCAGATGGCGTACATTTAGGTGAAAAAGACGACAATATCGCAGAAGTTAGACGCATTTTAGGCGAAGATGCCATCATTGGAAGCTCATGTTATGACCAATTGGAGCGCGCAAAACGGGCTCAAAAGGAGGGTGCGAGCTATGTCGCATTTGGTGCAATGTACCCAACTTCCACAAAACCTAACGCACCAAGAGCCACTATAGGGCTTCTAAGAGAGGCTAAACCTCAAATCCAAATCCCCATCGTTGCAATTGGGGGCATCACCGTGAATAATGCTCATGATGTGATTGAGACAGGGATCGATGCGATCGCTGTCATCAACAGTCTTTATGAATCTAATTCTATTAAGGAAACCGCGGAAACATTGTCACAGATGTTTCATTAGATCGATATGAGCCAAAACAAAACGCTATTTGAACGTTCACAAAAAGTTATCCCGGGCGGGGTCAATTCGCCTGTGCGCGCATTCAAGTCCGTGGGCGGCACGCCGATTTTTTTCAAAAAAGGCTTGGGCAGTAAGCTATGGGATGAGGATGGCCGTGAATATATCGACTACATCAACTCCTGGGGTCCCATGATCTTAGGCCATGCGCACCCTGAGGTGCTGAAAGCCGTTCAAGAGGCCTCATTCGACAGCTTGTCATTTGGTGCGCCGACAAGACGTGAGCTCGAAATGGCAGAGTTACTTGTGAAACTCATGCCTAGTATTGAACAAGTAAGACTCGTGAGTTCAGGGACGGAAGCTACGATGAGTGCGATTCGAGTTGCACGCGGATTTACTAAAAGAGATACCCTGGTTAAATTCGAGGGTTGTTATCACGGTCACGCCGATGCGCTATTAGTGAAAGCAGGGTCAGGATTACTCACCTTCGGAGAGCCAAGTTCAGCAGGCGTTCCAGAGGATGTCGCAAAACATACATTAACGTTACCTTATAACGATGTGGAAGCCTTAAAAACACTCTTTAAAGAAAAAGGCGACACGATCGCGACCGTCATTATTGAGCCCGTGGTTGGTAACATGAACCTCATTATTCCGCATATGGAATTCTTAAAAACACTCCGTGAGTTATGTACTCAACATGGCGCGGTACTTATTTTTGATGAAGTGATGACAGGCTTCAGAGTGCATCTAGGCGGTGCTCAAGCGTTGTATAACATTACCCCTGATTTAACGACTTTAGGTAAAGTCATTGGTGGTGGTTTACCTGTGGGTGCTTTTGGTGGACGACGGGATATCATGCAATGTTTAGCACCTTTAGGCCCGGTATATCAAGCAGGCACATTATCCGGAAACCCTGTGGCAGTAGCGGCAGGTTTAGCTACCTTGAAACTCGTTCAAGCTCCAAATTTCTATGAGGCATTAACCAAAAAAACCAAATCACTCGTGGATGGTTTAACAAAAGCCGCACATGACTTACATGTGAAATTCAGTGCGCAATCTGTGGGCGGTATGTTCGGTATTTATTTCAGCGAAAAAGCTCCAACAACCTTTGATGAGATCATGAAAAGTAATAAAGATGAGTTCAATCAATTCTTCCATCACATGCTCACGTCAGGCTTCTACTTAGGCCCATCCGCATTTGAAGCAGGCTTTGTGTCGAATGCCCATACAGATAAGGATATTCACCAAACGATTGAAGCCGCAAAAGAAGTCTTTCAAGTCCTTAAATAAGCTCAATAAGTGTTGAATTACAAGGCGTTAGGCTTTATTATTGAAGGTTCCGTTTAATCTTTTTAATGTAGTTTATGACTCAATTCGAAAGACCTGAGCAACAAGGTCTCTATAACCCTAAAAATGAGCATGACGCCTGTGGCGTCGGCTTTGTGGCTAACATTCATGGCACCAAAAGCCACACGATTGTGGCACAAGGTCTTCAGATCTTAACCAACTTAACGCATCGCGGTGCGACAGGGTATGACCCAAAATTAGGTGATGGTGCCGGCATTCTTATTCAAATGCCAGACGGCCTCATTCGAGACGAAGCTAAAAAATTATCTGTAGATTTACCTGTCCTTGGCCAATATGCATGCGGTCTTATTTTCTTTCCACAATCAACGCAACATCGAAATCAATGTGAAAAGATCATCACTGACATTATCAAAGAAGAAGGCCAAACATTTTTAACTTGGCGTGATGTACCGACTAACAATTCCAATATCGCAGACGCTGCGAAAGCGTTAGAACCAAAAATCAAACAAGTCATCATTGGTCAAGGTAAAGAAGTTAAAGATCAAAATCATTTCGAACGAAAACTTTTTGTCATTCGTAAACGTATTGAACATAGCGTTAAAAAATTAGGGCTCGATGATCCCGCACAGTTTTATATTCCATCTCTTTCAAGCCGCACGATTGTGTATAAAGGCATGCTCCTTGCAAATGAGGTCGACACTTATTACCCAGATTTAAAAGATGAGCGTGTCACATCAGCGCTAGCATTAGTGCATCAACGTTTCTCAACGAACACATTCCCTGCATGGGATTTAGCGCATCCATTTAGAATGATTGCGCACAACGGTGAAATTAATACGGTACAAGGCAATGTGAATTGGATGCGTGCGCGACATGAAAGTATGCAATCCGAATTACTAGGTGATGACTTAGAAAAATTATGGCCACTCATTGTGGAAGGCCAATCAGACTCCGCATGTTTTGATAATTGTTTAGAGTTGTTGGTTGCTGGTGGTTACAGTCTTCCTCACGCGATGATGATGTTAATTCCTGAAGCATGGTCGGGTAACCCTATGATGGATGAAATTCGCCGTGCATTCTATGAATATCACGCGGCATTGATGGAGCCATGGGATGGCCCAGCAGCAGTGGCATTTACGGATGGTCGTATGATTGGGGCCACCTTAGACCGAAATGGATTACGCCCCGCACGTTATCTCATGACCGATGATGGTGTGGTGATGATGGCATCTGAAATGGGCGTGCTTCAATTCCCACAAGAAAAAATTATTAAGAAGTGGCGTTTGCAACCAGGCAAAATGCTTCTCATCGATATGGAAAAAGGTCGCATCATTGACGACGAAGAAGTGAAAAAAGAACTCGCCACACATAAACCTTATCGTCAGTGGATTGATAGCTCGCGATATTTCTTAGGCGACTTCCCAAAAACAAATAGTAAGACTGAACTTAAAGCGACCCTTCTCGATACACAACAAAGCTTTGGGTACACCCAAGAAGATATTAAATTTATTCTGCAACCCATGGTGACAAACGGTGAAGAGAACTCAGGTTCGATGGGTAATGATGCCGCACTTCCCGTGCTCTCAAAAAAACCAAAACTCATTTACAACTACTTCAAACAATTATTTGCACAAGTCACTAACCCACCGATCGATCCGATTCGTGAAGAGTTAGTCATGTCACTTGTGACATTCATTGGACCGAAACCAAATTTATTAGCAGTCGATGAAACAAAACCGACCACGCGTCTTGAAACAAGTCAGCCGGTTTTAACGCTGGATGATTTAGAACAATTAAAAAATATTTCTAAACTCACAAAAGACGCCTACAAATCTTTAGTACTTGATATTACATACGATGTGAAAGGTCTTAAAAAAGACGACGCGTATGGTATGAAAAAAGCGATCGATAGCCTTCGTCAAGATGCTCACAAAGCGGTGAAGGATGGCTACAACATTCTGATCTTGTCTGATCGTAACCAATCAAAAGATCGTATCGCAATTCCAGCATTGCTAGCCACATCAGCGACACATCAACATTTAGTGCGTGAAGGTTTACGCACCAACACCGGCTTAGTAGTGGATACAGGTTCTGCGCGTGAAGTGCATCACTTCGCCCTTTTAGGTGGTTACGGTGCAGAAGCGATTTGTCCGTGGTTGGCATATGAATCCATGCATGCCATGACCACTGATCATGCGCTCGCTCACAAGAACTTTATTAAATCGATTGGTAAAGGTCTCTACA
>CAINIH010000066.1 GCA_903849185.1 uncultured Methylophilaceae bacterium
AGCAAGAATCGTTGTGATTGCCGCTGTAAGTGTTGTCTTACCATGGTCAACGTGACCAATTGTGCCAACGTTCACATGGGGTTTGGTACGTTCAAATTTGCCTTTTGCCATAATGTTATCCTTAGATTTTTAACTTATTTTTTATTAACAATTGCTTCTGCTACGTTTCTTGGTGCTTCTGTGTAATGCTTAAATTCCATTGAGTATGTTGCTCTACCTTGAGATAAAGAACGCATCGTTGTTGAATATCCAAACATCTCTGCTAATGGAACTTCGGCGCGAATAACTTTGCCAGTTGCATTATCTTCCATACCTTGAATCATGCCGCGTCTAGATGAAAGGTCACCCATCACATCACCCATATAATCTTCTGGAGTTTCTACTTCAACCGCCATCATAGGCTCAAGAAGGATAGGGTCCGCTTTACGCATTCCGTCTTTAAATGCCATCGAAGCTGCCATTTTAAATGCATTTTCGTTTGAGTCAACATCATGGTAAGAGCCATCAAACAAAGTCACTTTGACATCTACCACTGGATAACCAGCAACTACACCTGCAGGAAGTGTTTCACGCAATCCTTTTTCAACGGCAGGAATGAATTCGCGTGGTACTGTTCCGCCTTTAATTGCATCAATAAATTCAAAACCTTTGCCGGCTTCGTTTGGCTCCATTTTGAGCCATACATGGCCATATTGACCTTTACCGCCAGATTGCTTAACAAATTTACCTTCAATTTCAACTGGTTTCTTGATTGCTTCTCTGTATGCCACTTGTGGTGCGCCTACATTAGCTTCAACGCCAAATTCTCTTTTCATTCGGTCTACAAGAATTTCTAAGTGAAGTTCGCCCATACCTGAAATAATGGTTTGATTTGTTTCTTCGTCTGTCTTAACTCTAAATGAAGGATCTTCTTGAGCAAGTCTATTCAAAGCTATACCCATTTTCTCTTGGTCAGCTTTTGTTTTAGGTTCAACTGCAACGTGAATTACAGGCTCAGGGAAAATCATTCTTTCAAGAACAACTTCATTATTGACATCACATAATGTATCACCGGTCGTTGCTTCCTTAAGTCCTACAGCTGCTGCAATATCTCCAGCACGAACTTCTTTAAGCTCTTCACGCTGATTTGCATGCATTTGAAGAATACGACCAATACGTTCTTTACGGCCTTTGATTGGATTGTAAATTGTATCGCCTGAATTAATTACGCCAGAATAAACACGGAAGAAAATTAATTGACCCACAAAAGGGTCAGTCATAATTTTAAATGCTAACGCTGCAAAAGGCTCTTCATCAGAAGCTTTGCGAGTTGTAGGTTGACCTTTAGCATCTTCACAAGGTACTGGAGGTACATCCGTAGGTGCAGGCAAATACTCAATCACCGCATCCAACATGGCTTGTACGCCTTTGTTCTTAAAAGCTGAGCCGCATAACATCGGCACAATTTCAAAACTAATTGTTCTTAGACGTAAGCCTTTTTTAATTTCTTCTTCACTTAGATCACCATTTTCTAAGTACTTATTC
>CAINIH010000067.1 GCA_903849185.1 uncultured Methylophilaceae bacterium
ATGTGAAGGAATTTTATCGTAACCATATAATCGAACAACTTCTTCAATCAAATCTTCTTCAATGGCGATATCAAATCGATATGAAGGTGGTGTAACTTTAAATCCTTCGATTGTTTTGTTCACCTCGAAACCTAATTGCATAAATATTCGCTCTACGTCTTGACTTGGAACTTCAATACCTAAAATAGCATTTAATTTTTTAAGTCTTAGATGAATTTCATTGCGCTTAGGTAAAGCATTTAAAACTTCTGTAATTTCTCCCGCTTCTCCACCACAATATTCAATAATAAGAGATGTCGCACGCTCTAGCGCATGTCGCGTATTTGCAAAATCTACCCCGCGCTCAAAACGGTAAGATGAATCCGTAGATAAGTTATAAGCCCTGGCTTTACCAGCAATCACAATAGGATCAAAGAAAGCGCTTTCTAAAAAAATACTTTGAGTGCTATCAGTTACTGATGAGGGCATGCCACCCATCACACCTGCAAATGCAATCGCACCTGAATTATCTGCAATGACTAAATCTTTTTTAGATAATTTAATTTTTGTATCATTGAGTAAATGTATCGATTCTTCAGGCTTAGCAAATCTGATAACAACATCACCTTGTAATTTGTCATGATCAAATGCATGCAGTGGCTGTCCAATTTCAAGTAATACATAATTCGTAATATCAACAATAGGACTGATTGATTTAATATTGGAACGCTCAAGTCTTGAGGTCATCCAATCAGGTAATAATTTTGTGTTATCAACATTCTTAATGATACGGCCACAGTATCGCGGACATGCTGATTTTTCTTCAACGACTACATTTTTCTTTTCGCTTTGCTTAATTGGATTTACTTCATAAGCAATCGGTGAAAGTGAAGATGTGCTAATGGCTGCGACTTCTCTTGCCACACCCCAAACACTTAAACAATCACTGCGATTGGGTGTTAATTTTAATGTTGTAATTTGATCATTAAGATCAAGTGCAATTCTTAAATCTGTACCATTTTTTAAATCAAGATTAAGCTCTAGAATGCCGTCAGCTTCTTCAGCCAACCCCAATTCTTTTAAAGAGCAAAGCATACCAAACGACTCAACACCTCGCACTTTTGCTTCTTTGATATCAATCGATGGTAATTTAGCGCCTACTAATGCACATGCCACCTTGATGCCTTGTCTCGCATTAGATGCGCCACAAACAATTTGCAATGTCTTATCACCAATATTGACATCACACACTTGAAGTCGATCCGCATCAGGGTGTTTTTTAACGACAACAATCTCACCAACTACGACATGACTAAAGGATGCACCCAGAGGATTAGAATCATCAACATCTAATCCAGCCATAATCATGACGTGGTTAAGTGCATCACTATCAAGTGATGTATTAACGTATGACCTTAACCAATTTTCAGAAAATTGCATGTTGAAATGTCTTTAAATAAATTGCTGAAGAAAACGTAAATCGTTATTAAAAAAGTGACGTAAATCTTGTACGCTGTAACGCAACATTGTTAAACGTTCTATGCCTAAGCCGAAAGCAAACCCTTGATATTGATTTGAATCAATACCTACATGTTTAAATACTTCTGGATGAACCATGCCACAGCCGCCAATCTCGAGCCAACCACCCTTCCAACTCATATCCATTTCAGCAGAAGGTTCTGTGAACGGAAAGTACGAAGGTCTGAAGCGTACTTTTAAATCTTTATTCTCAAAAAAGTTTTGGAGAAAATCTTCGATGACGCCTTTAAGATCTGCGAAGCTCACTTGTTGATCAACCCATAAACCTTCAACTTGATGAAACATTGGTGAGTGCGTTGCGTCTGAATCAACACGATAAACGCGACCTGGTGAAATGATTTTGAGTGGTGGTTTATTTTTTTCTAAGTGACGAATTTGCACAGGGGATGTGTGCGTTCTTAATACATAAGATTCATCAATATAAAATGTGTCGTGCATCGCACGAGCTGGATGTGATTCTGGAATATTAAGCGCTGTGAAATTATAAAAATCTGATTCAATCTGTGGGCCATGTGCTACTGAAAAGCCGATGGAATGAAAAAGTGATTCAACGCGATGAAGTGTTTGTGTTACTGGATGCAAACTGCCTTGATCTTCTTTTCGTGAAGGTAAAGTCACATCTAAAGATTCTTCTGCAAGCTGTTTAGCTTGCGAAGCATTGAGAATAGCTTCCCTTCTTTTTTCTAAAGCTTCTTCAACGCCCTGCTTAACTATATTAATCTCAGCGCCTACTTTAGGTCTATCTTCTGCAGATAATTTACCTAATGATTTGAGCGCTTCTGTTAAAACACCAGTCTTACCTAGGTATTTAGCTTTAGTCTGATCAAGATCGGTCACAGTCTGACACTGATCAAAATCTTCACGGGCTTCTTTTAAGGTATGTTCGAGATTATTCATTGACTATCATATTAATAAAAAAAAGGAGGCTAGAAGCCTCCTTTTAAAAATTAATAATTTTTATGCTGCTCCTGAACCAGATTTAGCAATTTCGACAAACTTAGCAAAAGCTGCTTTATCGAATACTGCCATATCTGCTAATACCTTACGATCCAC
>CAINIH010000068.1 GCA_903849185.1 uncultured Methylophilaceae bacterium
CAGACGTGTGCTCTTCCGATCTGTCTGAACAAAAAGGTATTAAACATATCCTTAAAAGCTTAAAAAATGAATTTCCTCATTGGGTTCATCTCACCCCAAAATTGCCAAGACTCATTAATGAATTTCTCGAACAAAGAAATTTACAAAATAAAAATATAATTACAAAAGATGATTTTGAAAGCTTCTTAAAGTCTCAGGAAAATAAAAATCGCTGGTTTAAAATCATAATCACTTTCATTGGAATCACTTTATTGGTAAATTTAGTGATCTTGTTTTATTTTATTAGATAAATTTAGGAACTTTGAACTTGTTACTTTGGTTTGTAATTGGATATTGGCTTATATCTGTACTCATTGGGCTTTGGGCAGCTAGTCGAGTTCATAACACCCGAGATTTTGCTGTAGCTGGAAGACACTTACCATTTTATATGGTCACAGCTACCGTATTTGCAACATGGTTTGGTTCAGAAGCTGTATTGGGTATACCCGCCACATTTCTTCAAAATGGTCTTCATGGTATTGTCGCGGACCCTTTTGGATCTTCTTTATGTCTTATTCTTGTAGGTATATTTTTTGCGGCACCTCTATACCGGATGAATTTATTAACCATTGGTGATTTTTACAAAAAAAGATATACGCATAGCATTGAAGTCCTTACCACCATAGCGATTATTATTTCTTACTTAGGTTGGGTAGGCGCACAAATTAATGCCCTTGGGCTGGTATTTAATATTGTTTCAGCAGGTTCAATTAGCAAAATTGCCGGTATGTGGATTGGTTCTGGCACTATTCTTATTTATACCGTTTTTGGTGGTATGTGGGCTGTTGCAGTGACGGACTTACTTCAAATGATTATCATTTGCTTAGGCATGCTTTTTATCAGCAGCCAAGTTAGCGATATAGCGGGCGGCGCATCAAATGTATTTCGCCACGTAGCGGCAGATGGTAAATTAAACTTCTGGCCACCGATGGATCTTAAAGAAATTTTAGCTTTTGCTGCAGCCTGGATGACCATGATGCTAGGTTCAATTCCTCAACAAGATGTATTTCAAAGAGTCCAATCTTCAAAGACAGTTAAAATTGCAATTTGGGGATCTATATTAGGTGGATGCCTTTATTTTCTATTTGCATTTATTCCTATTTTCTTAGCATCGTCAGCGCAAATCATAGACCCTAAAATGGTAGAGCGTCTTATAGGAACTGATCCACAACTTATTTTACCCACTCTAGTGCTTGATCATGCGCCCTTGATAGCGCAAGTTATGTTTTTTGGTGCGCTATTGTCTGCGATTAAAAGCTGTGCGTCAGCAACGCTATTAGCACCATCTGTAACATTCACTGAAAATATTTTAAAACCATTTTTAAGTCGTCACGGTCATATTAAAGATGAACATTTGCTTCATTGGATGAGAATTGTCACTGTTATATTTACTTTAATTGTGACACTTTATGCAATTAATTCTAAATTAAGTATTTTTAAGATGGTTGAAAATGCTTATCAAATCACTTTAGTGACAGCATTCATTCCCCTTGCATGTGGGGTTTATTGGAAAAGAGCAACTAATCAAGGTGCGTTGCTCTCTATAATCCTAGGCCTTCTTACTTGGCTAAGTATTTTAATTTTTACAGACGATCCATTTGTTCCAGCTCAGTTTGCAGGGCTTATTGCAAGCGCTGCCGGTATGATTATTGGTTCGCTTGGGCCTAAGCTCTCATTCAGACTAACAACTCAGCGTTAATTAGCTTTGACATTTAGGACAAAAGAAACTTGACCTCTGTCCAATAATTACAGATTCAATGATTGATTTACAGTTACGGCAAGCTTTTCCTTTTCTTCCATACACGGCGTAAGTTTGCTGAAAATAACCAGACTGCCCATTTACATTATAAAAATCTTTAAGTGAACTGCCTCCTAATTCGATAGCTTTATGAAGTGTCTCTTTAATATATTTCACAATCTTCTTACATTCATTTAAAGAAACATCCTTCGCTATTCTAGTCGGCAGTACTTTAGCTTTAAATAAAGATTCACTTGCATAAATATTTCCAACACCGACAACAATATGACTATCCATAATAATATTTTTAATAGTGGTTTTTTTATTTTGTATTTTTGAAAATAAATATTTATCAGTAAATAATTTTTCTAAAGGCTCAGGGCCTAATTTCGAAATTAAAAAATGTTGGTTGATATCCCCATCTATCCAATGAATAGAACCAAACCTTCTAGGATCTGTATACCTTAAAATATTTTTTGTATTTTGAAATTGAATGTCGACATGATCGTGCTTTTGTGGGGAAACATCTTTTTTTAAAAGTTCAAGTCGTCCAGACATTCCCAAATGAATCATGAGGTGTGCCTTCTCAAATTGAATAAGGATATATTTCGCACGCCTTTTAATAACTAATATTTTTTGATTGGGGAGTGTTTTCTTTAAATGTGATGGAATTGGCCATCTTAAAGATGCGTTTCTAACAACAATACTCTTAATAGATTTTTGGAGTATGGGCTTAAGCCCCATACAGGTAATTTCAACCTCAGGAAGTTCCGGCATAAATCAATTTACTTCTTAGGCTGCTCAATAGGTGGATTCATCATGGTAAATCCAATATCACTTCCAAAATGATATAGCAAACCTTCGTCTACCCTAAATAGCTGGGTCTCAGGAGATTCTTGGACCCGCAGAAAAGTAATTTTTTTTCCACCTACAGTGTGAATATCAAAACTCTTATATGGAATCCTTAAATCTAGCGGGTATTTTTCTACTGACCTTGCTGGGTTTTTAACCCAGGTCATATCAAACCATTCTGCCATTTCATCTTGCTTAAAGGAATTGCCTTCATTGGCTTTCCATTCAGCATTATTGCGCGTCACTTTTAGGCGCTTAGATTGCCATTGTTCAAGGCGTGAGAAATCAAATTCTTTGATTTGTTCAGATCTACTTAAAGGTGATTTATCAATAAGCTCAATAGGTTGTGTAGACGCTGCTTCTGAATAAGCGCCACTAATAAGATAAACACTACCTTTAAATAAAAGATATTGATCTTCGGTTACTGAGTTGTATGTACCAAAAATAAACTCTTCTTCCAAGCCCTTATGAATAAGCTTTAATTTCACAGCAGGCTTATCTAATCCATATTTAGCTAAATCATTGGATGGTAATTTTTCACTACTCGATGTTGCTACGATAGAAATAATTTTTTGAACTGAAAATTGATCTGCTCGACCTTTAATTGGTTCTAGCATATCCCAAGCATCATTGTTTTTTTTAAAAACAACTGAGGCTCTAGATGGAAAATCAATCTTCACAACATCAAAATCACCCAAACTAAAAGTACTAACTTCAAATTGCTTTGTTTGTTTTGTTTGTGTGGGTTTAAGAAATAAAAAAAGAGAGATCGATAAAACAATCAAAAGCAAAATAATATTAATGAGCCAACGATTTTTCATACTTCTATATTAGGCTTTTCTACGTTTAAGCCAGAAAAATATGCCTAAAACAAAAATACCGATAGGAATGAAATATTGGAAGCTGTGAAATACTGTCCACGCGATAAAGACTGAAGTATTATCGTTTGGAATAGTTACATTTACATCTTTTAATGGCATAGGCTGAATTGAGATTAGATTATCGTCGCCTGACAACCAATTGATCATATTAATACCAAGGTCCAGATTACCGCCCGTTGTAATGAATGTATTGGATAAGAAATTTCCATTGCCAACTACTACAACTCTTTGACCCTTTTTACCATAGGTTCTCTGAAGCGCTACTGCAATATTAATAGGGCCTGGTTTGTCTTTATTCTTATCAAAAGTTGATTTCTGATTTGCGGCAGATTGCGTAGATTCTAACCAGCCATTTGGAGAAACTTCAATGAGCTTACTTACTTCCCATCCATTATCTAATGTGCCTTTAGCATTTACCTCATGTGCATTAGAAAAAAGTGTTCTAAGCATAAAGTTTTTAGTAATTGCATGTTCGCCATATGCAGATGCAAAAGAAACATTCTCATCAGCGCCCTCAACTTTTGCTGTTGGATCTACCACATGCTCATTTGAAACAGTAAGTCCAAGATATGTAGCTACCTCTTCTAAACCATGAAAATTATTATCATCAAGAAGCCAAAGTAAATTTCCGCCCAACTCTAAAAACTTTTTAATTTTTTTTGCTTCAATAGACGAAATATTTTTTTGTGGGCTAGCAATAACTAACATGGAACCGTTTAAAGGCACTTCTGATTCAACAGTAAGATTTGGGTTTGCAAATTTAAACCCTTTAGATTCTAATTGCTTACCGAATTCGCCTACGTCATTATTCTTAAGTCCAATTAAATTTCTTTCGCCATGACCGTCAAGATACATTACCGCTTGTTGATTAGTTCTAGACAAGCGCATAAAGAGATTAGTCATTTCTTGTTCTGCAAAAGGAGGGTTAATGTGCTCTGATCTTTTTTGATATTCAACCACAACTTCGCCGTCTACTTTAATGCCCATTTCTTGTGCTAATTTTGGCTCTTCTACAGGGCTAATAAATTTAATATTGATATCAGGTTTAGTTCTTTGATATCTGGTCATAAAGTTAATAATGCCCTGTCTAAAAGTATCACCATTATTAACATCATCTTTAGATGCAAAAACGGTAAGTGTAATCGGTCCCTTCATTTGCTTCAGAACATTAACGCTACCGGTTGTAAGTGTATTTCGATTGGCTTGCGTAATATCTTTTGAAAATTTATATTGATTTGCAAGAAAGCCTAATAGAAATACCAAGACAATAAACAGAACAACAAAAAAACTATTCTGAATGAGAATCTGTAATCTTAATTTTGAATTAATTTTCATAAATATTTATCCGCGAAGCCTGTCAGCGTCGAGACGTCTAATCGTTAATGTTAAAAATGTTGATATGAACAAAAAGAAATACATTAAATCTGAACTATCTACAAGGCCTCTTGAAAAGCTTTGAAAATGTTTCATAAGTGATAGGTAAGCAAACCAATGGTTAGGATCGCTTGCAAAAAAGCGCTCCATAATCATTAATGCAAAAAGTGAAATAAAACTTAAAATCGCAGCAATAATCGGCTGCTGGGTTAAGCTTGAAAAATAAATACCTAATGCTGAAAAACTTGCCACAAGAAGCCAAAGACCTATTGAGTTTGCAATAAGATACCCAAAATCTATATCTGCCCAAATATTAAGTGTTGTGAGCATAAGAAAAATATAAAAAACAAGAATGCTTAAAAAAACAATTAAGCCTACAAATTTGCCTAAAACTATTTCAGTAAGTGAAATAGGTGCACTAAATAAAAATGGCAAAGTTTGACTTCTTCTTTCTTCGCTAATAAGGCGCATCGTTAAAAGAGGCACTGCAAAAAGCATAATAAAAGAAGCAATACTATAGACGGTCTGCCCCACAAATATAGTCACACCTACGCGCTCAGCAGGTCTAATCGCCCCCGACATCACTTCAAAATAATTATTAACTCCTGTAAGGTAATAACTTCCGAATGCCATCATAAGAAGCGCGAGAATAATCCATCCCATAGGGGATGCGAATAAACTTTTAAGCTCTTTTCTTGCAATATTTAAAATCATTTTTAATTACCACTCATATTTGTTTAATTTTTTTGTTTCTTTTCAGTTAGCTGCACAAAAACATCTTCGAGACTTGTTTGATCTGGAGCAATTTGATAAAGACCCCAACGATTTTTTACTGACAGTTTAACAATTGCTTCTGATGGAGACTGTTTGTTTTTGAAATGTATGCGATACATACCTGCTTCCACTTTTTCAACCTTAGTGACACCTTCAATATCTTTTAGTGCTGATAAAGTAGGTGCTTTTGTAAAACCCACCAAAAGTTTATTGCCTTGTCGATGTTGTTTTAATTCATCAATGGAACCATGAAATACTAAATTTCCTTTATCAATAATTTGTACACGGTCACAAACCATTTCAACTTCAGGAAGAATATGGGTAGATAAAATAACGCTATGTTTTTGTCCTATCTCTCGAATAAGAGATCTAATTTCTCTAATTTGAATAGGATCAAGACCTACCGTTGGCTCATCTAAAATTACAACTAATGGATTATGAATGATAGCTTGAGCAATCGCTACACGCTGCTGATAACCATTAGATAAGTTTTCAATTAATCGCTTACTCATATGACTTAAGCCGCATTTTTCTTTTGCAATATCTACAGCTTTTTTAATTTGCTTACTAGGGACCTTATGAAGGCGAGCGGCAATAGTTAAAAACTCGTCAACTGTAAGCTCCTTATAAATTGGGCGCATCTCAGGTAAATAACCAATGAGCGCTTTTGCTTCTTTAGGATTTTCAATCATGTCAATACCGCAAATTTTTACCGTACCAATCGAAGGGGCTAAGTTGCCCGTAAGCATGCGCATAGTCGTAGATTTGCCAGCGCCGTTGGGTCCTAAAAAACCTAAAACCTCACCTTTTTCCAGGTGAAAACTTACATTTTTGACAGCCTCCCAACCACCAAAAAGTCGTGTTAGCTCAATAGCTTCTAAGGTTAAATTCGACATAGATGTTTTTTTGAATTTTTATTGAAAAAATGAATCATAGATTATACATATTAAAAATATTGTTTTGGTTTATTAGCCATCACATGATTGTTATCGGACTAATTATCAGTCAAATTAGTTTAAACTATTGTAGAAATCAAATCTCAGGAAACTTTATGCATCAGCTTCGAATATTTGCACTTCTAACTCTTTTATCCTTCAGTATTCTTGCTAACGCTAATGCTAAACCTGATCCATCTAGTTCAGTTAGTAATTATACCAATCCTGATCTTGTTTTTAGGCTCTTGTTGGCTGAAATTGCATCTCAGCGCGGCGAACTTAACCTTGCCAGCGAACTTTTTTTAGATTTAGCTAAGCAAACAGATAGTGCGCTTTTGGCAGAACGGGCCACAAGACTTACTACTTACACACGAAATGGCACAATTGCCTTGGAAGCCTCCAAAATTTGGAATGAGCTTAATAAAGATTCTATTGATGCCCAGCAAGCGCTCAGTGAGATTCTTATTGCAAATAATAAACTCAATGAAGCCAAACCAATTCTTCAAAAGCTTTTACTTAAAGAAAAAACGAGGGCGAGTGGTTTTTTATACTTAAATAGTTTGCTCTCCAGAGTGCCAGATAAAAAAGCTGTATTAACCCTTGTGACTGAATTGGCACAACCCTATCCAAAATTAGCTGAGGCACATTTTGCTGTTGCTCATGCGGCTTGGTTAATTAAAGATCAAAAAACATATGAAAAAGAACTGGCTTCTATTAATCAAATTAAGCCAGATTGGGAAATGCCTATTTTATTTAAAGGCCAGATCTTGACCCAAGAAAATCCTGAAAGAGCTCTTGCTTTTTACAGTGAATTTTTGAACAAATATCCAAAATCAAATGAGGTAAGACTGGAATATGCAAAGCTACTCACTAACGGTCGAAAGTTTAATGAAGCAAAAAATGAATTTATTAAGCTTGTAAATACCGCTAATAGCTCTGCAGAAATCACGATAGCTGTGGGTCTATTATCAGTGGAGCTTGAGGATTATGACCTAGCAGAAAAATATTTCTTACAAAGCCTCAAAAGAAATCCTAAAGATAAAGATCAAATATTTATCTATCTTGCCAAGATAGCGGACAAAAAAAACCAAAATGAAGCCGCGATCACTTGGCTTAATAAAATTAACAATGGGCCTCACTTTATTGAATCAAAACTAATCACAGCCGAAATCATTGCAAAGAAAGAATCTGTTGACAAAGCCTTGATTTTTTTAAACGGTCTCAAAGCGAATTCACCAGAAGAAAATTTAAGTCTCATTCAATCAAAAACATCATTTCTTACAAGAGCCAATCGCCACCAAGACGCATTTCAGCTTATGCAAAATGAAGCATCGAATTTCCCTCACTCACCTGAATTTAAATTTGATTATGCACTTCTTGCTGACAAGTTAAATAAATACGATCTAATGGAAAAGCTTTTAAGAGAAGCTATTAAAATCAAACCTGATTATGCTGTTGCTTACAATGCGCTTGGATATTCATATGCCGATCGAAATATTAATTTAGAAGATGCTAAAAAATATATTGAAGTTGCTTTATCAATTGCGCCTAACAATCACTACATTCTAGACAGTATGGGCTGGCTATATTATAGATTGGGCAAATTAGATTCTGCACTTTCTTTTATTCAAAAAGCATATGACATCCAACCTGATCCTGAAATTGCTGCCCACCTTGGCGAGATTTTATGGGCCCAAGGAAAGAAAAAAGAAGCCGATGATATTTGGCAACTTTCACTTCAATCATTTCCTGATAATGAGATTTTAAAAGAAACACTTAAAAGACTTCATTAATTTTCAAGAGTTAATCATCAATTGAATTTTAAATATGCTCTGATTTTTTTAGCGGCTTTTCTTCTGTCGGCTTGCGCATCTTTAAACGATCCATTTGAGATTTTTAAATCCCATGCACCCTCAATTGAAACATCTCAAGTAATTGATGAAAATCGATTCATTGAAGAGTTTTCTATAAAAGCTAAATTTGCCTACTCTATTGACTCTAAAGGCGGATCGGGACGGCTTATTTGGCGCTATGAAAATAATCAAGATGAAATTGATATCTTTTCGCCTTTTAATAATCAAATCGCAAAAATAATATTTTCAACTAAAGAAAAAAAGATTATTGATGCTAATGGGAAAATTTTATCTGGTGATGATTTTGATCATTACATACAAAGTTTATTCGGAAAAAATATCTCTCCAGATTTGTTTAGACACCTCATTACAAATCATATTGAACGGATTAAAGATTTACACAGAGAAGATAATCAATTGAATCGCACTACACATTTTTATAACGACGAATGGAATATTGTAATTAATGCATTTAGAACTCAAGACAAACTTACCATTCCATCCAAAATATCAGTATCACAAGGTGCATTCAGTTTTAATTTTATTGTAGAAGAGATTATTAACATTGCAGGCAAATGAACTTAGAGATATTGGCTACAAAGAATTTTTGGCACCAGCTAAATTAAATCTATTCCTTCATGTCATTAACAAGCGAGCTGATGGCTATCACAACATCCAAACAGTTTTTCAGCTTATTACTCTTTATGACCATATTTTTATTAAAACAAATACATCTGGAAATATTCGTCGCGTTTCCGACCACCCCACGATTCAAGAAAATGATGATTTAACTATTCAGGCCGCTCAAATACTAAAGCCTTTTGCTGAAAATCAATCCGGGGCAGATATTTTTATTAAAAAAAGTATTCCGATGGGGGCTGGTCTTGGGGGCGGAAGCTCGGATGCTGCAACGATTCTTATTGCCTTAAATAACCTTTGGCATTGCCAACTCAGTCAAAAAGAACTCCAAGAATTAGCCCTTAAATTGGGAGCTGATGTCCCTTTCTTTATTTTTGGCCAAAATGCATGGGCCGAGGGAGTAGGCGAAAAACTTACCCCCTTCTTTAATCCAGCGAAAGATTACCTTGTTTTAGCACCCAATGAGAAGGTTTCTACGAAAGAGGTTTTTGAATCACTTGAATTGACAAAAGACCGGATTCCATTGAAAATAGCAGGCTTTTCCGATGAATTGGACCTTAAAAATTTGGCCAATGACTTAGAAAAAGGGGTCTTAAAAAAATTTAAAGGTATTTCTCTTGTTTTTGACTGGTTAAGTCAATTTGGCCACGCAAAAATGACAGGTTCAGGATCATGTATCTTCATACCTTTAGGTTCGATAGATAAAGGCAAGGAAATTTTAGAAAAAAGGCCTCAAGATACACTGGGCTTCATAGTTAGAGGATTAGATAGCCACCCGCATTTGAATTTAATGCTGGGAACAGAATAACCATAGGGGAGTCGCCAAGCTGGTTAAGGCACTGGATTTTGATTCCAGCATGCGAAGGTTCGAATCCTTCCTCCCCTGCCATTTTTAAATAGACCGCTCATAACTAGGACCGAGATTTTGGACAATAATAGCGTCATGATATTTACCGGGAATGCCAACCCTCTTCTTGCTGAGCAAGTGGCTGGGAACTTAGGCATTCACCTTGGGCGTGCCGATGTAGGCCGTTTTAGCGATGGCGAAGTTATGGTCGAGCTTCTTGAAAATGTTCGCGGTAGAGATGTTTTTGTTCTTCAATCCACAAGCCATCCTACTAACGATAACTTAATGGAAGTTATGGTGATTGTAGACGCCTTAAGGAGGTCATCCGCATCAAGAATTACAGCGGCAATTCCTTACCTTGGCTACTCAAGACAGGACAGAAGACCAAGATCGGCGCGCGTTGCAATTACTGCGAAAGTTGTAGCAAACATGCTTACAAGTGTTGGTGTAAATAGACTCCTTACTATGGATCTTCATTCCGACCAAATTCAGGGATTTTTTGATATTCCTGTAGACAATATATATGCAACACCTGTACTTCTCAAAGATTTGCTTGAACAAAATCATAAAAATCTTGTGGTGGTGTCACCTGATGTAGGTGGTGTTGTGAGAGCAAGAGCGTGCGCTAAACAATTAGGCTCCGATCTTGCAATTATTGACAAACGTAGGCCTAAGCCAAACGTGTCTAAAGTAATGAATATTATCGGTGAAGTGGAAAATAGAACCTGCGTCATTATTGATGACATGGTTGATACTGCAAATACACTTTGTGAAGCTGCAGCTGCTCTAAAAAAGAATGGTGCTATTAAAGTAGTGGCTTATGCAACACACCCTATTCTTTCAGGGGAAGCAACAAAAATTATTACCGAATCTGAATTAGATGAATTAGTTGTAACAAATACCATTCCACTAAGTAAGGCGGCAATGGCATGTAAAAAAATTAGGCAGCTTAGTGTTGCTGAGCTTTTGGCAGAAACGATTCGTCGAATAAGCCAAGGCGACTCCGTAAGTTCTCTTTTTATGGAGTAATGAATTTGGTCATGTTGGCCAATAAACTGCTGCAGTCTGGTCGCGGAATGCAGATTTAAATTAAGGAGTAGTAAATGAAAATTGAAATTAGTGCAACAAAACGTGATGTGAAAGGTACGGGTGCGAGCCGCCGTCTTCGCCACGCTGGAAGTGTTCCTGGAATTTTATATGGTGGCGGCAAAGAGCCCATCTCTCTTGACCTTGAACAAAAATCTTTATTTTTACAATTTAGACATGAAGCATTTCATGCATCGATCTTAACGCTTAATTTAGAAGGCAATAAAGAGTCTGTTTTATTAAGAGATTATCAAATGCATCCTGTAAGAAATACAATTCAGCATATTGATTTTCAGCGTGTTAATGAAAATGAAAAAATTCACGTTAAAGTGCCATTCCACTTTATTAATGCTGAAGTTTCTCCAGGCGTTAAACTCAACGGCGGTATTGTTTCGCATATCATGACTGAAGCAAATATTTCTTGTTTACCAAAAAATCTTCCTGAGTTTATTGAAGTTGATTTGGCAACAATTGATATTGGTCAATCAATTCATTTATCAGAAATTAAGATGCATGAAGGTGTTGAATTCGTTCAGCTTGCTCATGGTAATGATGCAGCAGTAGCTTCTGTTGCTAAACCAAGAGCCGTGGTTGAAGAGGTTGAAGCTAAGCCAGCAGAAGGTGCTGCTGATGCAGCTGCCCCGGCAGCTGAAGGCGCTAAAGCTTCAGATGCAGCTCCGGCTGAAGACGCTAAATCAGACAAAGCTAAATAATCTAGCTTTGATATGAATAAGGCGCACTTTTTTTTAAATTAAGTGCGCCTTATTTTTTCATATGAGCCAAATTAAATTATTTGTAGGCCTAGGGAACCCCGGCGAAAAATATTCTGACACCAGACACAATGCAGGTTTTTGGTGGATCGATCTTGTCGCTCACCAACAAAATATCAAATTACAAAATAGCGATAAATTTTTCTCAAGTTTTGGAAAGTCTTCGAATACAGAAGAATTTTATTTTGCAAAGCCCAATACATTTATGAATGATAGTGGGAAAACACTTGCAGCAATTACAAAGTTCTACAAAATAAATCCAAATGAAATTCTTGTGGTTCATGACGATCTTGATATAGATGTTGGACAAGCTAAACTGAAATTTGGTGGCAGTCACGGAGGACATAATGGCCTTAAAAGTATATTTACCTCTATTGGCTCACAAGATTTTTGGCGCTTAAAGATTGGTATTGGGCACCCGGGTGAAAAACATTTAGTTGTAGATTACGTATTAAAAAATCCTTCATCCAAAGAGAGAGATCTCATTGATGAATCTATAGAAACAAGTAGTCAGCTTTTTAATGAAATTGCATCAGGTCAATTTGAAAAAGCTATGCTCAATCTTCATACCAATAAATAAAGAAAAATAAATTATGAAATGTGGAATTGTTGGATTACCTAATGTTGGAAAATCAACGCTATTCAATGCGATTACTAAAGCAAGTATTGCTGCAGAAAATTATCCTTTCTGCACCATTGAACCCAATATTGGAATTGTAGAAGTGCCGGATCCTAGAATTGAAAAACTCATAGCTATTGTTAACCCAGAAAAAACACAGCCAGCTATAGTAGAATTTGTTGACATCGCAGGTCTTGTTGCCGGAGCATCAAAAGGTGAAGGTCTTGGTAATAAATTTTTAGCGAATATTAGAGAGACTGACGCTATAGTGCATGTAGTTCGCTGCTTTCAAGATGACAACATTGTTCACTTTTCTGGTAAGGTAGATCCTCTTTCTGATATTGAGGTCATCAATACAGAACTTATTTTAGCTGATATGGAAACGGTAGATAAAACACTTCAGCGAGAAAATAAAAAAGCAAAATCTGGTGATAAAGAAGCCATTCAACTTGTTTCAATTCTGACAAAAATTTCTGCTCATCTCGACCAAGGAAAATTGGTTAAAAATTTAAATCTTGATGATGACGAACTAAAACTCATCAAACCTTTATGTTTAATTACAGTTAAGCCTGTGATGTTTGTAGCTAATGTCAATGAAACAGGATTCACTAACAATCCTATACTCGACTCACTGAAAGCTTTAGGTCAAAAAGAAAATCTTCCTGTTATTTCTATTTGCGCAAAAATTGAAGCAGAGATTGCTGATTTAGAAGACGAGGATAAGGCTATATTCTTAACTGAGCTAGGGTTAGAAGAGCCGGGTCTCGATAGAGTAATCAGGTCGGCTTATGCTCTGTTGGGATTACAAACTTATTTCACAGCAGGCGTGAAAGAAGTAAGGGCCTGGACTGTAAAAAAAGGGGCGACTGCGCCTGAAGCTGCTGGTGTTATTCATACAGACTTTGAAAAAGGCTTTATTCGAGCTGAGGTTATTTCTTACGATGATTTCATTACTTACAATGGCGAACAAAAATCTAAAGAAGCTGGGAAAATGCGCTTAGAAGGCAAGGAATACATCGTTAAAGATGGTGATGTTATGCATTTTAGATTTAACGTCTAATATCAGCCTTTGACTTTAGGTGTTTAAAAAAATATAATTCAACGCTTTATTTTGTTTCATAAAAGGTGATGTAGCTCAGCTGGTTAGAGCGCAGGATTCATAATCCTGAGGTCGAGAGTTCAAGTCTCTCCATCACCACCATCTTTTAAAGATTAAAATCCGTTTTATATGGCGCTCTTTCATTAAGTTCGTTTGTATACTTATCAATTCCATTCTTTTCTCTTCTTAAAAAATCTTTGATTGCATGCTCAAATTTTTCATCAAAAATTCGATGAAATGAAAATGTATTGAATGGCTCAAAACCTCTTGCGAGTTTATGCTCTCCTTGCGCCCCACCTTCGAATGCAGCTATTTCATTTTCAATACAAAATTCCTGGCCTTGATAGTATGAAAGTTCGAAATGCAATCCAGGATAAAAAGATTTTGAACCCCAATATCTTCCATATAAATTTTTATCGTCATAAATAAAGAATGATCCTGCAACAGGTATATCGTCTTCGTATGCCAATATTAACAATATATTCTCAGGCATGCTTTCTCTAATAAGGCTAAAAAAATTTCGTGTGAGATACGGATGTGAGTGATGTTCTTGATAGGTATTGCAATAACAAGCATAGAAAAAATCTAAATCTGATTCAGCAATTTCCAGGCCTTTTATTTGTTTAATTTTAAGTCCTAAGTCCTGAACTTTTTTTCGCTCTTGTTTTATTTTTTTTCGCTTATCGTGAGAAAGCTGAGATAGGAATTCTTCAAAATTTTTGTAATTTTTGTTAAACCATTTAAATTGCACGCCTTCTCTTAACAGCCATTTTGAATCTAGGTATGCGTTTTGCTCGCTTTCATCACAAAATAAAATATGGCTTGATGACATTTTATTTTTATAAGCTAGCGCTTCTATCTGTGAAACTATATTTTTTTTAATTGACGCGTCCAATCCAAAAACTCTAGGCCCAGTGGCGGGAATAAATGGTATGCATGAAACGATCTTCGGATAATAGCTTTCCCCATATTTTTGATAGGCTTCCGCCCAAGACCAATCAAATACATATTCGCCATAAGAGTGCTCTTTTAAAAATATAGGTGAAGCACCAACGAGCTTTCCTTCATGGGTAACGGTTGCCGGAAAAGGGTGCCAACCTGTGCCCTCCCCTATGGAATTTGATCCTTCAAGTGATTGAAAAAATTCAAGCCTTAAAAAAGGATTTGATTTTGTAAGATCATTCCATTCTTTTTGATTAATATTTTTAAAGCTAGATTGAAATTCTATGTGCGCCATAGCGATCTATTTTAACGAAGATTCACTAAGGGAAATTTATATAGGTGTTTTGGTGTTTGATGAAGCTTGATTGTTTTTACGCTTGTTACTATCCAAATGATTTTTTTCAAATTCTTTTGCTAAGAAAGCCAATTCGTCTAGAGATATAACTTCATTCTCGTCTAAATCGAGGCGATTAAATTGGCGAGCTACTTGAGGTAAACATTTTGTCGTTTCCGTAAGGTCAAGGGTATTATCATTGTCTTCATCACAAGCAATAAAACGGGACTCCAGGCCTTTTAACATCTCCCTTTGCTTTTCTTCAATGAGGCTACTTTCTTTACCTGATGATTTTGCATATGCAGCAAGCGCGCGTCTAATTCTTGCTCGCTCTTCTGGTGATAAAGCGCTACTTTCTTTTAATTTATTAAGCTCAGTAGCAACTGATGAATTAGCATCTGAATCTGTTTTTGGTGCCTGATTATTTCCGCCCCCCAGTACCTGCAATGGGAAGCCAAAAAACGCAACAAAACAAAATAAAAAGGCTTTTGAAAAATTATGCAATTGATTGATTTTTATCTGGAAAGGACTGTTATATTCAAGCTTAAATGTAAATAATTTATTACAAAAAAATGCACATTTGTTTCTATTTGTAACAATGGATCATAACTACTTTGATGTAAACTTATACATTAAGTTCATTTCGCACCAACTGATTTAAACTAAACCCATGGCAATCAATCCACCATCCATTTTAATCGTTGATGACGACCCAAAAATAAGGGATCTCACCAGTCAGTACCTTACTGATCAAGGATTGAATGTTCATGCAGCCAGTGGCGGCAAAGAAATGGATGTATTTATTGCTAGCCATCAGGTTAGCCTTATTATCCTAGATCTAATGATGCCCGAAGAAAATGGGCTTGCCATATGCCAAAGGTTAAGGGGCTCAGGAAATTTCACCCCTATTATCATTCTTACGGCAAAAGGAGATGAAATTGATCGTATTGTCGGCTTAGAAATGGGAGCAGATGATTACGTATCAAAACCATTTAATCCTCGAGAACTTTTAGCGCGTATTAATGCAGTATTAAGACGAAACGAATTAAAACAATCACAAAACTCAAATTCTGAAAATTTGGCATTTGGTCCTTTTTTGTTTAGCTCGGACACAAGAAGTCTCACAAAAAATGGGGTTCCTATCAGTATTACATCGGGCGAATTTGAATTATTAAAAGTATTTATTGATCACCCTCGTCAACCACTGTCCCGGGATCAAATTATGCAATTGGCAAAGGGACGCGAACTTGATGTTTTTGATAGAAGTATCGATGTTCAAATTTCGAGACTAAGAAAAATTCTAGAAGAAGATCCAACAAGCCCTAAATTTTTACAAACAATGTGGGGCTTTGGATATATCTTTGTTCCAGATGGTGATGCCGCACATTGAAGTTCATTCCCAATACACTTCTTGCTAGATTTCTTATCCTCATCGCAACAGTGCTTATCATTGCGCAGATTGTTTCAATTCGCATATTTGATTATTTTGAAAGAGGTCCTAGAGCTGAAGCAGTAGCTCAAGAAATTGAAACTGTGGTTAATTTCACAAGAGCATCTCTTATATCTTCAAGGGAAGATAAAAGGCTTGAGCTTTTGTCGGAATTATCTACCAAAGGCGACATCAGAATTTATCCTGCATATTACTTCGAAGATATTGAGCCTCTAGCTCCAGATCCTTTCTTGCAAGTTGTTGTAGGTAAATTAAAAGAGAGACTTGGTGAAAATACCATAGTGATCACTAATCACTATGGTATACCAGGCCTTTGGGTAAGCTTTTCTATCGATCAAGATGAATTTTGGGTAGTGATTCCTACCCCGGGAGATAGACCATTCCCATGGCACTGGATTGGCTGGGGCATTATTGTTGCTGGTCTTTCAATTATTGGTGCATATGCTACCGCAACAAGAATTAATCGACCTTTAAAACTCTTAATTCAAGCTACAGAACAATTAAAAAAAGGTGAGTTTCCAAAAAAACTGCCTCTAGATAGTGTGACTGAATTTCAAGCTATGAGTCAGACATTTAACGAAATGGCGGAAGGCCTTAATAAAGTAGAACAAGAAAGAAAACTTCTGCTTGCAGGCATCTCGCATGACGTGAGAACACCTCTCACAAGACTTAGAATTGCTATCGAAATGTTGCCTGAAAAAATAGCTGCCAAACTGAAAAAAAGTATGGAAGAAGATGTGTCGGAAATAGATAGCATTCTTAACCAATTTATGGACTACGTGCGTGGCTTTGATCAAGAGAGCAAAATATCAACAAATTTAAATGATTTTTTTAGCCACCTAAAAGAGCAACATAAAATACTTAACCGTAATATTGTTTTGGTAAGTAATATCAAAATACCTATTTTTTACGATATCAGACCCGTTTCATTTAGAAGATTATTTGATAATTTAATTAATAATGCATTTTCATATTCAAACGGGGAAGTTTTAATTACACTTAAAAAAAATAAAGATAGCATTACGATTAGTATTCTAGATGACGGTCCTGGCATACCAGCTGAAGAAATTAAACGCCTCCTTAAGCCCTTTGAGCGAATGGATGAAGCAAGGGGAAATAGTGAAGGCTGCGGACTCGGTCTTGCTATTGCAGAGCGTATTACTCAATCACATGATGGCAAACTAACAATTTCTAATCGCGCTAAAAAAGGTCTTGAAGTTAAGATTGTTTTACCTCTAGTTAGTGAAAGCTAGTTAAACCAATTTAATTTTTTTCGAAGTTTAACAACGTTGCCAACAATAATGAGTGATGGAGATTTTAATTTTTCTTGTTTCACTTTTTGAGTAATATTTAAAAGATTGCCAGTTACAACTTTTTGACCTGAAGTTGTTCCCTGCTCAACGACTGCAATCGGTAAATTTTTTGATGCGCCATGTTTAATTAATTGTTCGCATATTTGCGAAAGCGCTAAAAGGCCCATATAAATTACTACTGTTTGATTGGGTTTAGCTAACGAATCCCATTCGAGAATCAGTTTTTCATTTTTCATGTGGCCTGTAACAAATATACAAGATTGCGCATAGTCTCTGTGAGTCAAAGGAATGCCTGCATAACTTGATACACCATTAGCAGCGGTGATTCCGGGTACCACTTGAAATGGAATTTTATGCTCCATGAGCATTTCAATTTCCTCGCCACCTCTACCAAATATAAAAGGATCGCCACCTTTTAACCGCAAAACTCGCATACCTTTTTTTGCTAATTTTACAAGCAATTGATTAATTTTTTCTTGCGGCACGGTATGTCGATCTCTTTCTTTGCCGACATAAATAAGCTCTGCATCACGCCTCACTAAATTTAAAACATCTTTACTGATCAATTTGTCATAAACACATACATCCGACCTCTGCATTAAATGAAGCGCTCTGAATGTAAGCAAATCTGGGTCGCCGGGCCCGCCTCCAACCAAAAAGACCTCTCCTTGTTTCTTTTTTATTTCATTCTTTTTCACCAAAGCTATTAATTGCTGTGCACTTAATTTCTTAGTTTGATTTAGAAACTGCCTTACTAAAGGGTGATCAATAAAATTTTCCCAGAAAATTCTTCTTGATTGTGTTGTTTCGTATTTATTTTTAACGCTATCTCTCATCGAGCCCATCACAGAAGCTAGCTTACTAAAGCTATGTGGAATCAAAGCTTCAATTTTTTCACGAACAAATTTGGCTAAAACGGGTGCATTGCCTTCACTGGAAATTGCAATTAATAATGGTGATCGATCTATAATTGATCCCATCGTAAAAGTACAAAGCGAAGGTTCATCAACTACATTAACTGGGATATTGAGTGCTTGTGCAGTTTTAGATACCAATAAATTCACTTTTTTATTATTGGTCGCCGCAACAACAAGCACAGGATGGGTTAAATCATTTTTTTCAAAAGATTTTATCTTGACGTGAATTTTTTTTAGCTTTTGATAATGCTTTAATTCCTTACATAAGCTAGAAGCAATCACGGTAATTTTTGCATCGGCCTTAAGGAGCATTTCAATCTTTCTTAAAGCGACGTCACCTCCCCCTATAACCAATACAGGCTTATGTATTAAATTAATAAAAATTGGGAAACTTTTCATACCATCATTTTACATGTTCATTGGAAGGTAGATCTTATCTAAAACGCAATAATTTACCTGTATTATTAATCACTTAAAGCCACTATACTTAACACAACCTAATTTTAATGCGCCACTTATTTCATTAGTTTTATGCTTAAAAAAGTTTTTATTAAAACGTTCGGCTGCCAAATGAATGAGTATGACTCATCCAAAATGCAGGATGTATTAAATCAAACTCACTCGACTTCTAAAACGGAGAATCCGAAGGAAGCCGATCTTATTATCTTAAATACATGCTCTGTCAGAGAAAAAGCTGAAGAAAAAATATATAGTCATCTTGGTGAGTATGAAGCTCTTAAGAAAATTAATCCCAATTTACTTATTGCAATTGGTGGGTGTGTTGCTAGTCAAGAAGGTGACAATATTCTTAAGCGAGCCCCTTTTGTAGATCTTATTTTTGGCCCACAAACACTTCATCGATTGCCAGAATTAGTAAACAAAAGAAAATTAGCTGGCTCATCACAAGTTGATATTTCGTTCCCTGAGATAGAAAAATTTGATCATCTACCCGCTCCAAGCTTTTCAGGTGCTTCAGCTATGGTTTCAATTATTGAGGGATGCAGCAAGTATTGTTCGTTTTGTGTTGTTCCTTATACACGAGGGGAAGAAATCTCTAGACCTTTTGAGGATATATTGGCTGAAGTAATTCACCTGGCTTCTTTAGGCGCAAAAGAAATCACTCTGCTCGGACAAAATGTTAATGCTTATCGATCTCTCACTAAAAAAGGATCTTCTGCAGACCTTGCTTTACTTATAGAATATATTTCTGAAATTGATGCAATTAAACGTATTAAATTTACAACAAGTCATCCCAATGAAATGAATGACGACCTTATAGAATGCTTCGGAAAATTTCCAAAGCTTGCAGCACATCTTCATTTGCCTATTCAATCAGGCTCAGATCGCATATTGTCAGCAATGAAGAGAAATTACACGGCGCTAGAATACAAAAATATCATAAGAAAATTAAAAAAGAATTGCCCTCAAATTTCAATAAGCTCTGATTTTATTATTGGATTCCCTAACGAAACAGACGCTGATTTTGAAATGACAAAAAAAATTATGGAAGATGTTAAATTTGATTTTAGTTTTAGTTTTTTATACAGTCCAAGACCCGGAACGCCAGCCTCATACATTCACGACGAAATTCCTCATGAGACAAAATTAAGAAGATTGAATGAATTACAATTAATGAATGACGCGCAAGGCAAGGCGATCAGCCACCTTATGTTAGGCACTAAACAACGCATTTTAATTGACGGTCAATCATGGAAGAATCCAGCTGAAATGGCTGGTAAAACAGATAATAATAGAGTGGTTGACGTTAAAGCTGATAAATCATTTATTAACCAATTTGTAGACGTCACAATTACCGAGGTGACTTCAAAAAGACTTCGCGGAGAAATTATTTAATATGGGGATGGAATTTAAATTACCTTCTGACAATAACAGGCAATTATCTAATTTATGTGGGGCATTAGATCAAAATCTAAAACAAATTGAAGCGGCATTAGAAGTTGATATTGTAAGACGTGGATCAAGTTTTGTTATAAACGGTTCCTCAAAAAATATAAAAGCTGCGGCAGCTCTTATCCAAAAATTTTACAAAAAAGCTACCGATCCTATTGAATTAGAAGATGTTCAATTAGGACTCGTAGAAATAAATAAATTTGAAAAAGAAATAAAAGCAACTTCAGAAATCAATGAACTCAAAACAAAACGAAGTGACCTGAGAGGTAGAACGCCCAGACAAAATGCATACTTAAAAAATATACAGGATTTTGATATCACATTCGGCATTGGCCCCGCAGGAACAGGAAAAACTTATCTTGCTGTTGCAAGCGCTGTAGATGCAATTAACCGAGATAAAATTAAACGTATCGTCTTAGTGAGGCCTGCTGTGGAAGCTGGTGAGAGATTAGGTTTTCTTCCGGGTGATTTGGCACAAAAAGTAAATCCTTATTTAAGGCCTCTTTATGATGCACTCTATGATTTGGCTGGCTACGACAACGTGCATAAAATGATTGATAAAAGTATCATCGAAATAGCACCCTTAGCTTACATGAGGGGCCGCACACTTAATCAAAGCTTTATCATTTTAGATGAAGCTCAAAATACGACTCCTGAACAGATGAAGATGTTCTTAACCCGCATAGGCTTTGGATCAAAAACTGTCATTACGGGTGATATTACTCAAATTGACTTAGCGAAAGGCCAAAAAAGCGGCTTAATTGAAGCAAAGAAAATTTTGTCAAAAGTAAAAGGTATTGCGTTCACTCATTTCTTATCCGAAGATGTAGTAAGACATCCTCTTGTTCAAAAAATTATTAATGCCTATGAAAATTTTGAAAAAAAAGAAAGTAAATAATTAACTTCAAATGGAATTAAAACCCATCATTGCAATACAAGATATGGTGCATACAAAACCAATTTTAAAAAAAACACTCTGCCATAAATGGCTCGCACCTATTATTGATCAAAATGCTGAAATAACTATTCGAATAGTAGGAAATGATGAATCAAAAAATCTAAACAATATGTATCGCAAAAAAAAATATCCGACCAATGTACTTTCTTTTCTTGTAGACGATGAGCATCATCTCATTGGAGATATTGTCCTTTGTGCTCCAGTCATAGAAAAAGAGGCGTTGGAGCAATTGAAAAATCTTGAAGCCCACTACGCTCACCTTATCATTCATGGCGCACTTCATTTATATGGTTATGACCATGAAAATAAAAAAGATGCTGAAATTATGGAAGAAAAAGAGATTAAAATTTTAACTAAACTAGGTTTTAAAAACCCTTATCTTATAGAAGAGAAAAAACCGCAATGAGCGAATCAAAAAAATCTAAATTAATCGAACGTCTCAGTCATTTCCTTTTAAGAGGCCCTGAAGATCGCGCGCAGCTTTTTGAATTACTTAAATCTTCATATGAAAAAAATCTAATGGATGCTGATTCACTTTCTATGATTGAAGGCGTTCTTCAGGTTTCAGAAATGCAAGTCAGAGATATCATGATTCCAAGATCACAAATGGATGTTATTGATATTTCTCATCCACCTGAAAAATTTATTCCTTTTATTATTGCGACGGCTCACTCACGCTTTCCTGTGATTGAAGATGACAAAAATGATGTAATTGGTATTTTGCTAGCCAAGGATCTTCTTAAATATTATGCCGGCGATGACTTTGAAATTAGAGATATGTTACGCCCTGCTATATTCATTCCCGAATCCAAAAGACTTAATGTGCTTCTAAAAGAATTTAGAAGCAGTCGAAATCATATTGCAATCGTAGTAGATGAATACGGCGGTGTCTCAGGCATGGTCACAATTGAAGATGTATTAGAACAAATTGTGGGTGAGATTGAAGATGAATTTGATTTTGATGAGACTGAAGACAATATAATTCAAGACAAAAATGGTCTCTATAGAGTAAAAGCATCGACTGAAATTGAAGACTTTAATGATTTTTTTAAAGTGAACTTTAGTAATGAAGAGTTTTCAACTATAGGCGGTTTAATTATTCATGCATTTGGCCACCTTCCAAAGCGAGATGAAAAAATTACTTTTCAAGGATTCAAAATTACAGTTCTAAGAGCTGATAGTCGTAAGCTTTATTCTATCCTTCTTGAAATTGACACTGCTGATAATAACGTGTAATTTTTTGAACTAATCGACTTATTCTTTTTCTTAAAGCTTTAGGGAGTCTTTCATGAAAAACCAACTTTTAGCTATTCTTTTAATTTTATCGCCCCCTCTATTTGCTAACGAAATTGATATTGATAAAAGTACACTCCCTGTGGACGAAAAATCTTTCATCGAGGCTATCAGCCGTTTCAATAAAGATGAAATTCTAAAGGCTCTTGGAGAGCCTATATACAAAGAAGATATTAAAATGAAATCTTCTGAAGAGATTGTGGGTTCCGTCTGGCAATATCACCATATCAATACTGCAGAGGATGGTAGCTATTATCCAACGACTGAATTAGATTTTTTAGATGAATTTGTTGAGACTGTTGTTTTTCAAAATAACAATGGCCAGCCTTCAGGAAGTCCTTCTCAAACATATAAAATTCAAAAGCCTTAATTACTTTTAAGGTTTTATTGTTCATAATTCAGTACAATGGTCTTAAACGGCTTTTTGTATTTTGAATAAACAATACCCATCCTTCTATATAGCTATTTCCTTTTTTCTCGGAGCGCTCTCAGTTCTGAGTTTTGCACCTTTTAACCACCATTTTATTTCGCTCATTTCTCTGAGTGGTCTTTTTTTTATTTGGCATAAACTAAATCATGCAAAACAAGGATTTTTATCAGGTCTTTTTTTTGGCTTAGGTTTGTTTGGCTTTGGCATTTCATGGATCTACATAAGCCTCAATACATATGGCGGCATGCCTTCATGGTTAGCATATTTAAGTACTTTTTTATTTTGCCTCTTCTTTGCTTTTTTTATTGGCATTGTTGGATGGATTGCTTCACATCGAAAATCGAGCTTTTTTTTAATTCCATTTATCTGGACATTCTTTGAATGGATTAGAGGTTGGTTCTTAACTGGTTTTCCATGGCTCACAATGGGTTATTCACAAGTGCCTTCAAGCCCTCTTGCTGGATTTTTACCCATCATAGGGATTTATGGAGTAACTCTGATACTCACTTCTCTAGCTTTAATTTTGAGCCTTATACTGCTTGATAAAGACAAGCGCTCACAACTTATCAAACTTAGTTTAATAGCATTCGTATTGGCGTCTGGTCAACTTCTAAAATATATTGAATGGACTGAGCCTGTTGGCGAGCCTATATCTGTATCTCTTATTCAAGGCAATATTGCTCAAGATATTAAATGGCAAAAAGAAACTGTTTCGCAAACATTAAATACTTATCAAACGCTTATTCAAAAAACAAAAGGTCAAATTATTCTTCTTCCAGAAACTGCTTTACCGCTTCTCGTTGAATATATACCCAAGACATTTAAAGAATCTATTTTAAGGCATGCCGGACAAAAGCAAAGTCATGTTCTTATGGGCGCAATTGAGCGCCAAGGCACAAATTATTTTAATGTTGTATTGAATTTGAAGAGTGATTCATTTCAAGTTTATCGCAAATCACATTTGGTGCCATTTGGTGAATTCATACCCTTAAAATTTATTTTTCAATACATTTATACACATTATCTCAATATGCCTATGAGTGATTTATCAAGAGGCAGCTCGCATCAAATACCTATGACTATTGGAAATCAAAAAATTGCATTTAATATTTGCTATGAAGATGTTTTTGGTGAAGAGATTATCCAAGCCCTACCTTCCGCAACACTTATAGCCAACGTGAGCAATGATGCATGGTACGGAAGATCTATTGCTGCTTACCAGCACTTACAATTTTCTCAAGCAAGGGCTATAGAAACAGGCAGAATGGTTATTCGCTCAACAAATACTGGCGCTACAGTCATTATTAATGAGCACGGGGTTCTTAAAGATGCGCTACCCGAGTTTACTGAAGGTGTTCTCGAAGGGTCTGTGCAGGGATTTAAAAATGCAACGCCTTATGTTTCCTTCGGCAATTGGCCTGTAATTACTTTATGTTTCATTGCGCTTCTTGGTTGGTTTATGAGGCATTCAAAACTTTTATCGATATTGAAAAAGAAGTAGAATGCTTCAATTAGAGATCAATTCATTATGCAACTAACCTTTCAAGACATCATTCTCAAACTTCAAAATTATTGGGCTAACCAAGGATGCGCCATTCTTCAGCCTTATGATATGGAAGTAGGTGCAGGCACTTCACATACAGCAACTTTTTTAAGATCGCTTGGCCCTGAGCCCTGGAAGGCAACTTATGTTCAACCAAGCCGACGTCCAAAAGATGGGCGCTACGGCAAAAATCCAAATAGACTTCAACATTATTATCAACTGCAGGTTGTTCTCAAGCCTTCGCCATTAGATATCCTGGAGCTTTATTTGGGCTCACTTAAAGCGCTGGGTTTTAATCTTAAAGAAAATGACATTCGCTTTGTTGAAGATGATTGGGAAAACCCAACGCTTGGTGCTTGGGGTTTAGGTTGGGAAGTTTGGCTGAATGGAATGGAAATTACTCAATTCACCTATTTTCAACAAGTAGGTGGCATTGATTGCAAACCAATCACAGGAGAGATTACTTACGGACTAGAGAGACTTGCAATGTACATTCAAGGTATCGACAATGTTTACGACCTTACCTGGACCGACAATTTAAAATATGGTGACGTATATCTTCAAAATGAAATTGAACAAAGCGCATATAACTTTGAACATAGCGATGCTGACTTTCTATTCCAGGCTTTTACTGCCCACGAAAAAGAAGCTAACCATCTCATGACCGAGCACTTGGCTCTTCCCGCATATGAGCAAGTTTTAAAAGCAGCCCATTCTTTCAATCTTTTAGATGCAAGGGGCTCTATCAGTATTACCGAAAGAGCAGAATATATTGGTCGCATTCGAAATTTAGCTAGAAATGTTGCGAGCAGCTATCTTTTAAGCCGAGCAAATTTAGGCTTCCCCTTGGCTGATAAAAATCATGCAAAAGAAATTATTGATCAACTTAATGCAAAAAAGACAATTAAATCGTGAAGCTAGATAATTTACTTATAGAGCTTTTGACAGAGGAGTTGCCCCCAAAATCACAAAAGCAGCTTGGCGTAGCATTTGCAAAGAGTGTAAAAGAATTTCTTGTAAAACATCATCTCGTAAATGAAACATCAGAAGATTCAGTTTTTTCTACACCAAGAAGAATTGGTGTATACCTAAAGGATGTTAAAGATGAGGCTGCAAATCAAAATACATCTATCAAATTAATGCCAGCATCCATTGGATTTGATGTTTTAGGAAAACCAACTGAAGCCTTATTAAAAAAATTACATGGAATTGGTTTGGATCAAAAAGCTATAAGTCTCATCACTAAAAAAAATGAAAGTAATAATGAGATTTTATATATTGATAAAGATGTAGAGGGAGCAAAGCTAAAAGATATTATTGCTGAATGCATTTCATCAAGCCTGACACGTTTACCAATAAAAAAAATGATGTCCTATCAGCTCTCGGATGGATGGACGACTGTTAACTTTGTAAGACCGGCTCATGGATTAATTATTCTTCATGGTGCCAATATCATTAAAACGAATGTTTTAGGGATCGATTCTAATCGATCGACGCTCGGCCATCGATTTGAATCAAAAAAAGAAATGATTGAGATTCAACATGCCGATGAATACAAAGAGCAAATGAAAACTGAAGGTAATGTCATTGTATCTTTCGAAGAAAGAAAAACACTAATCAAAAACGGTTTGAATGATAAAGCTACTAATCTTTCCAATCAGCTCACTCCTATCAATGATGAAGATCTTCTTGAAGAAGTAACAGCGCTCGTTGAATATCCAAATGTTTTAGTGGGGGAATTTGAATCGAAGTTTCTCGAAGTGCCACAGGAGTGCATTATTTTAACTATGAAGGCCAATCAAAAATATTTCCCCTTAATCGATAAAAACAATAAACTTGCAAATCAATTTTTAATTGTTTCAAACATATCTCCGAAAAATTCAACTCTCATCATTCAAGGCAATGAAAAAGTGATCAGGCCAAGATTATCGGATGCAGAATTTTTCTATACCCAAGATAAGAAAAAGCCTCTTAAAGATTACCTTTCGCAACTTCAACATATTGTGTACCACAATAAACTTGGGACTCAATCAGAGAGATCTGAAAGAGTTAAAATGATTGCATCTCTCATTGTAAAAAATTTAAATCAATCTAAATTGCTCGAGGCTGTATTGCTCGCATCCGACTTATCTAAAGCAGATTTATCTACTAATATGGTTGGTGAGTTCCCAGAACTTCAAGGAATTATGGGTAGATATTACGCACTAAATGAAAAAATTTCAGAAGAAGTGGCATTTGCTATTGAAGATCATTACAAGCCAAGATTTTCTGGTGACACACTTCCAAGAAACTCTGTAGGAGATATCGTTGCAATTGCCGACAAAATTGAAACTTTAATAGGCTTATTTAGTATTGGTGAAAAGCCTACGGGCGACAAAGATCCTTTTGCGCTTAGGCGTCAAGTTATTGGAATCATTCGTATTCTGACTGAAAAAAATATCGGCCTAAATTTAAATACAACTATTTCTGATTCTATTAAGGCTACCAAATTAGCTGAATCTAAAGACCTTAATTCTTTCATCTACGATCGAATCTCCAATTTTTTCAAAGATCAAGGTTATGCTGCTCTTGATATCGAGGCTGTCCTTGCCATTGACTCGGGATTGATTAGTGAGATTCCTAAAAGATTAAATGCAATTAAAGAATTTTCACAACTTCCCGAGTCTAAAGATCTAGCATCAGCAAACAAAAGAGTTGGTAATATTCTTAAAAAAGCGGATCTTAAATCTGCATTAAAAATTGATCCGGCTTTGCTTAAAGATATAGCCGAAGTTAATTTATACAAGACATTAGATTTAGTAGATGCTGAAGCTAGAAAAGAATATCTAGCAAATAATTACTCAAGCTCATTAAAATTACTTTGCAAACTCAAAAACCCGATTGATCAATTTTTTAACGACGTCATGGTAAATGTGGAGGATGAATCACTTAAGATGAATCGGCTTGCCCTTCTCGAAAAACTCTACTCGGCAATGAATCTAGTTGCTGATTTATCCAAACTCTCATCTTAGATTATGAAATTAGTCATTCTGGATAGAGATGGCGTAATTAATGAAGACAGCGTGAATTTTATTAAAACGCCTAATGAATGGATTCCTATTCAAGACAGTCTCGAGTCAATTGCACTTTTAAACCAATCTGGTTTTAAAGTTGTCATAGCAACTAACCAATCAGGAATTAGCCGAGGTCTGTTTGATGTATCAACACTCAATCTTATTCATGAAAAAATGTTTAAATTACTCTCTCAACAAGGTGGGCATATTGATGCCATCTTTTTTTGCCCCCATAGAGCAGAGGAAAATTGCGAATGCCGCAAACCAAAACCAGGCATGTTAAAAGAAATTGCTCATAGATTCGCGATTGATTTAAAAAAAGTGCCGGCCATAGGCGACTCTCTAAGAGATCTCCAAGCCTTTGATGCAGTCGGCGCCCAACCCATACTTGTTAAAACAGGCAAGGGTGAAGAGACGCTTGATAAAGGTGGGCTTCCCAAAAATACCTGGATCTGTGAAAATCTCACAGAGGCGACACAAAGAATTATTACGGAGTACGCTTAACTTAAAATAATGCTTTATTTAAGATCCATTATTTTTCTAATTGGTATGTGGATTTTTACTATCCCATTCACCTTGGCATCCCTTCTTACATTTCCGTTTCCACCTATTACACGATATAAATTTATTTCAATTTGGGCAAAAACAATGCTATATTGGCTTCGAATTTCCTGTAATCTAAATTTTGTTGTCAAAGGGGAGCAAAACATAGGTTCTACAGCATCGATTGTACTTTCCAAACATCAATCAGCATGGGAAACGCTTGCTTTTCAGAAAATCTTTCCTCCGCAAGTTTGGGTTCTTAAACAAGAATTATTGTGGGTTCCATTTTTCGGATGGGGCTTAGCTATGACTTCCCCAATCGCCATTAATCGCAAAGCAGGACGAAAATCTCTAGAACAAATTCTTATCCAAGGTCTCGATCGACTTAAAAAAGGTTTTTGGATTGTTATGTTTCCTGAAGGCACGCGAACTCAGCCGGGGCATAAAGGTAAATACCATATTGGCGGAGCTTGGGTTGCTTCAAAAACAAATACGCAAGTTATTCCCGTTGCTCATAATGCAGGTTTATTTTGGCCAAAAAATTCAATTCTTAAAAAACCTGGAACGATTCAAGTAAGCATCGGTGCACCTATTGATGTTAAGAATAAAGCGCCTGATGAAATTATTAAGCTTACTGAAAATTGGATTGAAAAAGAGGTTTTACATTTAAATGATTAATTTAAAGCCCACAAATCTTGAGCTATTTTTACCTAGCGGTAAAAAAATTAAATACCTCCTAAAAAGAAGAAATCGAAGAACGATTGGTTTAAAAGTGGATCATGACGGTCTTGTTATTCACGCGCCAATTCTTATTCCTAGATCTCGCATTGAAGAGCTTATTGCACCAAAACTTGACTGGATTCAAGAGAAACTTTCCCTTCAATTAAGCAAGAAAAAGAAAATTAATTGGAAAACAGGTGAGTTAATTCATATTTTGGGGAATAAAGTGATTCTAAGCCTTAAGGCAAGCATTACAAATTCTGTGCTTCAAGACAAAGATATATTGCATGTCGACACAAATCGCGTTAATGATCAAATTCACTCCGCAAAGCTTGTATCAAAATGGCTAAAAGAAAATGCATTGAAAGATTTTGTTCGAAGGGTGGAAGTGTTTAGCGTGAAATTGAATGTGCATCCTTCTAATGTGTACTTATCAAATGCAAAGTCTCGATGGGGAAGTTGTAACTCTAAAAAAGAAATAAGACTTAATTGGAGACTCATTCAAGCGCCGCCACATATTATTAATTATGTGATCTGCCATGAGCTAGCTCACTTGAAAGAAATGAATCATTCGAATCGTTTTTGGGAAGAAGTAGAAAAAGTACTTCCTGAATACCGCTCATCAGAAAAAGAACTTAAAACACTATCAAGCGACTTATACCTTATTGGTTAAATAAGTTTTTCGAGGTCGCTCGCTATGTCTTCAGGTTTTTCTCCATTACTTATGTGAAGTTTAACGCTTCCGTTCTTATCGATGACATATAAACCTGCGCTATGATCAATCGTATAGCCCGCCTTACTTCCATCATTCACTTTTTTATAAAAAATCTTAAATTGAGTTGTGACTTTATCGATTTCGCTCTCTGAACCAGTAAGGCCAAGAAAAGAGCTATTAAATGTTGGAATAAATTTTTTCAAAACGTCCTCAGTATCGCGAGCTGGATCTAGAGTAATAAAAATAACTTGTACGCCCGAAGCCTTGTCCTTAAGGAGATTCATTGTTTTTTTAAGATCAGTCATGGTTGTAGGACATATATCAGGACAATGCGTAAATCCAAAAAAAAGCACGACAACCTTTCCCTTAAAGTCTTCTAATGTCCGTGTACGCCCATTGAAATCTCTTAATTTAAAAGACGTATCCATGTGCACTGAGCTTATATCAGTACCTGCAAAACTTTCATCATGCGTCTTTTGACAAGAGACAAGACAAATGAAGATTAAAAATAAAAGTGCAATTTTTTTCATAATATATTTCTCAATAAAAGCGATTCATTTTATCATGTTAATAAATGGCAATAAGCCCCGAAGAAAGCTAACAAAGATTTACCAATTTTAAGGAAAACTATGGCAATCCCAACATCAATGGAAGACCGTGACGGACACATTTGGTTTGATAATAAAATGACGCCTTGGCGTGAAGCAAAGACTCATGTGCTTACTCACACACTTCACTATGGTATGGGCGTCTTTGAAGGAGTGAGAGCCTACAAAACAAGTGAAGGCACTGCTATTTTTAGACTTAAAGAACATACGGATCGACTCTTTAATTCTGCCCATATTCTTGGAATGAAAATGCCTTATGACAAAAACGTCATTATGGATGCTCATAAGAAAGCTGTTAAAGAAAACAAGTTAGAATCTGCTTACATTAGACCTATGGCATTTTATGGTGCTGAAGCTATGGGTATTTCAGCAAAAACCTTATCAACTCACGTCATTGTTGCAGCATGGGAATGGGGTGCATATATGGGTAAGGAAGCCCTTGAAAATGGCATTCGCGTAAAAACATCTTCCTTTTCAAGACATCATGTCAACATCACCATGTGTAAAGCTAAAGCAAATGGTAACTATATGAATTCAATTCTAGCTCATCAAGAAGCGAATCAAGATGGCTACGATGAAGCCCTGCTCCTTGATGTAAACGGCTTTGTTACTGAAGGTTCAGGTGAAAATATATTTATCGTTAAACATAACAAATTAATTACGCCTGATCTTACAAGCGCATTAGAGGGGATCACTCGCGATACAATCATTCAGATTGCAAATGACTTAAAAATACCAGTGATCGAAAAAAGAATTACACGAGATGAGGTCTATACTGCAGATGAAGCTTTTTTCACAGGCACAGCTGCTGAAGTGACACCGATTAGAGAATTGGATAGAAGGATGATCGGCAAAGGTCATCGCGGAGAAGTTACTAAGGAATTACAAAGTATTTATTTTGATGCAGTTACAGGAAAATCAAAAAAATATGCGGATTGGCTTACTTACGTTTAAAACATGAATAATAAAATTATAAATGTAGATCAAAAAAGTCTCCCTTTGTTTTGCCCCACACAAAAAGAAAATTTATTTTCATCTCACCCAAAAGTATTTTTAGATATTACTAAAACGGGGGTAGTGTCATGCCCCTATTGTGGTACAACGTATAAACTAAAATAAATTAAATCCAAAGACCTTTGTAATTAAAGCTTTTTGGATCACCGCCCCAGAGCTTTGCAATAACATTACCAGCATTTTGATCTAAGCTATTAGTCCAAAAATCAGTTGTTCCTAGCGCGGTATTTTCATTTAGTAAGTGTTTTTCTATTAACACATGGTTTAAATAATTCGCTACAGCATCTCCTGTCTCTACAATCTTAATATGGTCTGGCATTAATTTCTGAATTGCAGGTTTTATAAAAGAATAGTGCGTACATCCTAAGACCAAAGTATCAATATCTTCTTTTAAAAGAGGGTCGATGTATTTTTTTAATAGTGCAGTAAGCGCTGAACTCTCCAAATCGCCTTGCTCAACAAGTTCAACTAAGCCAAAACATGGCTGTGTAATAAAATGAATGTCATTACCGTGATGCTCTAATAGCGCTGAAAATTTTGCACTCAACAAAGTACCTGAGGTAGCTAATACCCCAACCACTTTATTTTTTGACATCAACGAAGCAGGCTTGACCGCTGGCTCCATACCTATAATTGGGTAATTAAATTTATCTCTAACTATCTGAATTGATGCGGCTGTAGCTGTATTGCATGCTACAACAACAGATTTTACTTCTTGTTTATTTAAAAAATCAAAGGCAGTTAAAACGCGACGTGTAATTTCTTCGTTTGCTTTTTCTCCATAAGGTGCAAACTTTGAGTCCGCAACATAGATTAAATTTTCATGAGGCAGATGCGCTCTTATACACTTAAGTACCGAAATGCCTCCTACTCCAGAGTCAATCACACCAATAGGATTATTTTGAGATGGGGCCATGAGCTTAATGTAAGTTTTATTCAAATCTAAATATAGATGATAGTAAGCTTAATGTACAATAGATTGGAAAGGAAAATCATGGGTTACCGTTTATCAAAAATATTTACTAGGAGTGGCGACAAAGGATCTACTGGCTTGGGCGATGGCTCAAAAACCAAGAAATTTAGTGATCGCATTGTTGCGTTAGGCGCAATAGATGAACTTAATTCAATGATTGGCCTTATGCTTACCGAAAATCTTCCGCCCAAAATTAATAAAATTTTAACTGTTATACAACATCATTTATTCAATCTGGGTGGTGAAATCTCAATGCCTGGACATAAAATTATCCAAAAAAATGATGTCCTCGAATTGGAAGAAATTATCACTTCATATAATAAAGACTTACCTCCTCTGAAAGAATTTATACTCCCAGGAGGTTCGAGGGCTGCAGCGTTTTGTCATATGGCAAGAACTATTTGCAGAAGAACTGAGCAAGCCGTATTTAAGCTTAACTCTAAAGATGCTATTAATACTTTCTCGCTTCAGTATATAAATCGACTTTCAGATTTACTGTTTGTATTAGCCAGAGTAATTAATAAGCATAAGAAAGTTAAAGATGTTTTTTGGAAAAAAAATATTAGCTAATATAGATCTACATTAATGTCATCCGCTCCTCCTATACTTAAATCCTTTTTTAAAAAATTTAAAAAAACTAAAAAATCTAATTTTGAAATCGATTTTAAAAAAATCGATATTAGTCTTATTAGTATCCACGCAATAAAAACTATAGAAGTTTTAGAAGACAACGGCTTTGAAGCTTATCTTGTAGGTGGGGCTGTGCGAGATCTTCTTTTTGGAATTAAACCTAAAGATTTTGATGTGGTTACAAACGCCACCCCGGATCAAATACATCATTTATTTAGACGCTCCAGAATGATTGGTAGGCGCTTTCAATTAGTGCATGTAATTTACGGGCGAGAAGTGATTGAAGTTTCCACATACCGCTCTCAGCAAAAAAAAATTCCTCAAGCTGACGGCTCAGTCATTAAAGACGATAACCACTTTGGAACCATAGAAGAAGATGCGATGCGAAGGGACTTTACCATCAATGCCATGTTTTATAGCCCAACCAATCATAAACTTGTAGATTTTCATGACGGACTTGAGGATCTTAAGCATGGCATTATTCGGATTATTGGAGATCCGGAAAAGCGCTATCAAGAAGACCCAATTCGTATATTAAGAGCATTCCGTGTATGTGCAAAACTTAATATGTCTCTTAATAGCGCCTCAAGAAGCCCTATCAAAAAAATTGTACCTTTGCTTCATGAGATTCCTCATTCAAGATTATTTGATGAGGTCATTAAATTTTTCTTAACCGGTCACGCATTAAATAGCTACAAAGTCCTGTGTGACGAAAATATCTACTCACAGTTTTTTTTATCACCAGAGATTGAATCAAAAGAAATTAATCTTTTTATCTCAAATGGTCTTAAAAATACAGACTTGAGAATTAATCAAGATAAATCTTGTAATCCAAGCTTTTTATTTTCATTTTTGTTGTGGCATCAAGTTCATCAATTGTGGGATCAATATAAAATTGAGCTTAAACATTCTATTGCAGGCCTTAACCAAGCTATTGATGAAGTAATCGAAAAACAAATTAAACTCTTTCCTATTCATAAACGCTTCACCATTACCATGAAGGAAATATGGCGATTGCAACCTCGCTTTGAAAATCAATCTCCTAAAAAAATATATCGATTATTGCTTCACCCAAGATTTAGAGCCGCTTATGATTTTATGTTATTGAGATGTCAATCTAACGAGCTCGACCACAGTATTGGTATATGGTGGACAAATTTTATTGATGCTGATCATCATGAAAAATCATTAATGGTTAAAGAGCTTACCCGCAAATAACTTAAGATGAGCGTTCTAGCTTACATTGCAATAGGAAGCAATCTTCTAAATCCAATGGATCAGGTAATCACTGCATTCGATGAAATTGGAAGTATGCCTAAGAGTGTACTTATAAAGAAATCAAGTTGTTATTCCAGCTTGCCTTCAGGTTACAAAGATCAACCTGATTTTATAAATGCAGTAGTCTTGATTGAAACAGAGCTCAGCCCACATGAGCTTTTATCAGAGCTTCAAACGATAGAACATTTGCATAAAAGAGAGCGCTCATTTCCAAATGCTCCAAGAACCCTCGACTTAGATATCCTTCTTTTTGGAGATATAAGACTAAATAGCCCAGAACTTACTATTCCTCACCCGAGAATGCATGAGCGAGCTTTTGTGATTTTCCCTCTCCAAGAAATTAATGGAAATATTACTATTCCCCTTATAGGAGATATCGCTAAAATAGCCAAAGAACTTGATCCTAAAATTGCCAAGCGCATAACTTTATGAATATTTTTGATAAATTTCCTTATATTGTCGTTGAGGGGCCAATTGGCTCTGGAAAATCCACACTTGCAAAAATTTTAGCTGATCGATTTTCAGTAAACTTTCTAAGCGAAAAAGCTGAAAAAAATCCTTTCTTGCCTAAATTCTATGAAGACATGAAGCGACATGCCTTGTCTACTCAATTATTTTTTCTTTTCCAAAGAGCCGATCAAATAAAAAAAATTGGACAAAAAGATATGTTTAAGGAATCAATAATTGCAGACTTTTTTCTTGAAAAAGATCCTATCTTTGCAAA
>CAINIH010000069.1 GCA_903849185.1 uncultured Methylophilaceae bacterium
AACGGCTTGTCTTTCTAACCCAACAATTTAAATAGGTCAAAACATGGCAAAAGATTTAGAAAATCAACAAACGCAAACAGACGGTTTAAGAGAAAAAATGATTGCTGTAAACCGCGTTACTAAAGTAGTTAAAGGCGGCCGAATCATGAGTTTTGCTGCGTTAACTGTTGTAGGTGATGGAGACGGTTCAGTTGGTATGGGTAAAGGTAAAGCAAGAGAAGTGCCTGTAGCTGTTCAAAAAGCAATGGATGAAGCTAGAAGAGGCATGCTTAAAGTAAAACTAAATAATGGCACTTTGCAACATGCGGTGATGGGTGAGCATGGCGCTGCAAAAGTATTCATTCAGCCCGCTTCAGAAGGTACAGGCATTATTGCTGGCGGCGCAATGAGAGCGATTTTCGAAGTGATGGGCATTACAAATGTTTTAGCAAAATGTATTGGTTCAACGAATCCTTATAACGTTGTGAGAGCAACATTAAATGGACTTGAGTCAATGAATACACCTGCTGAAATTGCCGCTAAACGTGGTAAATCAGTAGAAGAAATTAGAGGCTAATAAAATGGCAAAGACAAAAAAAGAAATCACAGCTGGTTTAAAAGTTACATTAATTAAAAGTTTAATTGGTAGAACTGAACCTCACCGCGCAACGGTTAAAGGATTAGGTCTTAGAAGATTGCATCATACAGTTGAATTGCAAGATACTCCTGCGATTCGAGGCATGATCAATGCAGTGAATTATTTACTTAAAGTCGAAAAGATATAAAGAGAAATTATGAAACTAAATACATTAAAACCAGCAGTTGGTTCTAAAAAAGTAGCAAGACGTGTTGGCCGAGGTATTGGTTCTGGTCTTGGAAAAACGGCTGGACGTGGCCATAAAGGTCAAAAATCTAGAGCCGGTGGATTCCATAAAGTCGGTTTTGAAGGCGGCCAAATGCCGATTCAAAGACGTCTGCCAAAACGCGGATTTAAATCATTAACGCAAAAATTAACTGCACGTGTTAGAACAAATGAACTCAATTTAGTTGAATCAGACAATATTGATTTACTCGTATTAAAGTCAGCTAAATTAATTTCTGATAATGCAAAAACAGCAAAAGTTTATTTATCTGGCGAAGTAAAAAGAAAATTAACAATCCAAGGTTTATTGCTAACTAAGGGCGCTCGTGCTGCAATTGAAGCGGCAGGCGGAAAAGTAGTAGAAGTTTGAGAATTTAATTTTGGCTCAAGATAATCTATTAGGTGCTTTTGGCAAGACAAGCGAATTAAAAAGTCGCATATTGTTTTGTTTGGGTGCGATTGTTGTATATAGACTTGGTGCTCATATTCCAGTACCTGGAATTGACCCGCTTGTGCTTAAAAAATTATTTGATTCACAAAGTGGCGGCATCTTGGGAATGTTTAATATGTTCTCTGGAGGCGCATTAAAAAGATTTACGTTATTTGCATTAGGAATCATGCCTTATATTTCAGCATCGATCATTATGCAATTGTTAACAGTAGTATCGCCTCAACTCGAGCAACTTAAAAAAGATGGCGAAGCAGGTAGAAGGTTAATAACAAAATATACGAGATACGGCACGGTGATTTTGGCCGCATTTCAGGCGCTTGGTATTTCGATTGCGCTTGAGTCTCAACCAGGATTGGTACTTGATCCCGGTTTAGCTTTTAGACTCACAACAGTTGTAACTTTAGTAAGTGGAACAATGTTCCTTATGTGGTTGGGTGAGCAAATTACTGAAAGAGGCATTGGTAATGGAATCTCAATCATTATTTTCTCAGGCATTGTGGCTGGGTTGCCTCATGCAGTGGGAAGTACGCTTGAGCTAGCTAGAACGGGTGCGTTTTCAATACCGTTAGTTTTCTTCTTGTTTGCAGCAACTATTATAGTAACAGCACTGGTTGTTTTTGTTGAAAGAGGCCAGAGAAAAATTACTGTTAATTATGCAAAAAGACAAGTTGGCAATAAGTTATACGGAGGTCAAACCTCTCATTTGCCTTTGAAATTGAATATGGCGGGTGTAATCCCACCTATTTTTGCATCAAGTATTATTTTATTTCCAGCGACTTTGGCTGGATGGTTTGGATCTAGTGAAAAGATGTTGTGGCTAAAGGATATTGGAGCTGCAATTTCACCAGGACAACCTATTTATATTTTTCTATTCGCGGTAGCGATAGTGTTTTTCTGCTTTTTTTATACTGCTTTGGTTTTTAATCCAAAGGAAACAGCAGATAACTTGAAAAAAGGTGGTGCGTTTGTTCCTGGGATTAGACCGGGAGAACAAACTGCAAAATATATCGACCAGATTATGGGTAGATTAACTTTAGTAGGCGCTGTGTACATAACGCTCGTGTGTTTATTGCCAGAGTTTTTAATACTTAAGTTTAATGTTCCTTTTTATTTTGGAGGTACATCGTTATTAATTATTGTAGTCGTAACGATGGATTTTATGACCCAGGTTCAATCTCATCTGATGTCATATC
>CAINIH010000070.1 GCA_903849185.1 uncultured Methylophilaceae bacterium
CGACGCTCTACCAACTGAGCTAAGCACCCATGCACACTCATTAGTAAGGCGGCTATTTTACAACATAGTCCTTACCAACGCTAGGTTTACGCTAATGTGTAATGGTTTTTGTAATATTACTGAGTTTTTTATGGGGTACAGGCACGGGTTTTTGGTCCTTTGTGGCTGCACTTTTAGGCATTTTAGTTAAAGTAAGCTCCAAAACTTCATCAATCCAGCGAACAGGATGAATTTCTAGAGCATTTTTCACTTCATCTGAAATTTCAGTCAAATCTTTTACGTTTTGCTCTGGAATAAGGACGGTTTTAATTCCACCTCTATGAGCTGCAAGAAGCTTCTCTTTAAGTCCGCCAATCGGCAAAACTTCGCCTCTTAACGTTATTTCCCCTGTCATAGCAACATCAGCTCTAACTGAAATGTTGGTTAAAGCAGATACAATTGCTGAAGTAATACCAATACCTGCGCTTGGACCGTCTTTAGGAGTAGCGCCTTCGGGCAAATGGATATGAATATCATTCTTTTCATAGAAATTCTCAGCTATTCCTAATTTTTTAGCTCGACTTCTCACAACGCTCATTGCAGCATGGATAGATTCTTGCATGACATCACCTAATTTACCTGTAATGATTGTTTTTCCTTTACCCGGTAAAACGACAGCTTCAATCGTCAATAATTCACCGCCTACTTGAGTCCAAGCAAGACCAGTGACTTGCCCTACTTGATTCTTTTTAGAAGCAAGGCCAATATCAAAAACCTTCACACCAAGATAAGACTCAAGGTTTTTACTATTCACAATTACTTTTTTAAGTGATTTTTTGCTAAGTAATTCTTTTACAGCTTTTCTGCAAATTTTGGCAATTTCTTGCTCAAGCTTTCTCACGCCAGCTTCTCTTGAATAATATTGAATAATTTCTCTTACTACTTTAGAAGTAATACTTATCTCAGATTTTTTTAAACCATGCATCTTGAGCTGTTTAGGGAGTAAATAATGCATCGCTATATTAAGTTTTTCAGCCTCCGTGTAACCTGACAAGCGAATAATCTCCATACGGTCCAAGAGCGGCTCAGGAATATTCATAGAGTTAGCTGTCGCCACAAACATTACATCTGATAAATCATATTCAACTTCAACATAATGATCTGTAAAAGTGTGATTTTGCTCGGGATCTAAAACCTCCAAAAGAGCTGAGGCTGGATCACCTCGATAGTCTTGTCCCATTTTATCCACTTCATCCAGCAAAAATAATGGATTAGTAACACCTACTTTACTCATACTTTGTAAAACTTTACCTGGCATAGAGCCAATATAAGTTCTTCGATGACCACGAATTTCAGATTCATCTCGAACACCGCCTAAAGCCATACGAATAAATTTACGGTTAACAGCTTTTGCAATGCTCTGACCTAAAGATGTTTTACCAACGCCTGGAGGCCCTACCAAACATAAAATAGGTGCTTTTAGTTTATCAACTCTTTGTTGAACAGCTAAATATTCAATGATGCGCTCTTTGACTTTTTCAAGCCCATAATGGTCTTCATCTAAAATCTTTTCAGCAAGTGCCAACTCACGACTAATTTTAGTTTTTTTCTGCCATGGCAAACCAATCAATGTATCAATATAATTTCTAACTACCGATGCTTCTGCGGACATCGGTGACATCATTTTTAATTTCTTAAACTCAGAGTTGGCTTTGTCTAGGGCTTCTTTTGACATGCCTGCCTCTTGAATGCGCTTTTCAAGCTCATCTAAATCAGCGCCTTCATCCTGCTCTCCCAATTCTTTCTGGATCGCTTTGACTTGCTCATTAAGATAATATTCTCTTTGGCTTTTTTCCATCTGACGCTTAACGCGACCACGAATTCTTTTTTCTACCTGAAGAATATCAATTTCAGATTCCATAATTTTTAAAAGATGATCTAAGCGATTTTTAATTTTTAATGTTTCTAAAATCGTTTGCTTTTCTTCTAACTTCAATGTGAGATGCGCCGCAATCATATCTGCTAATCTGCCTGGGTCTGTAATAGCAGCTAGAGAAGTTAAAATTTCAGGGGGAATTTTTTTATTTAATTTAACGTATTGATCAAATTGCGAAAATACCGTTCTCATTAATGCCAAAGACTCTTTATCTTTAGGCTCGGGAATGTTAATTTCATCAAAACGAGCAACAAAACAAGCTTCTTGATCTATCACTTCTTTAATTTTTACACGGCTTAAACCTTCAACCAAAACTTTAACGGTGCCATCAGGTAATTTAAGCATCTGAAGAATAGATGCTACGGTGCCATATTCATAAAGGTCTTTTGCATCAGGCTCATCTTTACTTGCAGACTTTTGGGCTACCAAAATTATTTTCTTATCTTTGTCAGATGCAATTTCCAGTGCTTTTACGGATTTTGTGCGGCCTACAAAAAGAGGAATCACAAGATGTGGGTAAACAACAACATCCCTTAAGGGTAGCAAGGGCATGAAATCTTGTTGAGAGCCTGTAATTTTAATTTCTTGAGCCATAGGATGCTTTCATAAGCGTTAATTAAACTAGAACATTGGGTCAGTTTATAATATTTCAAGGTCTTGCTGACCAACAGCGAAGCTTATTTTTTTCCTGAAACCTGTTTCTTTTCTGATAATAAAAGTATAGGTTTATTTGATTGTTCGATCACACCATCATCAATCACAACTTTTTCAAGGTTCTTAATAGATGGCAATTCGTACATGGTGTCTAATAAAACATGCTCCATGATTGAACGTAGGCCTCGTGCACCAGTCTTTCTTTCGAGTGCTTTTTTGGCAATTAGCCTTAATGCTGAAGGTCTAAATTCGAGCATTACATGTTCCATAGCAAAAAGTTTAATGTATTGTTTAGTTAAAGCATTTTTAGGTTCAGTAAGTATTTGAACTAAAGCATCTTCACTTAAAGACTCAAGCGTTGCAACAACAGGAAGTCTTCCTATAAATTCAGGAATTAAACCAAATTTAATCAAATCTTCTGGCTCAACATCTTTAATGACATCACCAATCACTTTAGTATCTGCCTTGCTATTTACTTGAGCGCCAAAACCAATTCCGCCTTTTTCAGATCTTTGTTTAATAATTTTTTCTAAGCCATCAAAAGCCCCACCACAAATAAATAAAATATTTGTTGTGTCTAATTCAACAAATTCTTGATTTGGGTGTTTACGACCGCCTTGAGGGGGGACTGAAGCTACAGTGCCTTCGATTAATTTTAAAAGTGCTTGCTGAACACCCTCGCCTGATACGTCTCTTGTTATAGAAGGGTTTTCAGACTTTCTTGAAATCTTATCGACTTCATCAATGTATACAATACCTCTTTGGGCTTTTTCAATATCGTAATCACATTTTTGCAATAATTTTTGCATAATGTTTTCAACATCTTCACCTACATAACCTGCTTCAGTAAGTGTTGTAGCATCTGCCATCACAAAAGGAACATCGAGTAATTTTGCAAGCGTTTGCGCCAAAAGAGTTTTTCCAGAGCCAGTGGGGCCAATAAGCAGAATGTTGCTTTTTGAAATTTCAACATCTTTATGTTCGGTATCTAACTCTGAGTTACTATCTCTAAGTCTTTTGTAGTGATTATAAACAGCAACAGCTAAGCTCTTTTTCGCGCTTGTTTGTCCAATAACATGCTCATCGAGTTGATCACAAATTTCTTTAGGGGAAGGAAGTTGGTCATGATCTTTAACTTCTTTTGCAGGGCCTTTAACCTCCTCTTTGATAATGTCATTACATAAATCAACGCACTCATCACAAATGAGAACCGAAGGGCCTGCAATTAGTTTTTTAACTTCGTGCTGACTTTTTCCACAGAACGAGCAGTAAAGTAATTTTTCGTTATCGCTTTTAGTTGCCATAGATAGATAGCATTAAATGACTTGTGATCTCTTTGATATAACTTGGTCAACCATGCCATATTCGACAGATTGTTCAGCACTTAAGAAGTTATCCCTATCTGTGTCGGCGGCAATTTTTTTAAGTGTTTGGCCAGTATGACTTGCTAAAATTTGATTTAATTTTTCCTTTAAAAACAAAATTTCTTTTGCGTGAATTTCTATATCAGACGCCTGCCCTTGAAATCCGCCTAAAGGCTGATGAATCATTACTCGAGAATTAGGCAAACAGAAACGCTTTCCTTTTTCTCCGGCTGCTAGCAATAAAGCGCCCATACTAGCCGCTTGCCCAATACATAAAGTGCTCACGTCAGGTTTAATAAATTGCATGGTGTCATAGATAGCCATGCCTGCAGTTACAGATCCGCCTGGTGAATTGATATACAAAGAAATATCTTTATCAGGATTGTCTGCCTCTAGAAAAAGTAACTGGGCAACAATAACATTTGCTGTCATATCGTCTACAGGGCCTACCAAGAAAATCACACGCTCTCTTAGTAGTCGAGAATATATATCGTAAGCGCGCTCGCCTCGACCGCTTTGTTCAATAACCATTGGCACATAGCCTAAATTATTTGGAGTTGTATAAGCCATAATTAAGCTTTAGCTGGTCCCGACATAAGTTCATCGAATGTTGTTTTTTTGTTTTGAACTTTACATTGCTTCATAAACCACTCAACTACATTGGTTTCAGTTGCAAGCGCAGTCGGCTCCTCAAGTCTAGATGGTTCAGCATAAAACCACTTTACTGCCTCATCCGTATCGTCAAAATTAAGTGCAAATTCATTCACCATGGCTTTAATTTGATCAGGTGAGGCACGCAAATTATTTTTATCTACAATCTCGGCCAATATTAATCTGAGTTTGCACGTTTTTTTTGCTTGCTCTTCAAACATTGAAGGTTCTAATTTGAATTGTTTTAAGTCAGCTCCGCGTTGTTTTAAATTTGCGTAAGTTGATTGAGCCATGCGGTTGATTTCAACATTAATCAGCGCCTTGGGTAAGTCTGCTTTGCAGCTATCTATTAATTGAGTAAATACCTGTTCCTTTAATTTTATTTTTACTCTCTTATCTAATTCTTGCTCTAAGCTTTGTTTAATTTCTTCGCGCATCTTGTCAACATTGCCGTCTGCAACGCCAAGAGATTGTGCAAATTGAGCATTAACTTCTGGAAGTTTAGGTTTTGCAATTAAAATAAAATTCACATTGTATTGAACTTTTTTCCCTGCCAACTCTTTAGGGTTGTGTGTTTCTGGATAGTTAACTTCGAATGTTTTAGACTCACCTGCTTTACCCCCAACAAGATGATCATCAAAAATCGCAAAGCGAGAATCGTCGCCTAGAATAATTTGAATAGGCTTATCACCGGTTGTTTCAACCTGTTTATCATTAATGAATGAAGTTAAGGTTAAAGTGAGTCGATCGCCTTTAGCTGCCCCCTCATTAGATTCAATAAATTGTGCTCTTTGTTTAAGTAAAACATCAATGGTTTTATTAACGTCTTTATCGGTAATTTGAGCTTCAGGTTTTTCAATAGAAGCAGCTTTAAAATCAGCTAAAGTGACTTCAGGAAACACTTCAAATGTTGCAGTATATTCAAAATCTTCGTGAACTTGATTAAGTGGCTTATGCTGAATATTGGGCATACCAGCAACTCGTAATTTATTTTCCTGTATAGCTTGGCCAAAAGAAGTTTCAATTGCCTCAGCAAAGACCTCTTCTTTTACTTGGGGCCCATACTGTTGCTCGATCATTCTTAAGGGCGCTTTACCGGGTCTAAAACCAGGAACTTTTGCTGTTCGAGTTAAGCGTTGAAAGCGACTCGACATCTCTTTTTGAAGAGGTTCGACTGGCACTTTGACTGTGATACGTCTTTCTAAATTACTTAATGTTTCCACTGCTGAAGCCATACTTAAAATTCCCTAAAATTTAGATCGATGGTGCGAAAGGAGAGACTCGAACTCTCACGCCTTGCGGCGCTGGAACCTAAATCCAGTGCGTCTACCAATTCCGCCACTCTCGCGATGATTAAAAAAGTTATATATAACAAAAATTTA
>CAINIH010000071.1 GCA_903849185.1 uncultured Methylophilaceae bacterium
CTCGCTGGAATCCTAGGTTTTTACATAGTCTTTAGTTGGCATTAGTTTTAGCTTGGTTGGCAGTCGTTGATATTTTGGGGTCCATAATTTGACTATTATCTAAAGGGGGGATAATTTTCATTTGGGTAAGTATTGCAAAAAATTCGCGGCGCACTTCAAGGAAAAGCTAAGGGTGCGTTACAAAAAAGTGCCATCGACCAACTTCATCGCGAAGGAGTTCAACTTGCGTGCGTTTGACAGTTCGACAGTCTCACGCGAGGCGGTGAGGAAGTGGCTCAACGGGCTCTCGTTCCCAAAGTCGGATAAGCTTACCGTCATGCGGAAGTGGTTAGACCTCCAAACCGATCTACTCGACCAAGACTAAAATTAAACTGTTAAAATAGCTCCCATGACTATCCTCGTCACAGGCGCTGCTGGCTTCATCGGGTCAAATTTCGTGTTGGACTGGTTTGCCCAATCGAACGAAGACGTCATCTCGCTCGACCTCCTCACATACGCCGGTAACCTAGAGAATCTATCCTCACTAAATAACAATCCGCAACACCACTTTATTCAAGGCAACATCGGGGACCGTGAACTCGTGACCCAGCTTTTACAAAAACATCAGGTGAGGGCGGTCGTGAACTTCGCGGCGGAGAGTCACGTCGACCGATCGATTCATGGTCCGGGTGACTTTATCGAGACCAATATTGTCGGGACCTATCATCTACTCGAGTCGGTGAGGAGTTATTGGAGTGACTTAGATGAAAATCAAAAAAAAGATTTTAGGTTCCTACACGTGTCGACCGATGAGGTGTATGGCTCCCTAAATAAAACGGACCCAGCATTCCGTGAGACAAATCCATATGAACCTAATAGTCCATACAGCGCAAGTAAGGCCGCGAGTGATCACCTGGTTCGTGCCTGGCACCATACGTATGGATTACCAGTTCTCACCACCAACTGCTCGAATAATTACGGACCCTACCACTTCCCAGAAAAACTCATACCGCTCTGCATCTTGAATGCATTAAACGGTAAGCCACTTCCGATCTACGGTGACGGACAGCAAGTAAGAGATTGGCTCTATGTCAAAGATCACTGCAGTGCGATACGTCACGTTTTAGAAAAAGGAAAGTTAGGTGAGACCTACAACGTGGGTGGTTGGAATGAAAAGGCGAACCTCGATGTGGTCAAAACACTTTGCGGCATATTAGATGAATTAAAACCAAAAGCAGATGGCACAAAATATGAATCACAAATTACCTACGTCAAAGACCGTCCGGGCCACGACAGGCGCTACGCGATTGACGCGACTAAACTAGAGCGTGAATTGGGTTGGAAACCGCAAGAGACCTTCGAGACAGGCATCCGCAAGACAGTCGAGTGGTACCTCGCGAATGAAACTTGGGTGAACCATGTCGTTAGCGGCGACTATAAAAACTGGGTACAAAAACAGTACGCATGAAGATCTTACTCACGGGATCGAACGGTCAGGTCGGCTTTGAATTAAATAAAAAATTAAGCACATTGGGCGAAGTGATTGCGACCGACCGTGAGGAGTTAGATTTAACGAACCTTAATGCGATCAGAACTTTTATTGATCACACAAAACCCGACATGATCATTAACCCCGCAGCCTATACCGCAGTCGATAAGGCCGAATCCGAACCTGATCTCGCATATGAAATCAATACATTAGCCCCCGAAGTTTTAGCGGACAAGGCAAGGGAATTAGATATTCCGTTGGTACATTTTTCGACAGACTACGTGTTTGATGGCTTAAAAAAAGAAGCCTACGTCGAGACCGATAAAACGAATCCTCAATCTGTTTATGGAAAAACAAAATGTGAGGGCGAAGAAAAAGTTCGCACACACGGAAAGCATATTATCTTAAGAACGAGTTGGGTGTTTGGGTGTCACGGCAATAATTTTTTGAAGACGATGATGCGTCTCATACAAGAAAAAGAATCGCTCAACATCGTGGGTGACCAATGGGGCAGTCCTGCATCAGCAAAGATGTTAGCTGATGTGACATTTAGGATTGTGGACACGATTATAAAAAATAAAAATTTTAACGACTACGGAACATATCACGTGACGAGTGACGGTGAAACGAATTGGCAACAATACGCGAGTTTGATTGCGAGTGAATTAATAAAATTAAATGTCAAAATAACATGCGGGCCCGACCAGATTCATTCGATACTTACATCGCAATATCCGACAGCAGCTAAGCGACCCCTTAATTCAAGATTGAATACAGAAAAATTAAAAGAGACTTTTGTGCTTGACCTTCCGGATTGGGAAGACGAAGTAAAAAAACATGTAAAGATCTTGTCGACTTTGGGCATTAAGCAACCATAAAAGTTTTACTTGTGTAAAACATTTTGTTTTATTAAAATAAAACATTCATTCATTTTAAGGGGTATTAAAATGCAATCAACCTTAAGAAGGTCCGGTGGATCGCTCGTGATGACGGTGCCCAAGGCCTTTACTGATCAAAACCATCTTCAAGATGGTTCAAAAGTTGAGCTCATGGTCGAGGGTGAGCGTTTGACCATCCAAGTGAACCGTAAATCTAAGTATGATTTAAAGACATTACTCGCTGAAATGCCAAAAGCATTTCCTCGTGTTTCAGGTTGGGAGGAGATAACTCCTGTAGGCGAAGAGTTACTTTAATGCCATACACACCAGAACGGGGTGATATTGTTCACCTTCAGTTTGATCCGGCCTCGGGCCAAGAAATGAAGGGCCCGCATTATGCTTTAGTGATTACAGCTAAAATATTTAATGAGCGAGGGTTAGCCATGATGTGCCCTGTATCTCAAGGTGAGGCAGCCGAAGCGAGATCGATGGGTACCATTGTTTCACTGACAGGCTCAGGACTGAGTGTCCACGGCTCAATTCATTGCCATCAATTAAAATCATTAGACTGGCGAATAAGAAAGGCTCACCTAAAAGAAAAAGTCCCGAGCTTTATTATGGAAGATGTCACAGCAAGACTTGAATCAATTTTATTTGGATAAAAATTAGCTATGCTTAAAAAACGTAAGGGCATCATACTCGCGGGCGGATCGGGTACACGTTTGTATCCCGTGACGCAGAGCATCTCAAAACAACTACTCCCCGTGTACGACAAGCCCATGATTTATTATCCGCTTAGCACCTTAATGCTAGCGGGCATCCAAGACATCTTGATTATTTCAACACCGGATGACACACCACGTTTTGAATCTTTACTTGGTGATGGCAGTCAGTGGGGCCTTAATATTTCATACAAGGTGCAGCCGTCCCCCGATGGTTTAGCGCAGGCGTTTATCTTAGGCGACACATTTGTGGGTAATGATTTATCGGCACTTGTGTTGGGCGACAATATTTTTTACGGCCACGACTTTAATGAGTTATTGGGTAATGCGATGCAGCGAGAAATTGGTGCAACAGTTTTTGCTTACCATGTGCATGATCCTGAGCGTTACGGTGTGGCGGAATTCGATAGAGAAAATAAAGTTTTATCATTAGAAGAAAAACCCGCGAACCCAAAATCAAATTACGCGGTGACGGGACTTTATTTTTACGATAAGGATGTGGTCGCGATGGCAAAAAGTTTAAAGCCATCACCACGCGGTGAACTCGAGATCACGGATCTTAATCGTCTATACTTAAACAAACAAAAACTCAATGTCGAGATCATGGGCCGTGGTTACGCGTGGCTCGATACCGGCACGCACGACTCATTATTGGATGCAAGTCAATTCATCGCGACACTCGAAAATCGTCAGGGATTAAAGGTATCTTGCCCCGAAGAAATTAGTTACCGACGTGGTTGGATTACCGCATCGCAATTAGAAAAATTAGCCGCACCATTATCAAAGAATGGTTACGGCCAGTACCTCCAACGCGTCCTAAAAGAAAAAATTCTGTAACACATGAAAATCACACCGTTAAATATTCCTGACGTCTTGTTGATTGAACCCGAAGTCTTCGCTGATGAGAGAGGATTCTTTTTTGAAAGTTTTAATCAAGAGCGTTTCGAAAAAGCGATCGGTCAAAAAATTAATTTTGTGCAGGACAATCACTCAAAATCAGTGAAGGGAGTATTGCGAGGACTTCATTATCAACTGCCACCCAAGGCTCAAGGTAAGTTAGTTCGCGTCATTCAAGGTGATGTGTTTGATGTCGCAGTGGATCTTCGACAATCATCAGCAACTTTTGGTAAGTGGGTAGGCGAAATATTGTCTTCTGACAATAGAAAACAAATGTGGATCCCCGAAGGATTTGCGCACGGGTTTTTAACATTATCGGATACCGCGGAATTTTTATATAAAACGACCGATTTTTATAGCAAAGATCATGAGTGTGCCATACGTTGGGATGATGAAACGATCGGAATTGATTGGCCAGTTAAAAAAGTATCGTTATCGAGTAAGGATGAAGATACTAAATTTTTTAATGAGGCTTCATATTTCAATTAAATACAGTTAAGTTTTATGCTTAAGCTTAATCATAATCAAACGATTTGTAATCTGTACTTTCTAGATGATCTATGAATTGATTCATACCTAAAAAATTTATATCTCCAACAGATGGGTGATGAAGTAAATATTCCAAAGCAAGCTCAAATTGAGTGCAATTATATTCATCCATCCTCACATCGGTCCTCATTTCTGCCAGCAAATAAGGATAAGGCAGTGACAATCCATCTTCTATAATTTTAGGTACCTTATCAAACGGTATGCCAAGAAGAAGTTTTTCTGGGTATTCCTGTCCAACGAATCTGGAAGCTGCAACAGTTACAGGAATCTGCCAAATTTTTCTTTCGTCACCCTTAATGGGTTGTGTGAAGTCTTTCAAAGAAGGTTTAAAAGGTTTGCGAGGTGTATGTTCAAAACTGGGTAAAAGTCCAACGGATAATTCATTTCTCACAAAACGTTTGATATATGGCCTACCAGGATACATTGAAACATCACAACGAAAACCTAAACCTTCAAGCTGCGTTAATACTCTATCTGTCATATAGTGATCGCCGAATGAAAAAAAAGTAGGCAAGAAATTAAAGTGGTCAAAAAAAGCTTGGTGAGCATTTTTTACGCAATTTTCAATCCATAATTCATCAGAGAAGTCAGCGATCCATGACTTTTTAAACCACGATCTATGCGGCCGCCAACTATGAATATGCACACCAAAATCATCGCCCAGCGCTATAGATTCATCAACAAGTTCACTGTAATTCTTTAACGCCCAATCATAGGAACCATATACCTCTTTGATTTGTGGATCGAGCCGAAATAGCCAATTAAACTTTACCGGCTTTTTTGTGGCTTTTTCGAATTTAGGTCTTAGTTTATTGAAGTAAGTGTGGAGATTTTCATATCCAAGCCAGCGCTTTTTTTGATATAGAATGACTCGCTCATCGGGCTCAACATGAACGTTAAAAATAACTGGGATCATGACTTTTTTAAAGAAGATTTAGGATGTATGATTGTATCAAAATCAATAAATGTCAGACTATAAAAAAATAGCTTTTGTAATTGCGCATTATCATCAAGAAGGCCATCTCACTAAAAATCTTTTTGATCACGTGAGATATATTCATCGTTTTGCAGAAGAAATCATTTTTGTTTCGACCAAACTTAACAAGAATAGCATTCAAAAATTAAAGCCTTACGCAAATGTTATCGTGCGTAAAAACGAAGGATACGATTTTTATTCTTATAAGCTAGGATTACTTTCAATTCAAAATATCAATGATATAGATCACCTAATTTTTTTTAATAGTTCCTTTATTACTATAAACCCAAAAAAGCTATATGAGAGATATTCCTTAAGCATTTTTGAAAATGGAC
>CAINIH010000072.1 GCA_903849185.1 uncultured Methylophilaceae bacterium
ATTTCATTTGGAATGATTGTAGATATTGAATTTCTATAATGTGCTAGTTTATAAACCCATGTCTTTGGCACATCTTTAAGAAGTGCGAATCCTCCGACCATATCACCATAGAGAGTTGTGTAACCTACAGCTGTTTCACTTTTATTACTTGTCGATATCACAAGGCCATTAAATTTATTAGATAGCGCCATTAATAAAACACCTCTAATACGAGCTTGTAAATTTTCTTCGGTGGTATCAAAAGGTTTATTTTTAAATTCACTAGACAATGTTTTTCTAAAAAGCTTGAAAATAGATTGAATGTTTATCTCTTTATAATTCACCCCAGTATTTTTAATCATTCTTCTAGACTCTGTAATGCTTATTTTTGCGGTAAATTCTGAAGGCATCATCACGGCAGTAATATTTTTTTTATCAAATGTGTCGTTTGCTAGGGCCAAAACTAAAGCAGAATCAATGCCACCAGATAAGCCTATAAATAGGTTTTTAAAATTATTTTTAACTACATAATCTTTGAGTGCTAATTTAAGCGCTTCATATAGGTGTGCCTCCTTGCTATAGGGAGTTTTATGGCTATTATTTTTAATAGTTGTTTTTGAAAAAATATCAATAATTGCTGTTTCTTCTTTAAAGAAGGATGATTGATGCAACAGTTTTGCTTCTTTATTGACAACGAAAGAACCCCCATCAAATATGAGTTCATCTTGACCCCCAATTGCATTGAGGTAGATCACAGTAGACTTAGTTTCTTTCGCTAATTTAGAAATAACTTTGATTCGAGTATCAGATTTTTCTATTTCATACGGAGATGCATTAATTACGATAATGCCATCCACCGATTTTTTATTGAGTAATTTGCTTGGTGAAATACTCCAAGCATCTTCACAGATTAAGAGACCAATTTTTAAACTTTTATGTGTAAAGATAAATTCTTTTTCACCTGGCTCAAAATATCTATTTTCATCAAATACGCCATAATTTGGTAGAGTTTGCTTGAAATAGGTACCTTGAATTTTTCCATTAAAAAGCAAAGAGGCTGCATTATATATTTTGCTACCCTTTTTTAAAGGATGCCCCACGATGACTTTGACTGAAGGCAAGGCTTTCGCAATCTTTTTTAAAGCTTTTGAGCACGCACCAAGAAAATCTTCTCTTAAAACAAGATCTTCAGGTGGATAGCCACATATGGAAAGTTCGGGAGTAATAAATAATTCAACTCCTTTTTTAGAAGCTTCTTTAGCGCGCTTAATGATAAGGTTACTATTATTTTCAATATCACCAACAAATGAATTTATTTGCGCTAGCGCTATTTTCATGATGTTTAGTAACTGCCACCCGCATTTTTAATCAGATCAACAATCTCACTATTTTTAGCTTTAAGCGCGTATACAAGCGCTGTTAATCCATAACGATCTTTTGCTTTTAAATTAACTTTTGCGTCAATGAAAAGTTGAGTCATTTCTTTGGATTTATTTGCTATAGCGTAATGAAGAATTGGTGTGCCATCAGAATCTTTACGATCAATATTGGCCCCGTTTCCTATGAGGATTTTAGCGACTGCTAAATGATTCTTTTTAGTAGCCCAAGTAAGAGCTGTCCAATTAAATTGATCTTCATAATCAATTTTTACGCCACGTTTTATAAAGAGAGTTACTGCGTCTGCATTACCTTCCCTGGCAGCATACATAAGAGGGCTATATTTATATTTATCTACAATATTTGGATCAGCGCCATGATCAAGTAGTGTTTCAATTGTTTTAATGTCACCATTCTTGGCTGCATACATTAAAACAGTTTGTCCAGCATCGTTGGCGTTATTAGGATCAATACCATGCTTAATTAAGAGGTCTACAGTGTCATGAAATCCTGATATGGCAGCTAATCCATAAGCACTCCACCCATCATTGTCTCTTATTTTAGGATCTGCTCCATTATCGAGTAGCAACTGAGCTGATCGTACATAATTTTTTTTGGCTGCGAACATTAGTGCAGTCCAACCATTGTTTTCAGTTGCATTTACTGCCGCACCTTTTTTAATTAAAAGCGCCACAATCTTATCCATATCTTTTCTTGCGGCATACATTAATGCTGTGACACCATCTTCATCTTTAGTATTTGGATTGCCACCACTTTCTAAGATAGCGCTTACTGTTTCAATATCACCTTTTGAAGCTGCAGTTAAAAGATAATTCACAGACTCTTCAGCATATGCAATTGATGCAAATAAAGAAGTAATCAAAAGAAAAACGAAAAGAGTTTTTTTATACAATTTTTATTTTTTTAATAAGGCTTGCATGGTAAGTCCCATGTCCGCAGGCGATTTAGACATGCTGACCCCGACTTTTTCTAATGCTTTGATTTTATCTATTGCAAGACCAGAGCCCTGCGAAATAATGGCCCCTGCATGACCCATTCTTTTTCCTTCGGGGGCTGTAATGCCGGCAATATAACCTGCAATAGGTTTTTTAATGTGTTGTTTAATATATTCAGCAGCTGCTTCCTCATCCGATCCACCAATTTCGCCGACTAAGATAATGCCCTTGGTATTGTTATCTTCCTCAAACATTTGTAAGCATTCAATAAAATTAAGTCCTTTGATAGGGTCTCCACCAATACCAACGCAGGTACTCTGACCTAAACCAAGTATAGTAGTTTGCTGAACCGCTTCGTAAGTCAATGTGCCTGATTTTGAAATAATACCAATTGATCCAGGCAAATGAATGCTGCCAGGCATGATGCCAATCTTGCATTCTCCAGGTGTAATCACACCAGGACAGTTAGGTCCAATAAGCTTTGATTGATTAGCGCGTATAGCTGCCTTCACATTAATCATATCTTGTATGGGAATACCTTCTGTAATACATACGATAATTTCAATACCTTCTTCCGAAGCTTCAATAATTGAGTCTGCAGCATAAGCAGGGGGGACGTAAATTACTGTGGCGTTAGCACCCGTTGTTTTAATAGCATCTCTTACTGTATTAAATACAGGTAGATTGAGATGAGATGTGCCACCTTTTCCAGGCGTAACCCCACCTACCAATTTTGTACCATACGCGAGCGCTTGCTCTGAGTGAAAGGTCCCCTGTTTGCCAGTAAAGCCTTGGCAAATTACCTTGGTAGATTTATTAATCAGAATAGACATGTTATTTTTTTATAAGGTTAGTCGCGATAGTTGCCGCTTCAGTAAGTGTATTTGCAGCTTTAATATTTAAGCCACTTGTTTGTAAAAGTTTTTTGCCAAGATCAACGTTGGTACCTTCTAATCTCACCACAATAGGGATTTGGATACCGACTTCTTTAACTGCGGCAATAATACCTTCTGCAATAATATCGCAACGCATAATACCGCCAAAAATATTAACTAAAACGACTTGTACGTTCTTATCATCAAGAATAATTTTAAAAGCTTTCGCAACTGTTTCAGCAGTAGCTCCACCACCAACATCTAAAAAGTTTGCAGGCTCTCCACCATAAAGTTTAATAAGATCCATGGTGGCCATAGCCAGACCTGCGCCATTGACCATACAGCCAATATTGCCATTGAGTGCAATGTAATTTAATCCGGCGTCAAAAGCCTCAGCTTCTTTAGAATCATTTTGTGACCAATCACGAAGCTCAGCTAATGTTTTTTGTTTGTAAAGTGCATTGTCATCAACGTTTATTTTGCAATCGAGGGCAATTATTTTTTTATGAGAAGTAATCACGAGTGGATTAATTTCTAATAGCGCTAAATTATTTTCAATAAAGACTTTAAAAGCACTTCGAGCAAACTTAACAAAATCATTAATCATTTCGTTCGGTAAACCTAATGCAAAGGCAATATTTCTTGATTGAAAATCCATGAGTCCGTTAATAGGACTGCACGTTTCTTTGATAATTTTTTCAGGATTATTTTTAGAAATTTCTTCAATTTCCATACCGCCAGCAGAAGATGCAATGACGACGATTTTTTCTGATTGCCTATCAACTAATATAGAAAAATATAATTCTTTTTCGATGTCGCATGACTCTTCGATAAGAAGCGTATTAACGGGCTGACCATCCGGTTTATTTTGATAGGTGACAAGTTTTTTATGGAGAAGTGAATTTGCAACTTCAACCGCCTCTTTTTTGGAGCTGACAATTTTAACGCCACCCGCCTTACCTCTTCCGCCCGCGTGAATTTGGGCTTTGATGACATAAGAGGAGGACTTTAACTCGGCTATTGATTTATCCACTTCATCTATAGATTTAATTGCAATACCTTTTGGAACAGAAATGCCGTATTTTGCAATTAATTGTTTGGCCTGATATTCGTGGAGATTCATGGTAAAAAAGGAGCTAAATAAGCATTATTTTCTACGAATTTAGACAAACATGCTAGTTAAGAATTATATTTTCATAGCAATGTTAGAATTATTCATTTAGAGCCTTTTATCATTTATTCATACTATGAAATTATTAGTTCAATCTTCACATAGTTTTCAAAGTCATTTGGCAGAAATCTCTGAAATTTTAGGCCAAGCGACAGATTATCCATATCAGCTTATTAATGACAATGCTGCTATATATGAGATTGGAGAGGATTTATCCGGAGATTTAAAAAATCAGCTTCATCTAAAGCATATAGATTTTGCAATCTTAGATCATTACAAAGCTTTAAATGAATTTAGCTTATGTGTCATGGATATGGATTCAACACTCATATCGATTGAATGTATTGATGAAATCGCAGACATGTGTGGCAAAAAAGAAGATGTCGCTTTAATTACTAAAAGCGCCATGATGGGAGAAATTGATTTTTCACAAAGCCTTATTAAACGCGTTTCGTTATTAGAAGGTCTTGGAGAAGAAATGCTCTTTAAGGTCATAGAAGAAAGATTAAAATTTAACGAGGGCACTCAAGCATGGATTAAAGCTTGTCGTAAAAATAATGTCACTACAGTGCTTGTGTCAGGTGGCTTCGATTATTTTGCAGATTATGTGAAAAATAAACTAGGGATTGATGTTGCTATATCCAATCAGCTTGAAATTAAAGATAAGAAGCTCACCGGTAAAGTATTAGGGCGCATTGTAAATGACGAAGTGAAGGCTCAAACAGTAAGAGAATTTCAAGCTAAACTCAATATTGATAAGTCAAAAACAATCGTGATTGGTGATGGAGCGAATGATTTAAAGATGTTAGCTGAAGCTCAATATAGCATTGCATATCATGCCAAGCCTATTGTGCAAGAAAAGGCACGGTTTAAATTCAACCACTCAGACTTTAATGGCGTATTAAATCTTTTTAAAGTTTAAATAAGCTCTTCTTTTAGGAAGCCGGCTTTATAACGTGCTTCTTTATTTAGTTTTTGATAATTAAGTTCAATCTCGTAAGTCACAAGTAAATTTTTATATGTTTCATGAGGGTCTAGCTTTTGAGTGTCACATGCCCATCGATACCAAATATTACCGATTGATACATGATGAATCTCTTCTTCATAGATGATTTGTAGGATCGCTGCAATGTCATCATCTTTTTGCTGCTTAAATTTTTCGATAATAGGGGGTGTGACATCAAGACCTCTTGCTTCCATGGTCCTAGGAATGAGTGCTAAACGATGAATTAAGTCGTGACTTGTTCTCTCAGCCATTTCCCAAAGACTGTTATGGGCATTAAAGCTGCCATAAGCTAAACCAAATTTTTTAAGATAGTCATTAAGCAAATTGAAATGCGTCTGTTCTTCATAGGCGATTTGAAGCCAGTCGCTATAAAATTGCTCTGGGAGATTTTTAAAGCGCCAAATGATATCGAGCGCTAAATTAATTGCACTAAATTCAATATGAGCTAATGCATGAATAAATATTAATTTTCCATGCTGAGTCGAAGCCGATCTTTTTTCAACGAGCCTGGGTGCGACAATGTCAGGTTTTGAAGGCGCACCTGGTAAATGATAGGTGTGTTTTATATCAGCTTTTGAATCAATCTTTATTTGGTGCGATTTAAAAGATTTGTATATCGCTTGAACTTGATTTAATTTCTGATTTAAATCGTTTGCGGCAAGCGCCTTTAGGCATTGCGCTCTTAATTCCATATATTAACTAATGAATAGGAACGAGGGTGACTGAGCCGGCTTTCATATCTGGTGTAATGATAGATTTTTTATCATAAGACAGAGCTATGTCAGCAGCTGCGGTAAAACCGTCTTTATATAAACTCACTTTGCTACCTTGCACTTTATAAATCTTTCCATTTTTCCAGTCACTGACAAAGAAATTATCTTTAGATTTAATTAGCCCATCTCCACCGCCAAATCCTTCAGCAACTTTTGAAATTGATTTAGTTTTCAAATTAATTTTGTATAAAATACCACTTGAAAAATCTACTTCATATAGATCATTTTTAATGATCCAAAGACCATTAGGCGCCAAAATTTCAGGCGTATTTTCATTAAGCACTAGAGTGATTTTTTTGTCTTGAGCAATTTTAAAAATAGCACCCCCTGATTTAAGATTACCACTATCACTCACATACAAATTGCCTACTTCATCTGAAGTAATATCATTTAAAAAAACAGGCGTTTGTGGAAATGCCATGGTACTTCCAAATACAGCCCATTTGCCATTAGGCTCAACTTTCAATACTCGATTCTTATCTGTCACATACAAAGACTTGCCGATAAAAGTTAAGCCTTTAGGATCGTCCATACCGCTTGCAAATGTTGAAAGTTTTCCATCGATTGAAATACGTGTAATTTTTCCATCACCATCTTTATTGAATTCGCCAATCTCGGAGACATAAATATCACCTTTAGCATCTTGAACCACTGATTCAGGACTTACAAAGCCCGAGATTGCATTCAGTGATTCATGTGCTTTTAAAGTCACACTTATAATTACTGAGAGTAGAACTAAAAATACACGTAAGTTTTTCATAATTTAATGAGCTATATTATTGATTAAAGACATTTCTCTTCGCAACCTTCTTCACTCACACCTAGAGAAAGAAGTAGATCAACCATTTTTTTATCGCCTTTATCTTTGACAACGCGAACGATAGATACACCGCCCTTCATCTTTTTATTAATATCAGCACCTTTAGAAGCAAGGTATTTAACAATATCAGTTCTACCGTCAAAAGCTGCATGATGAAAAGCATTCATTTTTGTAAGTGGATGTGTGTAATTAATATCAGCACCATGATCAACTAAATATTTGAGCGTTTGGAATTGTCCTTTAGACGCTGCCATGAGAAGTGGACTCCATGCAAAATACGTTGCATTGATGTCTACTTTTTTGACTTCAATATACTTTTTAACAATAGGTAATTTGCCCTCATTCACAGCGCCTGCAAATTCTATTTCTTCTGCATCCGTTAATGCGAAAAGCTGCATTGAGAAAGTAAGCAAAATTAATGTCAGTGTTGTTTTTAAAAATTTATTCATATGGAGTGATTCTTTCGTTTAGTTAAAAAATTGATAAGCATTTGCAAACATTTTATACCATGGTGCTAATCCATCCCATGCTTCAGGATGCCAAGAGTTTTGAACTGCTCTATAAACTCTCTCAGGATGAGGCATCATAATAGAAAATCGCCCATTATCCGAAGTAAATCCAGTAATTCCTTCAGGAGAGCCATTTGGATTCATCGGATAGGCAGAAGTTCCCTTATGGTAATTATCAACATAGCGAAGTGTCGCAAGTTGATGATTTAAAACATCATTCATCTGATTCTGAGTTTGATATTCCGTATAGCCTTCGCCATGTGCTACCGCGATTGGAAGTATCGCGCCATGCATACCATTAAAGAATATTGAATTAGATTTAAGAATTTCGACGGATACAAATCTTGCTTCAAATTGCTCCGATTTATTTTTTACAAAATGTGGCCATAAAGCTGAGCCTGGAATAATTTCTTTCAGATTACTCATCATTTGACAGCCATTGCAAATACCAAGTGCTATCGTGTCAGGCCTTAAGAAAAAAGCTTCAAAAGCGTCACGTGTTTTTGAATTAAATAGAATAGATTTCGCCCAGCCTTCGCCTGCACCTAATACATCGCCATATGAAAAACCACCACATGCAACAAGCGCTGAAAAATCAGTTAAAGATTTGCGACCCTCAATAATATCTGACATATGCACATCATGCGCTTCAAATCCTGCGGTCGAAAATGCGGCTGCCATTTCAACATGGCCATTGACACCTTGCTCTCTTAAAATAGCAATCTTAGGTTTGGTTTTTTTGATCGCAAAAGATTGGGGAATGTCAAAATCAAATTTTGGATTTAACCCCGGATCAAGATCATCTGAAATAATAGAAAATTCTTCTAAAGCACATTCTGGATTATCTCGTATCGATTGCATCTTGAAAGATGTTTCAGTCCAAGCGCTTTGTAAGTTTGACCTTGTATCTTCAAAGACGATTTTATTTTGATGTTTAATGTGAATCGTTTGATCGGAATGAATCGATCCAATGAAGAAAGCATTTTGATTTAAAGCGGCATTCATTTTTGTAAGCACACTTGAGATATGTTCTTTTTTAACTTGAATGACAGCACCTAATTCTTCATTAAATAGAATGGCTTTGATGTCGCTACCACACTCCGTTAAGTCGATATTTAGACCACAGCGTCCTGCGAAAGCCATTTCAGTTAAAGTAGCAAAAAGCCCGCCATCGGATCGATCATGATAAGCCTCAATCATATTTTCATTTTTCAATGTTTGAATAGCCTGAAAAAATGCCTTGAGTGTTTTTGTATCATCAAGTGTTGGCGGTATATCACCCACTTCATTAAAGACTAAGTTAAATGATGAAGCGCCTAATCGATTCTTGCCTAAACCTAAGTCGATATAAATAAGGCCACTCTCTTTAAGATTTCTATTGAGCGCAGGCGTTAAAGTTTTTCTCGCATCAAAGACAGGTGCAAATGCACTTACTATGAGTGATACAGGCGAGACCACAGTCTTTTCTTTTTCTTGATCCAACCAAGTGGTCTTCATAGACATAGAATCTTTGCCTACAGGAATGCTAATACCTAAATCAGGACAAAGATGCATACCAATCTCTTCAACAGCATCAAATAAGGCTGCATCTTCACCTTCATGTCCTGCAGACGCCATCCAATTGGCTGATAATTTAATATCTTCTAAATGATGAATCGATGCTGCAGATAAATTAGTAATGGCTTCACCTAATGCCATACGCACAGAAGCTTTAGCATCTATCATTGCAATAGGCGTTTTTTCACCAATAGCAAAAGCTTCGCCTAATGTGCTATCAAAAGATGACAAGGTGACGGCGACATCGGCAACAGGTACTTGCCAAGGTCCCACAAGTTGATCTCTTGCAATCAATCCTGTGACTGATCGATCTCCGATATGAATCAAGAACATTTTATTTGCAACGGCGGGGTACCTTAATACGCGATATGCTGCGTCTTTGATATCAATATTTTCTATGTTGACAGATTTAACTCTTCTTTCTTTTCTCTTTACATTGCGCGTCATCTTAGGCGGTTTTCCTAAAAGGATAGATAAATCCATATGGACCGCATCTTTTTTAAGAAGACTATCTTCGACAATAAGTTGTTTGTCGTCTTTTGCAATACCTACAATTGCAAACGGACATCTTTCTCGTTCGCAAAGTGATTTAAATAAATCAAGATCTTTTTCTTTGATCGCTAATACATAACGTTCTTGAGCTTCATTGCACCAGAGCTCGCGTGGAGACATACTTGGCTCTTCATTGTTAATTGCGCGTAATTGAAAAGTCGCACCGACGCCACCGTCATTCACCAATTCAGGAAATGCATTCGATAAACCACCAGCACCAACATCATGAATACTTAAGATAGGATTTTGAGCGCCTAATTGCCAGCATCGATCAATCACTTCTTGCGCTCTTCTTTGTAACTCAGGATTACCTCGTTGTACGGAATCGAAATCTAAATTTTCTGCATTAAATCCAGTGCCCATACTTGAAGCAGCGCCACCGCCTAAACCGATAAGCATTGCAGGACCGCCTAATTGAATAAGAAGGGCGCCTGGTGGAATCGTATGTTTTTTTGTATGAATATCATTAATGCTACCAATGCCGCCTGCTAACATAATGGGCTTATGAAAACCTTTTATCTCATCATTGTGTTTGATTTCTAATGTTCTAAAGTACCCTGCAATATTGGGTCTGCCGAATTCATTGTTATATGAAGCGCCCCCAATGGGACCATCGATCATAATTTGGAGCGCTGATGATATGCGAGCAGGAGCGCCGTAAATATCTTTTTCCCAAGGCTGAATAAATTCAGGAATACGTAAATTAGATACTGAAAATCCTGTGAGACCCGCTTTAGGTTTTGAGCCTCTTCCCGTTGCACCTTCGTCTCTGATTTCACCACCTGCACCTGTTGCAGCGCCTGAGAAAGGAGAGATTGCTGTCGGATGATTATGCGTTTCCACTTTCATAATAAAGTGAGTAAGTTCTTCGTGATCACCATAAACACCATTTTGGTTTGGATAAAAGCGATTGACCTTAGCGCCTTCTACAATAGAAGAATTGTCTGAGTAAGCCACAATCGTATTACCAGGATGTAATTGATGCGTATTTTTGATCATGCCAAAAAGTGATTTAGATTGCGTCTTACCATCTACAATCCAATCAGCATTAAATATTTTATGGCGACAGTGTTCTGAATTTGCTTGTGCAAACATCATGAGTTCTGCATCCGTAGGATTTCTTTTAATAGAAGTAAAATAATTAAATAAATAATCAATTTCATCTTCAGATAAAGCTAAGCCTAAATTTTTATTGAAATCATTTAAGACTTGTTTTCCACCTTCAAGTATTTCTGCGTACTGAATAGGTTTGGGAGGTAGATGAGAAAAAAGAGATTGAGCTTCATTAAGATCAAAAATCGAAACTTTTGTCATACGATCATGAAGTAATACTGAAAGCGTTTTCTTTTCATCATCCGATAATAAAGATTCGTCTTTTAATTCAACATATACAGCAACCGCTCTTTCGATACGTTTGATGTCATAAAGTCCGCAATGGTTTGCAATATCAGTAGCTCTTGAAGCCCAAGGCGATATGGTGCCAGGACGTGGCATGGTGATAATCGCGTTATGTTTAAATTTTAGTGTGTGAGCCTTAGGGCCATAATGCAGAATTTTTTCTAAGGTAGCTTTATCGTTTTCTGTGATTTTTTTCTCACACCATACGATATGAATGTATTCAGAATGAATATCTTTGATTTGTTTATTGATTGTTTGAAGCTTTCCAAGAAGTTTTTCTTTTCTAAACTTTGAATAAGCTGGACCACCAGCAATATGAATAATTTCTTGGCTTTGCATGTTTTGGGTAGTGTTTTAAGACGTTACTTTAAGCTTATGATTTTAACAGAAGCTATTTTTTAAAACCTTGTTAATTTTTAATAAATTAACTAGAAAAGTAGAGTAAGGTTTGATAGAAAATAAAACTAAAAACCCAGGCTAGAAGGAGCGCCCACGAGACCGAATAAACTACAAATGAAAGGCTTTTAGATTCATTTTTAAGCGTAGCAATCGTAGAAAGACAGGGCGTATAAATGAGAGTAAAAATCAAGAAGCTAATCGCCTGTATTTGACTCACATTGCTATAAAGATGGTGAGCTAAAGCAGTACCTTCTACCCCATAAATCACTGCTAATGCTCCAATGACAATTTCTTTGGCAATAAAGCCAAAAATCAGCGCAATCACCAATTGCTCATTAATACCAATGGGATGGAAAATAGGGGATAACCATTTACCTAATTGACCCGAATAAGTGAGTTCACTGGCAATTGGTACATCCATTGGGAAATGCGTTAATGCCCAAACAAGAAGGACACCAATAATAATAAATTTAGTCGCGCGCGTTAGAAAATGTTTAATCTCAAGCACGCTTCTTTTGATGATGTGATTCATTGTAGGAAAGCGATACGGGGGCAATTCAATAATAATAGGCTCCTTATTTTTAAACTGATGTTTAAAAATAAGTGCTGAAATAAAGATCGTCAAAAAGCTTAATAGATAAAGACAAAAAAGAACCAAAGGACCATATTTGGCACTAAAGAGCGCTGTAATAATAAATAAAAATACCTGAAGTCTTGCTGAGCATAATGAGAATGGAATCACAAACATCGTTAAAAGACGCAATTCTTTTGTGCGCATAATTTTAGTGCCCATGAGAGCGGGCACATTGCAACCAAAGCCCATAAGCATCATGACAAAACCTCTGCCATCCAAGCCTATCTTTTCCATCAAGGCATCCATTAAAAATGCAGCTCTTGAGAAATAACCGCTATCTTCGACAATGCTCATGATGAGGAAGAAAAGAATAATAATGGGTACAAAGGCAGCCACAGTAGTGACACCTAAATAGAGACCATCTAAGAGTAAGCTTTGAAAGATACCATGATGATTTGTAAATAAAGGCTCAAGATAATCCACCCTAAAAAAATTAAAGAATTGAGTCATCAAATCTTGAATGGGTTTACCGAGCGTGAAGATAAACTGAAATATCGAAAATACAATCACAAAGAAAATAGGCAAGCCCCAATAAGGATCTAAAAAGAGAGCATCTAATTTTTTTGTATTCTTATCGTTAAGTTTGGCCGGATACTTAACAGTTGATTTGATTAAAGCTTGAATTGTTTTTTCGTGAGATATTTGATCGGATAAATTTAATGGCTTAATTTTTTTAATAGGCGCAGTGATTTTTTGATTCATCACTTGAGTGGATGCCTTTAAAAGTTGAGCCATACCTTCGCCGAATTTAGCGCTTGTTTTAACGACAGGTGTTTTAAGTTTTTTTTCTAATAATGGTGCATTGATAGTGATGCCCATTTTTTTTGCTTCATCATGCATATTGAGCGCTAATACACACGGAATATGAAGTTTTTGAAGTTGTAATAACAATGAAAGCTGTCGTTCAATTTGAGCGCTACATAAGACAACAATCGCTAAATCAATCTTGTTGTGGTTGATAAAGCTTTGTACAATTTTTTCGTCTTCAGATAAGCCTTGAAGATCATAAATGCCTGGAAGATCCACTAGTTCAGCCATATGGCCGCCTAGCAATGTTTTGACTGCATGCAAATCCACGGTAATGCCAGGCCAATTACCCACGCGTGCCGATGATCCGCTTAAGCGATTAAACAGAGTCGACTTGCCCGTATTTGGCATACCTAAGAGGGCAATACGTTTCATAGGAGAGCTTTATTAATGTGGATGAGCGATGCTTCGTGTTCCCGAATCATGAGTTCAGTCGTATCAATCATGATGTGAAAAGGACCCTTAAACTGCGCTTTTCTTAAGACGGTGATTTTCTTGCCGCGTTTCAACCCCATGGCATTCAGCCTTTGGATAAGTAAGCGATCCATGGCGAGCTTATGGATAAAGCCGCTTTGGCCTTCTGATAATTCTAATAAGGTAGTCATAGCCATCTAAATGATAATGATTCTTATTATTATATACAAAAAAGCCTGCGTAGCGCAGGCTTTGTATGACTTCTAAGATTGAATTCCTTATTTACGGTTATCTACAATCTTAGCTTTTGCTTTAAGGTCTAAAACAAGTTTATCAAGTTGTTTCTGTTGAAGTGTTTTAGCCAAACCTTCTTTCACTTTATCAAACTCAGGCGCTTGAAGTGCTCTTGTATCTTCTAGTTTAATCACATGCCAGCCAAATTGTGTTTGCACAGGTGTTGTTGTGAAGTTACCTTTTTTAAGTGACGTCAGTGCATCAGCAAATGGTTTAACCATTGTATTCGCCGGGAACCAGCCTAAATCACCACCTTTATCTTTTGAACCTGGATCTTTTGATTTATCTTTTGCAAGTTTAGTAAAGTTGCCGCCTTTATTAAGCTCAGCAATGACATCTTTAGCTTCTTGCTCACTTGCAACAAGAATATGTTTTGCATTGAATTCTTGTGTGCCTAAATCTTTTTTGTATTGTTCATAAGCATTTTTAATATCAGATTCTGAAATAGGATTTTTTTGTACGTAGTTTTGTAAGAATGTGTTGTACAGCATTTCCTTACGTGCTAATTCTTCTTTTAAAAGATAGTTTGCGTCTTTACTAAGCCCTGTTCTCTCTGCTTCTTGATTAATGAGTTCCATTGCAATCATGCGATTCACAATCATATTGTTAAGATTGTCATCCATTTTTTGGCCGCGACTTGTAAGATCTTTCACTACAAAATCATAAAGATTCTTTTTGATAGGCTTCCCATTCACCGTAATATTTAAATCGGCTGCTTGCGCTAAAATTCCAAGCTGGATAAGTAAAACAAAAACTAAGGTTTTGATAACAGAAAACATTAAAGCTCCTTGGTAATTAATATTGTAGAGTGATTCCTTAAGGCAAATCAGCCTTGATACTTAATGCATGAATTTTTTGAGGAATTAAATCTTTAAGCGCGTCGTAAATGATGCGATGCCTCATTATCGTTGATTTTCCTAAAAAATGCGAACTTGTAATTTCTAAATTGAAATGTCCTCCACCCGTATTGCCACTATGTCCCTTATGAAGATCGCTTAAATCCTTAAGGCTTAAATGCGAAGGCTCTAAAAATGCCAGCTTTTCTTTAATAAGATCTTGCAGCATAAATATTTAAGGCAGTGTTTTTCTGAAAGGTTTTACTTCAACAGCAGCGTAAACACCTGAAGTATAAAAAGGATCTTCATGTGCCCAACGTATCGCCTCATCGAGCGAAGTAAATTCAGCCACAATGAGGCTTCCTGAAAAGCCATCTAAACCAGGATCAATGGCATCGATAGCAGGAAAAGGCCCTGCGAGAAGAAGCTTTCCTTGATCTTGTAATATTTTAATGCGCGCTAAATGCGCTGGTCTTTGAGCTAATCTTTGATTAAGGCTATTTTGCTTATCTTTAGCAATGATGGCGTAAAACATATTATTTGTGATTCGCTCTTGATGCTAAAACACCAATCAATATGGCATAGCAGATGATTAATCCTGTAATGCCAAATAATTTAAAATTGACCCAAGTGCTTTCTGAAAAATTAAAAGCGACATAAAGATTAAGCGCACCTAGACCACCAAAAAATACTGCAGAAGTCATATTGATTTGATTCCAAGTTTTTTCATTTAATTGAATTTGTTGGCCCATGAGATTTTTAACAAGATTTTTTTTCTTAAAAAATTGAAAAAATAAAAGTGCGCCTGATAGCAGCCAATACAAAATACTGGGCTTCCATTTAATGAAGTTTGCGTCATGAAGCCATAAAGTTGTGCCACCTAAGATACTGATCAATACAGCATTAAATATAAGTAATTTATCCACTCTCTTATGAATGAGCTTGCTATAGATCACTTGAAAAAATGTGGCAGCAATGACGACTAATGTTGCGGTATAAATGTTTGAAAATTTATATGCAATAAAAAAAAGAATGACAGGAAAGAGATCGAATAGAAATTTCATTTTTTAAAATTACCTCAAGGCTTTTGTAAATTATCTTTGGTCTAGACTATCTGATACTATGGTAGTTCATATCGAAGCACCTATAACTATGATTGATCTTCATTCACATTCTACTATATCTGATGGTTTATTAAGCCCAACTGCACTTGTTCAACATGCACATGCTAAAGGCATTAAAGTTCTTTCTTTGACTGATCATGATGATGTGGAAGGTTTAAAAGAGGCAACTTCAGAAGCAAAATTATTAGGCATGCACTTAATTCATGGCGTTGAAATTTCAGTGACATGGAAAAGGGGTACGATTCATATCGTTGGATTAAATGTAGATTCAGAAAATAAAACCTTATTGCAAGGACTTTCTTCTATCCGAGAAGGGCGCTTTGAAAGAGCGAAACAAATGGCGCATGCACTTGATGAAGTAGGTATCAAAGGCAGCTTAGAAGGCGCATTAAAATATGCAAAATCAGGCATTCTAGGTCGAACACATTTTGCAAGATTTTTAGTTGAAACAGGCCATGCTAAAGATGTGAGAACCGTATTTAAAAATTATCTCGTAAAAGGCAAACCAGGCTTTATTGAACACACATGGACCACTCTAGAAAATGCGCTGACATGGATTCATGAAAGTGGCGGTATTGCAGCCATCGCTCATCCTGCTCGATACGATTTAGGTAAAAATAATCTTTTGGCATTCTTAAATGAATTTAAAGCATTGGGAGGCCAAGGGATTGAAGTTATTTCAGGAAGTCATACGACTGAAGATTCTTTAAAATTTGCAAGAATTGCAGATGAGTTTGAATTTCTAGCATCTATAGGTTCTGACTATCATGGGCCAGGGATTTCTTATAAGGAGATGGGGTCTTTACCCAAACTTCCTGAAACATGCGTTCCGATATGGAAAAGTTGGAATGAAGTCAATGCCTTACTGAACTAAATTTTTTCTTAAAATCACATATTTCTTGATTGAATATAAGAATATTCAAATAGAATGACATTCTATATATGGAATTAACCGCTATACAAAAAGTTACCGTTTACGCGCTTCCCATCATCTTTGCGATTACGGTTCATGAAGCAGCTCATGGCTATGCTGCAAAGCATTTTGGCGATTTGACTGCTTACAACCAAAACAGAATTAGTTTAAATCCACTCAGGCATATCGATCCGATTGGTACCATTATTCTCCCAGCGTTAACTGTATTATTAGGAGGCGTTTTGTTTGGATGGGCCAAGCCTGTTCCAGTTAATTTTATGAATTTACGCCATCCTAAAAAAGATATGCTTTGGGTAGCTGCTGCTGGTCCTTTTTCAAATTTAATCATGGCGATTTTTTGGACGATTTTATTTGGACGAAGCGCATACTTTCCAGAATCAATGTCTTTATTTATTCAACAAATGAGTATTGCAGGCATTAGTATTAATTTGTCTTTGATGGTCTTGAATCTAATTCCACTTCCACCGCTTGATGGAGGAAGAATTGCTGTGAGTTTATTACCAAACCATCTTGCTTATAAATACGCGCAAGTTGAGCGATATGGTTTTTTAATTTTGATTATTTTATTAATGACCCATATTCTTGATTTGATCATTTTTCCTCTGATCCAAATTAGTCAAAGTTTAATTTTATGGATATTTGCTTAAGGATGAAGGTATAGGTTATGGCTATTGAACGCGTCATATCTGGCATGCGACCCACGGGCAATCTTCATTTGGGTCATTACAATGGAGTGCTAAAGAATTGGATCAACCTCCAACATGAATTCGAATGTTTATTCTTTGTAGCGGATTGGCACGCACTTACAACACATTATGACTCTCCTGAAATTATTGAAGAGAACGTCTGGGAAATGGTAGTGGATTGGCTTGCAGCGGGGGTTGATCCAGCAACAGCAACTATCTTTATTCAATCTAAAGTCCCTGAGCACGCTGAGCTTCATACTCTGTTATCTATGATCACACCTCTGGGCTGGCTAGAGAGAGTGCCAACTTATAAAGATCAGCAGGAAAAATTATCTTCTAAAGATTTATCGACTTATGGATTCTTAGGCTACCCATTATTACAAAGTGCGGATATTTTAATTTACAAGGCAACTCAAGTGCCTGTTGGCGAAGATCAAATTCCTCATATTGAATTTACACGTGAAATTGCAAGGCGCTTTAATCATCTTTATGGCAAAGAAGCTGGCTTTGTTGAAAAAGCTGAAGAGGCGATTAAAAAATTAGGCTCTAAAAAAAGCAGTCTCTATATAGAAATGAAAACAGCGTATCAAGAAAATGGCGACGAGGAAGCCTTAGATTCAGCGCGCGTGTTAATCGAAGAACATCAGGGGTTAAGTTTAGGCGACAAAGAAAGGTTATTAGGCTTTTTAGAAGGGGGTGGCAAAATGATTCTAGTTGAGCCTGAATATAAATTAGCCCCCGCATCAAAGATGATTGGTTTAGACGGTCAAAAAATGTCTAAGTCTTATAACAATACAATTGCCTTAAGAGAGTCTCCTGAATCTGTTGAGAAAAAAATTAAAACAATGCCAACAGATCCTGCGCGCGTCAGAAGAAATGACCCAGGTAATCCAGATCATTGCCCTGTGTGGCAATTGCATCAAGTCTACTCAAATGACGAAATAAAGTCTTGGGTCGAAACGGGATGTAAAGAAGCTAAAATAGGATGTATTGAGTGTAAGCAACCTGTGATTGAAGCGATTAATAAAGAATTGAAACCTATTCAAGAAAGAGCATCTCATTACATTGAAGATCCTGATCTTGTAAAAAATATCGTGGCAGAAGGTTGTGAAAAAGCGAGAAAATTAGCAAGAGAAACGATGCGAGAAGTAAGGGAAGCGATGGGGTTAAATTACTAATGAATCAAGAAGTGCAAACAGCGACGATTGGAAAAATTCATGGAGAGAATATTGAGGTATTACCTCAGGATCTCTACATCCCTCCTGACGCACTTGAAATTTACCTAGAAGCTTTTGAAGGACCGCTCGATCTTCTTTTATACCTCATTAGAAAACATAACTTAGATATTCTCGACATCCCTATGGCTGACTTAACAATTCAGTACATGGATTATGTAGAGAAAATGAAAGAAATTAAACTTGAGTTAGCTGCAGATTATTTACTTATGTCCGCTGTCTTGATTGAAATTAAATCAAGAATGCTGTTACCTAAGAAAACAGCCGAAGTAGATACAGAACAAGATCCCCGCGCTGAACTTGTGCGAAGACTCATGGAATATGAGCTTATTAAAATAGCCTCTGAAAAACTCACACAAATGCCACAAGTGGGCGTTGATCTTTTTGTAGCCAATGCCTATTTTGAAAAAATTACAGAAATTACTTATCCAGATGTATCGATCGATGAAATATTCGCAGCATGGAAAAATATTTTAAATCGTGCAAAACATTTTGAAGCGCATAAAGTTGCTCGAAATGAACTCTCTGTAAGAGAGCACATGACCATGATTTTAAGAAAACTTCAAGAGGAAGAATTTGTTGAGTTTTCATCATTGTTTGATGTGGCTGAAGATAGAATTCAAAAATTAGTTGTATGTTTCTTAGCTATATTAGAATTAGCAAGAGAGCGACTTATTAAAATTACTCAGCAAGAAAGTTTTTCTCCTATCTACATTAAATTACAGATTAATTAAGCCATGACAGATTTAAATAACATATCAAAGATTAAACAAATACTAGAGGTGGCATTACTAACAAGTGCCAATCCTCTATCTTTAGATGATTTGCAAAAATTATTTTCTGAAAAAATTGAACGTTCGACATTAAGAATGTTGCTAGATGAGCTTAAAACAGAATGGCAAGACCGTACTATGGAGTTAGTGCTCGTAGCCTCAGGTTATCGATTTAAAGCAAGAGAAGAATATGCAAGTTATCTCATGAGATTAAGCCCTGAAAAAGTAGCTAAATATAGTCGTGCTGTAATGGAAGTATTGGCAATTGTGGCTTATAGGCAGCCAGTCACACGTGGTGAGATTGAAGAAATTAGAGGTGTTGCACTCAATCCCAATGCCATTAGACAGCTTCAAGAAAGAGATTGGATTGATGTGATTGGTCAAAAAGATGTGCCTGGAAGACCCTCTTTGTATGCGACAACAAAACATTTTTTAAATGATTTTAATTTAAGATCTTTATCCGAGCTTCCTGATATCGAAAGCTTCCTCCAAAATGAAATTCCTTTGAATGTTTAACGTTAAGTCATTAATGGCTTAATTACCTTATGCGTTCACAAGATCAAGACTCAACTAAAGATAGCAAGCCAACAAGCCCATCTAAAACACAGCGCTTACATAAACTCCTCGCTCAATCTGGCATTGGATCCAGACGAGAAATGGAAAAATATATCGAAGCGGGTCGTGTGCATGTCAATGACAGCCCAGCAACTTTAGGTCAATTGATCCATGAGCATGACGTCATTAAGATTGATGGAAAAACGACGCATCTTTTCTTTGATTTAAAATTTCCTAAAATTCTTATCTATCATAAACCTGAAGGTGAAATTGTTTCGGTAAGTGACCCTCAAAAAAGAACTACAGTATTTTCAAAGTTACCTAGAATTAAAAATGAAAAATGGATTTCGATAGGGCGTCTCGATATTAATACTTCAGGACTTCTTATGTTTACCACTTCAGGAGATCTTGCTAATCGCCTTATGCATCCTAAATTTGAAATTGAACGTGAATATGCTGTACGTATCTTTGGTGAATTAACCGAAGAACAAATGTCTAAATTAAAATTAGGCGTTAAGTTAGAAGATGGTCTCGCAAAATTTGATGAAATTCGTTATCAAGGTGGCGAAGGTGCTAATCGCTGGTATCAAGTCATATTGATGGAAGGCAGAAATAGAGAAGTTAGACGTTTATTTGAGCATTTTAATTTGCCAGTGAGCCGTCTTATTCGAACCAGATTTGGACCTGTATCACTTCCATCTCGCGTAAAAAGAGGCATGATGTTAGAGCTTGAAGTGAAGGAAGTTGAGAAGATTTTAAAATGGCTCGACATGCCTTTTTCAATGGTCAGTCGCAATGAAAGTCTCAATAAAGTTAAAGCACGGAAAAAACATGCACATCCATCACCGTACGCGCCGAAAGTGAAGCTTGATCGAAAAGCCATGCTAGATAAGAAAATTAAAAAAATTGGAAGAAAACCAGTTAAGAGAAGAATCAGAAGCGATTCTGATGTTAAAAAAATCTAATCAGGCAATTGAGATTTTTCTAGCATAAACACAAAATCATTTCCTAAAGAAACATCTAGCCATTGAAATTGAAGTTTCGGAAATTTTTTCAACAAGATTTCTTTGTTATGACCAATTTCAACAATCAACATACCATCATCGTTAAGATACTGTTTTGCTTCGTGAATAATTCTAATGGTGTGATCTAAACCATCCTCTCCACTTCCCAAAGCCATACTCGGCTCTTTTAAAAATTCCATAGGGAAGCTATCAACTGAAGTTTGATTTACATAAGGGGGGTTCGAAATAATAAGATCATATTTCTTGCCTTCTAATCCATTAAATAAATCAGATTGAATTAATTCAATACGATCATGCAATCCGTAATGATTAACATTGATTTCAGCTACTTGTAATGCTTTTTCGGATAAATCGACAAGATCAATCATAGCGTTCTGGAAACTGTGTGCCATCATAATACCCAAGCAACCACTACCAGTGCATAAATCTAAAGCGCTATAGATTTTTTCAGGATCATCGATCCACGGGTAAAGATTTTCGCTTAATGACTCTGCAATTAAAGATCTTGGAACGATGACGCGCTCATCTACATAAAATTTATAATCTCTTAGCCAAGCTTCATTAAGAAGATAAGCAGTTGGGATTTTATCGTTAATTCTTTTTTCAATTAAAAAAGATAAATCTTTTTTTTCTTTGCTCGTTAAGTGAGCATCTAAAAAGTTTTCTATCGTGTCGTGAGGTAAGTGAAGAAAGCCAAAAATAAGCCAGACAGCTTCGTCATATGCATTAGAAGTGCCATGACCAAAAAAAACATCAGAGTCTTCAAATTGACTGACGGCATATCTTAGCCAATCACGAATTGAAGAAAGCTCATTAAGTATTTGCGTTTGGCTCAAGCGAGTATCTTACGAAGAGTCAGTTTGTAGATATCTTTGAGTGGTTCGATATCTTTTACATCAATACATTCATTAATTTTATGTATCGTGGCATTCAGTGGGCCAAATTCAACAACCTGATCACTAATGTTTGCAATAAAACGACCATCGGAAGTACCACCTGTTGTAGATAACTCAGGCATGATGCCCACAGTTTCTTTGATTGCCTCTGATAAAATCTCTACAAGCTTTCCCTTCTTTGTTAAATAAGGATTGCCCGAATATTCCCAATCAATAACGTAATCAAGTTTATGCTTATCTAAAATAGCATGTGCTCTTTCTTTTAAATTTTCAGCAGTACTTGCTGTTGAATATCTAAAATTAAAAAGAATATCGACTTCACCGGGAACAACATTAGTAGCACCTGTGCCGCCTTTAATATTTGAAATTTGCCATGACGTCTTAGGGAAATATTCATTGCCTTCATCCCAAGACATATTAACTAAGTCTGTAATTGCAGGTGCAACCATATGAATTGGGTTTTTAACCAAATGAGGGTATGCAATATGACCTTGAATGCCTTTCACTGTAAGTTTTGCAGAAAGCGACCCTCTTCGGCCATTTTTAATCATGTCACCAAATTTTACATGCGACGTAGGTTCACCCACCACGCAGAAATCAATTCTTTCATTTCTTTCTTTAAGAAGCTCAACTACTTTCACAGTGCCATCGACTGCGACACCTTCTTCATCCGAAGTAATAATTAATCCAATCGAACCTTTGAAGTCTTTAGTTTCTTTTAAAAATTCTTCAATAGAAACAATAAAGGCTGCAATAGATGTTTTCATGTCTGCAGCACCTCGACCATAGAGCTTGTTATCTTTGATTGTAGGTTCAAAAGGAGGCGATATCCATTGATCAACTGGGCCACTTGGCACAACATCAGTGTGACCTGCAAAAACAAAGAAGGGCGCTTCGGTACCTCTTCGCGCGTATAAGTTTTCTACATCACCTACTTTAATTTTTTCGCATTTAAAACCTAAAGGCTCTAATAGGCTAACAAGCAAATCTTGGCAGCCAGCGTCGTCTGGCGTATTAGATTTTCTAGCAATTAAATTTTTAGTGAGCTCTAGTGTTCTAGTCATATTTATTTTTTAAATAATTGTTTAAATATAGCTTCATCAAATCCAAGTGATACTACTTTTTTGTCAATCGCTACCAAAGGTCTTTTCATTACCGTTGGTTTTTCTATAATCAATTGAATGGCAGTTTCTTTTTTGTCTCCGAGCTTTTTCTCTCGGTCTGTAAGATTTCTCCAAGTCATGCCAGATTTATTAATCAGCATATCCCAAGTTAAATGACTCGGTAACTTTTTAAACCATGCATTTAAAGTAGTTGCATCTAATACTTCTTTTTTGAGATCATAAAATTCATATTTAATTTTATGACTATTAAACCAAGTTAATGCTTTTTTGACGGTACTGCAATTTTTAATGCCGTACACCATCATAATTTAGATACCTCTAAGCAACTCGTTAATACCTACTTTGCCGAGTGTTTTTTCATCTACTTTTTTCACAATCACTGCACAGTAAAGACTATAAGAGCCATCTTTTGAAGGTAAATTTCCTGAGACCACAACAGAGCCTTTAGGAATGCGACCGTATGTTACTTCGCCTGTTTCACGGTCATAAATTTTAGTTGATTGGCCAATGTATACACCCATAGAAATAACTGCGTTGTCTTCAACGATAACACCCTCAACCACTTCTGAGCGAGCGCCGATAAAGCAATTGTCGCCAATAATAGTTGGGCCGGCTTGAATGGGCTCTAAGACTCCACCAATACCTACACCGCCTGAGAGATGAACATTTTTACCAATTTGCGCACAAGAACCAACAGTTGCCCATGTGTCGACCATCGTACCTTCATCTACATATGCACCGATATTTACATAAGAAGGCATCAACACAACATTTTTACCAATAAATGATCCGCGTCTTGCAATGGCATTTGGGACAACGCGATAGCCACCCGCTTTAAAATCTTCGTCCGTGAAGTTCGCAAATTTTGAATTTACTTTATCAAAGTAATTGGTGTAGCCACTTTTCATGACTTCGTTATCGTAAAGCCTAAAAGAAAGTAATACTGCTTTCTTAATCCATTGATGCGTTTCCCACTCTTGCGAGTCTTTAATGCGCGTTGCAACTCGTAGCGATCCATTATTTAAATTATTAAGAACTTCGTCTACAGTATCTCTAATTTCTTTTGGCGCATTTTTTGGATTGATTTCAGCTCTTATTTCAAAAGCATTTTCGATAATTGATTTTAGTTGATCCATGAGAGTATATTTTTTAGTTAAAACAGTATTTTACATTAAAGTCTAATGTAATTAGCGTGGTCGGCTTGATTCGTAAAGAGGTTTTAATTTGTAGGCAAGGTCAGTGAGCTCTCTAATGCGACTATCATCAGATGGGTGAGTGCTTAAAAATTCAGGTGGTTTTTTTGTGTCTTGTCGCTTCATTTTTTCCCATAAAGTTACTGCAGCAAAAGGATTAAAGCCTGATCTTGCAGCCAGTTCAAGGCCAATAGCATCAGCCTCTCTTTCTTGTGTGCGGCTTTAGGAAGTGCAAAAAAGAGGGTAGTACCTAATGAGGCTGCCTGCATCGTGGCATTGGCCCTATTTCGATTACTTGTATTGGAAATATAAGCAGCAAAACCGATCAAGCCCAATTGTTGAACTGCTGCTGTCGACATTCTTTCGCGACCGTGCTCACGAAGGGCATGAGAAATTTCGTGTCCTATGACCGCTGCTAATTCATCGTCTGTTGCATTGAGCTTGCGAATCAGACCTGAATAAACCATGATTTTACCCCCAGGCATGCAGTAAGCATTGACCTCATCACTGTCTTGAACATTTACTTCCCAGGGCCATTGGCTTGCTTCAGGCTTAAAATAAGTAGCGTTAGCGATCAGTCTATTGCTAATTCTTTTAACGCGATTCACCTGAAAAGGATCAACATTAAGCTTATTTTTTTTACTTGCTTCTTGAAGTGCACTTCGATAACTATCACTCGCCATTCCTACCACCATAGATTGAGGCATAAGTAAGAGTTGTTTTCTATCGACACCCGATTGATTTTTTAGGGTAGTGGAAGCACAGCCTGCAAAAAGAAAAACTAAGAAAAATAAAACGCTATATTTCATTCTTAAAACAATACTTGGCTTCCTAATTCAACCACGCGGTTGGGGGGTAATTTAAATTGATTGGTAATTGTTTCCGCACTTCTAAATAAACCGATAAATAATTTCTTTCTCCAATAATTCATATTTTCTTTTGGTGTGGCTAATAAAATTTCCTTACCAATAAAATAAGAACTATTCATTGGGTCAATATTGACGCCATTTTTTGCGCATAGTGCCAAGTCTTTAGGTAAGTTAGGCTCATCTTTGAATCCATACTTCACAGTCACTTTATAAAACTCATATGGTAGTTTTTCTACAGTAACAAGATCTTTTGTAAGCGAATGAGGATAGTCCATAAACATCACGGTCAAAATAATAACTTTTTCGTGTATTACCTTATTATGTTTAAGGTTGTGGAGCAATGCATGAGGTACGCCTTCAGGATTAGGCGTCATAAATATTGCAGTACCTTCCACACGAGGAGGGGGATTAGCACCTATAGATGAAATGAATGAATTAATTTCAATAGCCTCACCTTTAAGTATTTTGTAAAGAGCGGCCCGTCCTTTTTTCCAAGTGGTCATTAGAATAAAAAGAATAATTCCAATGAGAAGAGGAAACCATCCGCCATCAGGGATCTTTAAGATATTTGCGCTGAAGAATGCTAAATCAATAATAAGAAACACCGCCATAAAAGAAATAGTTTTAGTTAGATTCCAATTCCACACCTTATGGAATACAAACCCCGCTAAGAAAGTCGTAATAACCATATTACCCGTAACAGCAATACCATAAGCCGCTGCTAGATTTCCTGAGTTTTTGAAAATCATTACTAACGACATAACAGAAATCATTAAAAGCCAATTAATTCTTGGTAAGTAAATTTGACCTTCTTGATTTTCAGAGGTGTGCTCTACATGCATTCTAGGTAAGAATCCTAATTGAAGCGCTTGTCTTGAGACTGAAAAAGCACCAGTGATTACAGCTTGTGAAGCAATCACTGTGGCCAATGTAGATAAAATAATTAAAGGTATGACCAACCATTCCGGCGCCATAAGGTAGAAAGGATTTTTAATGCTCTCAGGATTACTGATTATCAATGCACCTTGACCAAAATAATTAAGCACTAATGAAGGAAGAACAAAAAATAACCATACAATCGCGATTGGTTTTTGACCAAAATGACCCATGTCGGCATAGAGTGCTTCTGCACCTGTAACTGAAAGAACAACAGCGCCGAGCGTCACAAATCCTGCAAGAGGATGCGCATACATAAAATTAAACCCATGTATTGGGTTAATTGCGGCTAATACAGCTGGTTCATGAATAATATTCGCAATACCTAACAGAGCCAGGACAACAAACCAGCAAAACATAATCGGGCCAAATAAAGCACCGACTAGACCTGTGCCTCGACTCTGCGCCCAAAATAAAATAAGTAATACTAAAAGAGTAATTGGAATAATAAGGCTGTGAAGGGAGGGGGCGGCAACTTCAAGCCCTTCGATTGCTGACAAAACAGAGATAGCAGGCGTAATCATTCCGTCTGCATAAAACATGCATGCACCAAGAATACCTAGCCGAATAATCAAACTTTTCATCTGTTGTGTAGAGGTATTTTTATTGGCTAAAGATAGGAGAGCCATAATCCCGCCTTCGCCCCTGTTGTCTGCTCGCATAATAAAAGTTACATACTTGACAGATACGATCATAATTAATGACCAAAAAATCATTGATAAAATACCTAACACGTTAAACGAGTTAAGCTCGATTGAATGATGACCTAAAGAGAATACTTCTTTGATGGTATACAGAGGGCTTGTGCCAATATCACCAAATACAACGCCTAATGCAGCGATTGAAAGTGTAGCAAGTGAGGCTTTATGATTATTTTTTTTATCTTCCATGTGCGCGCGAGTTTTTTTAATTCAATCTAAAGTCATTTATTTTTAAGATCTGAAATATTTGCGTCTGCTTGTCCATGGTTCAATTGAATATGAATTTTATCATCAAGCTTTAGCTGGTTTACATTATTTACAATCTGGCCATCAACATTTGTAATGATGGAATAACCTCTTGATAAAACAGCATGAGGACTCAAATGATCTAAGTTTAATTTCAATTTATCAATATTTAAGCGATATTGAATCATCGCATTTTTCATGCTTTGATTAATTCTTTGTATATATTGATGAATCTGTTCTTTTTGTCTTTGAATTTGTTGTCGAGGCGATATAAGGCGCTTCTCTAAATAATCAATTTTCTGCATCAATTCGCGAATAACGCTCGCCATCATTTTATTTAATTGGTTTTTGTAGGCTTGAATTGTTTTGATAAGTTCGACAGTATGGCTTGTAACGAGTTCAGCGGCACCTGTCGGTGTGGGCGCTCTTAAGTCAGACACAAAATCAGCTATAGTTGTATCAGTCTCATGACCAACCCCCGTAATTGTAGGTATTTTGGATGCAACAATTGCTCGCGCAACAATTTCTTCATTAAATGCCCATAAGTCTTCAATGGAACCACCACCACGAGCAAGGATAAGTACATCACACTCCATTCTAGTATTTGCAGTTTCAATGGCTTTTACAATCGCTGAAGGCGCTTCCTTGCCTTGAACGAGACTAGGATAAATAAAGATCGGAATATGGGGACTTCGTCTTTTAAGGGTAATTAAAATATCTTCAATCGCAGCACCGGTAGGTGAAGTGATGACGCCAATAGATTTAGGAAATTGGGGTATAGATTTCTTGCGTGAAGGTTCAAAAAGACCTTCCTTGAGGAGCTTTTCTTTTAATTGATTAAAGGCTTCTGATAGAAGCCCTGCGCCTGCATGCCTAATAAGCTCAATATTAAGTTGATATTCTCCCCGAGCTTCATATAAACCGACAAAGCATTTCGCTTCAATTTTTTCACCATTTTTAGGCACCCAATCAGCCGCTATATTTTTATTTTTAAACATAGTGCAACGCACTTGAGCTTCATCATCCTTAAGAGAGAAGTACCAATGTCCAGAAGATGCGCTGATGAAGTTAGAGATTTCGCCTGAAATCCAAAATGAGGGAAAACTTTGCTCAAGAAGCTCCCTGACGAGGCGGTTAATTTCTTTAACAGAAAAAACCTTGGCTTCGTTAGGTTTAGAGCTATTTATTGGTGTTGAATTAATCAAACTAGAAGGATATCCGTTACAATTATCTTCATTATAGAGTTAATGAATAATTAAAGAGCTTTAATTGAAGAAATTTTTTTTATCACATAAACAAGCCCACTTATTTGCTTTTTTTGCTGCTTATTTTTTAGTTGCATTAGCAGTGATCATTCAAAAAAAATTCAATCTCGAACCTTGCCCTTTATGCATTACGCAAAGGATTATTTTTATGGTGTTGGGGCTATTTTTTTTAATCAATGCATTTATTAAACCAACATATTTAATAAGAAGATTGTCTTTAGCTGTTTTATCGACAACTTCAATCATAGGCATGGTATTTTCGTTTAAACATATCCTGATTCAATCCAAAGCTATCGATGTTCCTAATGAATGTGGCGTTGATTTAAATTATATGTTTGAAAATTTTCCGTTTTCAAAAGCTTTGAATTTGCTTTTTAAAGGGACAGGTGATTGCTCGCATATTGATTGGACTTTATTAAGCCTCACAATTCCTCAATGGGCTTTAATTGGATTCATATCCTTTTTTGTATACACCGTTCTTTTATTTCGGATGAATGTAAAGTAATGCAATTAGAAAATTTTATTGGTAATACACCACTTGTTGCTTTGCAGCGCATGCATGGAAATTCAACTAGCGCGATCCACCTCAAATTAGAAGGTAATAATCCCGCAGGCTCAGTAAAAGACAGAGCTGTATTTTCTATGATTCATAACGCTGAATTAAGGGGCGATATTAAACCTGGCGATACACTTATTGAAGCGACGTCTGGAAATACAGGTATAGCCCTTGCTATGGTGGCTGCAATGAAGGGTTACAAAATGATTTTAGTGATGCCAGAAAATCAAACAATTGAAAGACGGCAGACCATGAAAGCGTTTGGCGCAGAATTTATTTTAACTTCACAAGAGGGCAGCATGGAACTTGCAAGAGATACTGCCTTAAAGATGCAAAAAGAAGGCAAAGGTTTTGTATTAGATCAATTTAGTAACCTTGATAATCCTAAAGCACATTACGAAGGAACGGGCCCTGAAATTTGGAGAGATACAAAAGGCCGTGTCACTCACTTTATTTCTAGTATGGGTACCACAGGTACGATTGTCGGTACTTCACAATTCTTAAAAGAAAAAAACAAAGACATACAAATTATTGGTGTGCAACCAGAAGAAGGCTCTCAAATTCCGGGTATACGTAAATGGCCAGAAGCTTATTTGCCTAAAATTTATAATGCAAAAAATATTGATCGCATTGAATATGTATCACAACAAAATGCAGAAGAGACTGCACGAAAACTTGCGAAAGTAGAAGGCATTTTCTCTGGAGCATCGACTGGCGGCGCTCTTTATGTTGCGCTTCAAATTGCGAAAGCAAATAAAGATGCCGTGATTGTCTCCATTGCTTGTGATCGAGGCGATCGCTATTTATCTTCAAATTTATTTGCGAGTTGATGCTTTGGTTCCTATTCTAGTTTTTGATATCGAAACCATCCCTGACATTCAAGGCATTAGATCTTTATACGCATTAGACAAAAATTTATCTGATGATGATGTTGTAAATGTGGCTATTTATAAAAGAAGACAAAAAAATGGCTCTGATTTTTTACAACACCATCTTCAAAAAATCGTAGCGATCTCATGTGTTCTTCGAGAAAGAGATCAATTAAAAATTTGGACGCTCGGTGATATTGATGATCCTGAAGAGGAAGTCATTCAACGTTTTTTTGATGGCATTGATAAATACACTCCCACACTCGTCTCTTGGAATGGCTCTGGATTTGATCTGCCTGTATTAAATTACAGGGCATTGATGTATGGCATCAATGCATCCAAGTATTTAGATATGGGTGAGATTGATAAAGATTTTAAATGGAATAATTACTTAAGCCGATATCACACACGCCATACAGATTTAATGGAATTTTTAGCTATGTTTCAAGGTAAAAATAACGCGCCTTTAGATGATATTGCAAAGCTATGTGGCTTTCCGGGCAAGCTGGGCATGGACGGCGGAAAAGTTTGGGATACTTACAGAGAAGGCGATATCCAATCGATAAGGGATTACTGCGAAACTGATGTTGCTAATACTTATCTTGTTTATCTTAAATTTCAATTAATCCGCGGTCATCTTAATCAAAACGAATATGAAACTGAGATTAATTTAGTTAAAAATACCATTCAAGAATATCAAAAAGATTATTGGGATGAATTTCTGTCCGCTTGGAAATCTTAAGTCTTCCTAAATGCAAGACGATATTAAATCCAAAAAAAAATTATTATTCGCCACAATAGAAAATATTGATCAAGAGGGTAGAGGTGTTGCCCATATTGATGGTAAAGCTATTTTCGTTGAAGGCGCGCTTCAGGGCGAGCTTGTTGAATGCGAATCTTATGTGAAAAAGCCAAGTTACGAAATTGCTTTTACAGATAGAGTGATTCGGCAATCTAATTTAAGAGTGAAGCCTAAATGCGATCATTTTAATCGCTGTGGTGGTTGCTCTATGCAGCATTTTGAATTTCAGGCACAAATTGCAGTCAAGCAAAGAGTATTTGAAAATACGCTATCAAGAATTGGCAAGGTTAAACCTGAAACGATATTAACACCTCTTGCAGGGCCATCATGGCATTATCGATACAAAGGTCGCTTAAGAGTTAAATTTGTTGTTAAGAAAAAGAAAGCGCTTGTGGGCTTTAATGAAAAAAGAACACATTTCATTGCCGACATTTCTAGTTGTGAAGTATTGCCTCAACGTCTCTCTGATATCCTACCTTCACTTCAAGACTTAATTACAAAACTCTCTATCAAAGACAAAATTCCCCAGATTGAATTCGCAGCAGATCAAAATCATTTGGTATTAGTATTAAGAATTTTAGAAAATCTAGATGCAAATGATGAATCACTTTTAAATACATTCTCATCTCAATATCCTGTTCAATTTTGGACGCAATCTAAAGGACCTGATACGGTAAAACCGTTATCAAAGAAAGATGATGTGAAGCTTTCTTATACGCTAAAAGAATTTGGGCTTCAATTTAGTTTTATGCCCTATGACTTTACACAAATCAATCCTTTTATTAATCAAGTCCTAGTAAGACGAGCGATGAGTTTGCTGAAGCCATTAAAGGGCGAATGTATTTTTGATTTTTTCTGTGGTCTTGGAAATTTCACACTGCCTATTGCGACAAGCGGTGCAAAAGTCACTGGTATTGAAGGCTCCCTATCGCTCATAGAAAGAGCAAAGCAATGTCGAGATGAAAATCACTTAAATGATTTTGTTGAATACCAATGTATGAATTTATTTGAAATCACTAAAGAGGCGCTATTAAAATTAGGCCATGCAGATAAATGGTTGATTGACCCGCCGAGAGATGGCGCATATCAATTGGTTCAGCTCATTGATGAAGATATTAATCCTTCAGTGATTGTTTATGTGTCTTGTAACCCAGCTACCTTAGCGAGAGATGCTCAAATATTAGTAAATGAGAAGGGCTACAAATTAGATAAAGCTGGTATTGTAAATATGTTTCCACATACGTCACATGTAGAATCTATTGCATTATTTGTGAAGGCAGTTCCTTAAGAATTATTTAACTATGCATATTAAAATTTCAATTAAAGAACAAAAGCTTCATGTTTATAGTGATGACAATGAGTGGGTAAAATCATTTGTGATTTCTACTGCAGAAAAAGGTGCGGGCCAAAATAAAGGTAGTTTTTGTACACCTTTAGGTCAACACATTGTGCGCGCAAAAATTGGTAAAGGAGCGCCTGTATTTTCGCAGTTTGCTGCTCGAAGATTGACGGGAAAAATATGGAGCCCATCAATGTCAGCATCTAACTCAAAAGAAGATTGGATTTTGACTCGCATATTGTGGCTTTCAGGTCTCGAGGTCGGATTTAATCGTCTAGGCAATCAAGACACAATGCAGCGTTTTATCTATATTCATGGCACTAATGATCTTGTTAATTTAGGTAAGCCTAAATCACACGGATGTATTCGTATGGATAACTATGACATCATCGATTTATTCGATCAAATCAATGTAGGTGATCATGTCTTGATCAGTGAAATCTAATATGAATAAAAATCAATACCGATATTACGATCTTGTCATGGCAGCATTTGTGACAGTATTAATTACATCAAACTTGATTGGACCTGCAAAAATTTCACAAGTCGATGTTCCATTTTTTGGCATTCTTACTTTTGGTGCCGGCGTTTTATTTTTCCCCATCTCCTTTATTTTTGGTGACATCTTAACTGAGGTATATGGTTATGCTGCTTCAAGAAGGGTAATATGGGCAGGATTTGCAGCGCTTGCTTTTGCATCTTTTATGGCTTGGATGATTGTGGCATTGCCACCCGCGCCTTATTGGCACAATCAAGATGTCTATGAAATTGCTTTCGGCTCCGCTTGGCGGGTTTCATTAGCGAGCTTAATTGCTTTTGCAGCAGGCGAGTTTGCGAATTCTTTTGTATTGGCAAAAATGAAAATTATGACTAAGGGCAAATATTTATGGAGTCGCACAATCGGTTCAACGATCGCAGGTGAAGCAATTGATTCTATTTTATTCTATCCATTAGCTTTTTATAACAGCGGTGTTATTCCAAATGACAAATTGATTCTCGTTGTGATGGCGCAGTTCTTTGCTAAAACATTAGTTGAGATTTTATTTACACCCGTGATTTATAAAATTATCGCCTTTCTGAAAAAGAAAGAGAATCTAGATTATTTTGATACACACACCAATTTCAATCCTTTTATTTTTAAATGATATGAGTAGGACTCAATCTAAATGACGCTAGGCCCATTAATGATTGATGTGGAAGGTCTTACATTAACAAATGAGGACATCAAAAGAATTTCGCATTCTATGGTAGGCGGACTTATCTTGTTTACAAGAAATTATAAAGATACCGACCAATTAAAAACTTTAACAGATGCCATTAGAAAAATAAGAGGCCATGATTTTTTAATCGCTGTCGATCACGAAGGCGGGCGTGTGCAAAGATTTAGAGAAGGCTTTACGACTATTCCTGCTATGAGAAAGTTAGGGGAGGTTTGGGATAAAGATCCTAATAAGGCAAATCATTTAGCTTTTTTAATTGGTCAAATTATTGCTACTGAATTAAGAGTGTTTGATATTGATTTTAGTTTTACACCTGTTTTAGATATTGATTACAGTGAAAGCACTGTAATTCGCGACAGAGCCTTTCACGGTGATATTGAAGCTATTAAGTCTTTAGCATCGAACTTACTAGAAGGTTTAAAAGAAGCGGGTATGCACGGCGTTGGAAAACATTTTCCAGGTCATGGGTATATTAAAGCTGACTCACATTTAAGTATTTCAGAAGATACAAGAGCGCTCGATGAGATCGCATCTAAAGATATGAGTATTTTTACCTCATTGATCAAGCATGGCTTAAATGCAGTAATGCCTTCCCATGTACTTTATTCTGCGGCTGATAAAAATCCAGCAGGCTTTTCAGGTTTTTGGCTAAAAGATCAATTAAGAGAAAAATTTCATTTTAAAGGCGCTATCTTTAGTGATGATATGAGCATGAAAGGCGCCATACTTGGCGGCGAGATGAAAGATAGAATTTTAAAGGCGCTTGAAGCTGGATGTGACATGGTCTTATTATGTAATAGCCCTCAATTAGTAGATGAAGTCTTGCTTCAGTTTGATTGGAAGATGTCATCTGAAAGTATGGCAAGACTTCTTTCGATGAAAGGGTTTAAAACACCTCACGAAGCTTTACAAATGACCCAGGAAAAAGGTTTCAAAGAGATGACAAGCCAGATTATGGCTATGTAAAATAATGTAAATGAATATTGAAACTATTCTGTAAGTTCTATAATCTAAGGATAGTGTTAAAAACTTTTAAGAGGAAAAAATATGGAAAATGTAAGAATCGAAGGCCAGTCGCAATCAGCATTAGCGACAAATAAAGTACTAAGAAATACTTATGCTTTACTTGGTTTATCACTTATTCCAACAACAATTGGTGCATACATAGGTATGAGCATGAGCTTTTTATTCGCTCAACAACATCCTATTATGTTCGCCATTATGCTTATGGCTGGTATGTTTGGTTTATTTTTTGCAATTCAAGCAAATCGCAATAACAGTCTAGGTGTCGTTCTTCTATTAGCATTAACCTTATTCCTAGGTGTGATGTTAGGCCCAATTCTTCAAGTCGCCTTCCATCTAAGTAATGGCGCTCAAATTGTTGGTCTAGCTGCAGGAGGCACAGCCGCTATATTTTTAACATTAGCGACAATTGCAACGACCACTAAAAAAGATTTTAGCTTTATGGGAAAATTTTTGATGATTGGTATCATTCTTCTCATCTTAGCTTCTCTTGCTAATTTATTTTTCCAAGTACCTGCGATGGCTTTAGCATTGTCTGGTGTTGCAGTTTTATTATTCTCTGGGTTCATTCTTTACGACGTAAGTCGTATCGTGAATGGCGGAGAAACAAACTACATCATGGCAACGTTAGCGCTTTACATGAACATCTATAACTTATTTGTGAATTTACTTCAGTTATTGATGGCTATTTTAGGTAATAGAGACTAATCGTTTTGTTGAAATAAAAAAAGCCGTAGTTTTCTACGGCTTTTTTCTTTTTGAAAGAAAGAAATCTTTCAGTATTTGACTGCATTCTTTTTCTAAAATACCTCCCATCGCTTCTGCATGATGATTAATTTCTTTAATGCTAATGAGATCAACCATACTTCCACAAGCGCCTGTTTTTGGATCGGGAGCGCCATAGATGATTTTTTCAATACGTGCATGTTGAATAGCCCCAACACACATAGCACAAGGTTCCAGGGTTACGTAAATCGAGCAATCTTTCAACCTATAATTTTTAATCGCTTTAGCAGCATCTCTGATGGCATTGATTTCTGCATGTGAAGTAGGATCATGATCACTAATAGATGTATTCATGCCTCGACCTATTATTTCACCGTTTCTAACAATAAGGGCGCCTACAGGCACTTCATCTTTCAATTCAGCTTTTTTTGCTAGCTCTAGAGCTAGCTTCATAAACTTAAGATCTTCATTTGTCATGAAGCGGTTTATTTTCTTTTGGGATCAGAAATTATTTTTTTAAAGCGAATCACTAAGATATAAAGTAATCCAATCAGAAATGCACCCCCAACCCAAATACCAACCTCTTCAAATGTGGGTGTTGAATCTTGCACAGGAAGCACAATAAGTTTTCTAAGAAAAAGTACCATCACAACTTCAATAAAGGTTTCAACCTCTAACTTACTTCCATTGAGATAGCGCATTTCGGCAGAAATTAGGGCTGATATAGACCAAAGAAGCATTAAAGTACCTAATGCATGAATAAAGCCATGAATAAGATTGTGGGCATTGGCTGCAGTATTGATTTCAATAAAGAAAAGCCAAGTAAACATAATAATGGAGGTCGCCAAAGCGAGACCAATAATAATATGGGCTAATCCATTTAAATAAAGCATGGCTTTAATAGCGAATCGATTAATGCCTTTAAATTCGGATGGAAGTTCAGTTTGAATCATCATGGAATCCTTTTGAATTAAATTTGAAGGAAGTGAAAACTATCTTTATTATAGAGACAACTTTAAACATAAAGATAGCTCCCTTAATGAAAAAACCAGCCATTACTGAACAACGCATCCATCCAATTTTAGGAGATAGATGGAGCTCTAGAGCCTATGATCCTTCTCAATTCGTCTCTCAAGAATCCCTTTTGTCTCTCATGGAAGCTGCAAGATGGAGCCCTTCATGCATGGGTGATCAGCCATGGCAGTTTATTGTGTTTCAAAAGAAAGATGCCACTTCATGGACACAAGCACTTAATTGTTTATCTATCGGAAATCAAAACTGGGCCATGGACGCATCTATTTTAGTTTTGGCGTGCGCCCACAAGAATTTCTCGAGCAATGAAAAATCTAATCGATGGAGCCAGTATGATACGGGAGCCGCCTGTGAAAATATCTGTCTTCAGGCGACAAGTTTAGGGTTAGTAGCCCATCAAATGGGTGGATTTGACGTTGAAAAAACAAGACAATTATTTCAAATTCCAAGCCAGTATGATTTAATGTCTTTTATTGCAATTGGCTATCCTCTCGCAATAGATAAAATGAGTGCAGAAGCATTAATAAAGGAAAAAGAAGCTAGAAAGCGCAAACCCTTAAGAGAAATTTTTTATACCAATCAATGGGGTGAAAAGTCGTTATAGTTTTTTAACCGAATTTAACTGGGATATTTAGATGGCAACAGTCAAGCTTACAAAAAAGAATTTTAAAAAAACAATCGAAGCAAATGATTTTGTGATTGTAGATTTTTGGGCACCTTGGTGTGAGCCTTGTGTTGAATTTACCCCTATATTTGAGACAGCTTCAGATAAAAATAAAGATATTGTATTTGGTATGGTAGATATTGAAGCGGATCCAGAGATCGGTGAATATTTCCAAGTTGATAAAATTCCAGGCCTTCTAATTATCAGAGAACAAGCTGGTATTCATACTCAAATTGGTCAAATCGGCGCATCAGCGCTCGATGAAATTATTCAGTGGGCGAGAGACCACGATATGTCAACTGTAAGAGATTATTACGAAAGAGAAGCTAAAGGCGAAATTAAGGCTGCCCGAGAAAACTAGTCGGATCAACCGATTGGCCTTGTTTTCTAATCTCAAAGTGTAGTTTCACTTTATCTGTTCCAGAATCTCCCATCGTCGCAATCTTTTGTCCCTTCGTAATCACTTGACCTTCTTTAACGAGAAGTTCTTTGTTGTGAGCATACACAGATAAATAAGAGTTATTGTGTTTAATGATTACAAGTTTGCCGTACCCCTTAAGATCTTCGCCGCTATATATCACTTTGCCAGGCCCAGCCGCTTTAATTTCTTGACCAAGTGAACCTAAAATATCAATGCCTTTTTGACCTTGTGCTTCATTAAAAAGATTTTCTAACTTACCCTTAGTTGGCCATTGCCAATCTACTTTATCTTCTAGAACAATAGGCGCCGCTTCTTTAGGTGTTGCGGGGGGATTACTATTGGCTGCTTGAGGCGTCACCGTTTTATGGTTATAAGCTTCATCTGTATATTTTTCTCTATAAGCTTTGGGGCTGTCTAGATGAACAATACCGCCTGTTGCTGGTTTTGTTTGCGGCTGTGCCGAAGCTTCTGTGTTTGTGATGGCTTCTTCATTATTTTTTAAGGGTGTTGTAACAACCTCTTCATTTTTTTTAATTTCATTCGTAGTCGCAACAGGATTATTTGTTTTCACTTGGTCAAATTTTATTTTGTCACCCACTTTAATAGCATAGGGTTCTTTAATATCATTTGCTTGAGCAACTTCTTTGTAATAGAACCCGCAATCAAGACTTAAGCTATAAAGTGTGTCACCTGGTTTGACGATATAAGTATCAGGGCATGGTTGACTAGGATCTCTTTTTGCTCGAACAACAGGTTTATTTTTTTGCGATACCGTTGATTTCTCTGTAGTAATTTTTTTCTCAATCACTGGTGCTGGGGCATTAGATGCACAGCCACTGATGAGTGAAAATAGTGCAATATAAATAATAAAAAAATTCAGTCTCATTTAAAGTTATTCATCCATGTTTTTAAATCATTAATTTGATTATGTCTTGTAAGGTCTGCGTGAATCGGCGATACAGATACAAAACCATGGCCGACTGAATAAAAATCAGTACCTTCACCACCATCATTCGGAAGACCTGCAGCACCAACCCAATACAAAGTATTGCCATCAGCATCTTGTGTTTTATTGACAGGCTCTGCTTTATGTCTTTTCCCAAGTCTTGTGATATGTATGCCTTGAATTTTTTCTAATGGAATATCGGGCACATTGATATTTAATAGCATCGCATCTTTAGGTTTATTTTTTTGATAATGCAAAATAAGATCAATTGTAATAGATGCAGCCGTTTCAAAATGTGTTGCTTCATGTTGTGACATTGAGATTGCGAAAGAAGGAATATCTAATAAATAGCCTTCCATCGCTGCTGCCACAGTGCCGGAATAAATTGTGTCATCACCCATATTGGCACCATTATTGATGCCTGAGATCACCATATCTGGCATTTTGTCTAACAATCCTGTTAAAGCTAAATGCACACAATCTGTTGGCGTACCATTGACGTGATAATAATCTTTTTCAATTTCTGTGACTTTAAGTGGACGATCAAGTGATAAGGAATTGCTCGCGCCACTTCTATTTCGATCGGGTGCCACAATTGTGACATGCGCTATTTTTCTTAAATAGTTTGCAAGTGTTTTAATACCTGGCGCGTCGTAACCATCATCATTAGATAAAAGAATATTCATATTACGGACGATTAGCTTTCACATAAAATGTTGCACACAGAAAAAATACAATACTTAAAAATACTTCTAGAAGCGCTATTTTAGATGATAGATCTTTATCGGAGTAGGATCTCACAGCACCTTCAATAAAATAAATGAGAATGAGCATACTGGCCCATTTGTAAGTGTAAATTTTTCCTTTAAGAATACCCATCAACGAAATGAGAAGGGGAATGATTTTAAGAACTAACCATGAGCTCTGATTTTTAAAGGGCGCTAAAAATAACTCCCACGAACATAAAAGAAAAATAAGACAGATGAGGCTAATAGAAGCCCCTAATTGAAGATAGTTTTTCATGCTGAAAGTTTAAGTGCGGTTTCAGCTAGTCTTTTGCCCATTGCAAGACATATCTTTTTTTCATCTTCAGATATAGGTGCTTTGTTAGACTCTCCAGCTACATGGGATGGACCGTATGGCGTGCCGCCTGTTTTGGTGCTGCTTAATTCAGGGACTGAGTAGGGCACACCTACAATCACCATGCCTAAATGAAGCAATGGGAGTTGCATGCTAAGGAGCGTTGATTCGTTACCACCATGATGAGAACCGGAAGATGTAAATACACAAGCAGGTTTACCAATAAGATTTCCACTTAACCATAAAGGTATGGTGCTATCGATGAAATATTTTAAAGGCGCTGCCATATTTCCAAATCTCGTAGGGCTTCCCATCGCAAGACCTATACATTCTTCAAGGTCTTTATGTTCAACATAAGGGGGGCCTTCGCTAGGAATACTATCTTCTAAAGCCTGAACAGTAGATGTGACTTTTGGCACAGTTCGGATTCTGGCTTTTACACCAGCAATAGATTCAATTCCTCTCGCAATAAATGTGGCCATTTCTCCGACCGCACCTCCATGAGAGTAATAAAGAACTAAAACTTCTTTCATTAGATTTTTTTTGCTAATTGAATAGCATCACCGATATAAGTTGCCGGTGTTAATTTAAGTAATCCATCTTTGGCTTCTTTAGGAATTTCAAGTTGCTGAATAAAGGTCTGTATCACTTCTTTGGACATATGATCTTTACCGCGCGTTAACTCTTTAAGTTTTTCGTATGGATTCTCGATGCCATATCTTCTCATGACAGTTTGAATAGGCTCAGCTAAAACTTCCCATGCATGATCCAAGTCATCAGATAATTTTTTTGCATTAATTTCTAATTTATTAAGACCTTTAAGACAAGACTCAAGTGCTAGAAGCGTATAACCAAAACCGAGGCCAATATTTCGAATGACCGTTGAGTCCGTTAAATCTCTTTGCCATCTTGAAATAGGAAGTTTTTCTGAAAAGTGACTTAATAAGGCATTTGCAATACCAAGGTTGCCTTCTGAATTTTCAAAATCAATAGGGTTTACCTTATGCGGCATAGTGGACGAACCCACTTCATTTTCTTTTAGCTTTTGTTTGAAATATCCAAGTGATATATAACCCCAAATATCTCGATTAAGATCGATGAGAATCGTATTCACTCGTATCATATTTTGAAAGAGCTCTGCCATATAATCGTGAGGCTCAATCTGCGTTGTATAAGGGTTAAAATTTAAACCAAATGACTCTACAAATGTTTTTGAAAAGGCTTGCCAATTAAATTCAGGGTAAGTTGTTATATGCGCATTGAAATTACCTACGGCACCATTAATTTTTCCTAAAATTTCTTGTGATTTAAATTGGTTAATTTGTCTTTCTAATCTATAAGCTACATTTGCGATTTCTTTACCCATTGTGGTTGGGCTCGCAGCTTGGCCGTGTGTTCTTGCTAACATAGCGTGACCACTTAAGTCGTGTGCCAACTCTTTTAATTTCTTAATGAGATTTTCAAAATTAGGTGTTAAGACATTTTCTTTGGCATGCTTAATCATCAGCGCATGTGATAGATTATTTATGTCTTCCGAAGTGCATGCAAAATGAATGAACTCTGAAATACTTTTTATTTCTTGGTTGTCTTTAAATTTATTTTTTAACCAATATTCAACTGCCTTCACATCATGATTTGTCGTCTCTTCAATTTTTTTGATTTCAGCGGCATCAGCTTCACTAAAAGATTGGATAGTTTTTTGCAGTGATTCTCTGGTTGATTTGCTTAGTTCAGAAACTTCTTTAATCGCTTTTTCATCTGACAATGAAATGAGCCATTTAATTTCAACTTCAACACGGAATCTAATGAGGGCAAATTCACTAAAGTACTGACGCAAATTATCTACTTTTTTAGCGTATCTTCCATCGAGTGGAGACAGGGCATTGAGTGTTGATAATTGCATGTAGAAATCCTATGAGATATATAGTGTTATTTTAACTCGTTTTTGCTTCAATTTCATAAGAACCGTGGCCGTTAAGCCCTAATTGCTCGCCTAAGTACGGCATGATTTCTTCTAATTGTTCTTTCAGTTTCCACGGTGGATTAACGATAAAAAGATAGCTACCAAACATACCAATATCATCAGTAGGTTTAGCAATCGAAAGGCTTACATAAAGCCATTCTCTAACATTTAATTTTTGAAGTTGTTTGAGCATAGCTAAAGGCTCGCTTCGATCAATCAAAGGGCACCAAACCATATAAATGCCGGTTTCAAAACGCTTCAAGCTATCTTTTAGAGACTCCACCACTTTAAGGTAATCATTTTTAATTTCATAAGAGGGGTCAGTTAAGACAAGCGCTCTTTTTGGAGGTGGCGGGATGAGCGCTTTTAATCCCTGAAAGCCATCTTCACCATAGATTTTAGTGTTCTGTTTTTTGCCTAAGGCATGAAGAAGTGAAGTTAAGTCGGTGGGGTGTAATTCAAAGAGCCTGATTCTATCTTCACGAGACGCTATCTGGCTCGCGATCCAAGGAGATCCAGGGTATTGTTTTAATTGATCGCCACCGTTGAGATTCCGAATTACTTCAATATATTTTGCCAAAGCTAGTGGCTTTTTTTCGTCATGAAAAATTTTACCAATGCCATCTAAGTGCTCAGATGTTTTGTTGGAAAATTCACTTTCAAGCGAATACTTGCCTGCACCTGCGTGCGTATCAATAAACCAATAGGGTTTATTTTTTTGTTTGAGGTAATCTAAGATCAACGTCAACACAATATGTTTTAACACATCGGCATGATTACCTGCGTGAAAGCCGTGTCGATAACTAAGCATGGATAGAGGTCATGATGAACATGGGCTATTATAGAGTTTATAAATAAAATACGTGAATTCTCACGATATAAAATAATGACACAATATAAAGAAGACTGTAGAGAATGCCCTCGACTTGCTACATTTTTAGATCAAGTTAAATTAGAGCAGCCCAGTTATTTTTGTAAGCCAGTACCGCCGTTTGGTGACACATCAATTCGTTTATTGATTGTGGGTTTAGCCCCTGGCATGCATGGCGCGAATAGAACAGGCAGACCTTTTACGGGCGATTATGCAGGAATTCTTTTATATAAAGCTTTGTTTCACTTTGGATTTTCAAATCAACAAGAGTCAATTGCAGCAGATGACGCATTAAGACTCATCGATTGCAGAATTACAAATGCAGTGAAATGTTTACCCCCGCAAAATAAACCTGAGCCTAAAGAAATAAAACAATGTAATCACTATTTGAAATCGGAATTAAATTCACTAAAACCACATACATTAATATTAGCTTTAGGAAGTATTGCGCATCAATCCGTTCTTTCAGCTTTTGAATTAAAAAAATCTGATTATGTATTTTCTCATGGCGCTCGCCATAATTTACCTAATCAATTAGTTTTATATGATAGTTATCATTGCAGTCGATACAATACTCAAACAAAAAGACTTACCGAAGAGATGTTTTTTAGTGTGTTTCAATCAATCAAAAAAGAAATGGAGAATTAAATATGCCTTATATCAACATTAAATTAGCAGGAACATTAAACCGCGATCAAAAAGAAACGATTGCAAAAGAAATTACGACGCTTATGGAAAAAGTAGCTCACAAACCGGCGTCTTATACATACATTGTGTTTGATGAAGTTAAAGGAGAGGATTGGTCTGTAGGGGGCAGTTTGTTAGGCTAATTGAATGGACATTAAACCCTTTTTAAAAACATTACCCAATTTACCTGGTGTATATCGAATGATTAACCAGGCAGATGAGGTAATTTATGTTGGAAAAGCTAAAGATTTAAAAAAAAGGGTTTCATCTTACTTTGTTAAAACTATTGTAAGTCCGAGAACAAAAATGATGGTAGGTCACATTGATCATATTGAAATCACAGTGACACATTCTGAAGCTGAGGCTTTGATCTTAGAAAATAACATGATCAAGTCTCATATGCCACGCTACAACGTTATTTTTAGAGATGATAAATCCTATCCATATATTGTATTAACAGGTGAAAAATATCCACGCTTGGCTTTCCATCGAGGTGCTCAAAAAAAAGGGAATCAATATTTCGGACCTTTTCCAAATACCAATGCGGTTAGAGAAAGTATTCAGCTCTTACAAAAAGTTTTTAAATTAAGAACATGTGAAAACTCAGTATTTAAAAATAGATCAAGACCGTGCCTTCAATATCAAATTCATCGGTGCACTGCACCATGCGTTGATTTGATTAAAGAAGATGAATATAAAAATGACATTAAACACGCATCACTTTTTCTAGATGGTAAAGATAGTGAAGTTATAAGCCAACTCACTCACCAAATGAATGAGGCGGCTACTTCTCATGCATATGAGCATGCAGCTTTATATCGCGATCGTATTCAAAGTTTAAGGCAAGTAAGAACAAAACAGTTTGTAAGTGACTTTAGTGCTAGCGATGCTGACATTATTGCGTGTGTTGAAGAGGCTGGCGAATATTGCTTAAATTTAGTAATGATCCGAGCAGGGAGACATTTAGGCGACAAAAGTTTCTTTCCTAAAAATGCTGCTGACATTAAGACACAAGATGTTATTGAAACTTTTGTTGCTCAATATTATACAAATCAGACCATACCAAAATTAATCGTTACACAAGAGCATGTAAATCAATCATTACTGTCTGAATTTTTTAAATTAAATTACGACATCGAAGTTAAAGTCATCAATAAGGCGATTGGCGATAAACGCGTTTGGCTCACCATGGCGCAAAAAAATGCGCAAATTGCTTTAAAACAAAAACTGATGCAATCAGAAAGCCAAGAAAATAGAGTAGAAGCATTAAAAGCGATTTTTAATTTATCTGAATCATTTTCAAGAATTGAATGTTTTGATATCAGCCATACCATGGGCGAAGGAACGGTCGCTTCGTGTGTTGTCTTTGATAAAGGCAATCTTCAAAATAAAGAATATAGACGTTTTAATATTGAAGATATTACGCCTGGAGATGATTACGCAGCTATGCGCGAAGTGTTAACGCGTCGCTATAAAAAAATTGCAACGGGTGAGTGCATTAAACCCGATCTTATTTTTATAGATGGGGGTAAAGGCCAACTTAATATTGCCATAGAAGTTATTCAAGAATTAGGCTTAAGCGATATTCTCCTTGTAGGAATTGCAAAAGGCGAGGGCAGAAAACCTGGATTAGAACAACTTTTTGTTGAAGGTAAAGACGAACCTATTATCGTTAAAAAAGATAATGTTGGATTTCATCTCATACAACAAATAAGGGATGAAGCTCATCGTTTTGCTATTTCAGGACACAGAGCCAAACGCGCTAAAAAAAGGATAACTTCATCGCTAGAAGATATTGAAGGCATTGGCGCACAAAAAAGAAAAAATCTACTCGTTTATTTTGGCGGTATAGAGCGTATTAAAAATGCTAGTATTGAAGAAATAATCATGGTTGATGGTATTGATAAAAAGTTAGCTGAAAAAATTTACGATTACTTTCATTAAGAAATAAATACATATGAAAATTAATGTCCCCAATGCACTTACTTTTTTTAGGGTAGTTTTGATTCCTTGTTTTGTAGGTATTTATTATCTTCCTCACACAGTTATCAATCAGTCTTTAATGAATTGGATAGGTGCTGGCATTTTCTTGTTTGCGGCAATTACCGATTGGCTAGATGGATTCTTTGCGCGATATTTAAATCAAGCCTCTAAATTTGGTGCATTTTTTGATCTGGTAGCAGATAAATTGATGGTGGTTGCAGCACTTCTTGTTTTATTAGAGCTTGATCGGGTGAATGCAATTATTTCCTTGATTATTATTGGTCGTGAACTTTCTATCAGTTCTTTACGTGAATGGATGGCAACCATTGGCAAGCCTGGTGGTATGGCGGTTATGTTTATAGGTAAACTTAAGACCACAATCCAGATGATTGCTATTTTGATGCTTCTTTACTATGACGACCTATGGTTTATCAATGTAAAGTGGATAGGCAATATATTGATTAATATAGCTGCATTACTCACTGTAATTTCGATGGTTTATTACATCCGTGTGGCTTGGCCTACCCTAAGAAAGAGCATCAAAATAAGGTAAGTCTTAAGAATGGGGCGAGACTTTAAATTGACACTAGCCCAAAAAACGCTAAAATACTCGCTTCTTTACGCGGGAATAGCTCAGTTGGTAGAGCGCAACCTTGCCAAGGTTGAGGTCGCGAGTTCGAGACTCGTTTCCCGCTCCAAATCAAAATCGGGGAAGCATCGTCTTCCCCTTTTTAATTTTGGTGATATTGATGTGGCGCGATAGCAAAATGGTTATGCAGCGGCCTGCAAAGCCGTAGACGCCAGTTCGATTCTGGCTCGCGCCTCCACTTATTAGTGCTTAAGTCTATTTAAGAATAATTAGTGATAAAATTCGGTCTTAGTTTTATTTCAAAAGGCCCGGGTGGTGAAATTGGTAGACACAAGAGACTTAAAATCTCTCGATCGCAAGGTCGTGCCGGTTCGA
>CAINIH010000073.1 GCA_903849185.1 uncultured Methylophilaceae bacterium
CTTTTGCTTGCTCACCGGTTAAAGCTTCGAAGAATTGTTTAGTCCCTGATTTTGCAATAGTACCGATATGTTCTTGTACCTCAGTACGCGTCATACCAATACCGTTATCTATAATGCTGATGGTTTTTTTATTTTTATCGAACTCAATGCGAATTTTTAACTCGCTATCGCCTTCATATAAAGCATCATTTGATAGAGCTTCAAAACGTAATTTATCTGCAGCAACACTCGCATTAGAGATCAATTCACGAATCACGATTTCTTTATTACTATATAAAGAATGAATCATGAGATGGAGGAGTTGTTTAACCTCTGCCTGGAAGACTAATTTTTCAGATGCATTTTCTTTTGTTGCCATAGCTATTACCTTTTAAAAAAAATTAATATGAGATTAAATTTAAGATGGGGATCACAAATTAAATTTCAAGGGCTATAAAGACTTTTAGAGCAATTTCGTTAAAGCGAGTGATGCTGCCATAAATCCAAAGGTGGCTGTGACCATGACACTTGAACCGTATCCTCCACAATGAAGGCCTGTAAGCGCTTCATCACTTTCACACGCACCATCAGGTTTTATCATGGCCTCATCTGTAAAGACGACATCAATACCTACTTTTTGTGATTCTTTTAATTGCAAAGCTTTTTTAACGTCATGCCGAATCTTGGCGGTCAATCTATCCCCATGCGTTAAACTTAAATCAGCGATTTTGATGCATGATGGATCAATACGACCGCCTGCTCCACCTGTCATGACGAGTGGAATTTTTTTTTCCAAAGCATGAAGTGCCAAACTTGTTTTAATGGATGCTTGATCAATCGCGTCAATCACGATATCAAAATGAGGTTTTATGAGCGTCTCTATATTTTCATTAGAAATAAAGTCATCCACGGTATGAATTTCACACATAGGATTGATTTCTAATATTCTTTCCTTCATGGCGGTCACTTTAGATTTTCCAAGCGTGCTTGTGAGTGCGTGAATTTGTCGATTGATATTTGATTCTGCAATGTGATCCAAATCAATCAGTGTAATTTTGCCTATTGCATTACGACTTAATGCTTCAGCGGCCCAAGAACCTACACCGCCAATACCAATCACACAAACGTGTGAATTATTAAAACGATCTAACGCTTTTTTCCCATAAAGACGTTCGACCCCACCAAAGCGTCGATTAAAATCAATATCTTCCATGTGATGTTTTAAGTTTCGAGAACCACAAAGGCAGTCGCAATATTTTTTTCATCTGAAATAGAAATATGCTGACTTAATATATTTTTTTCTTTTAAGTAACTTTTTAATTCATCATCAAATTCTAGAATAGGTTTACCAAGGTCGTCGTGACCTACAATAATATTTTGAAAACGAACAGGCGATCTAAATCCCGTACCTAGTGCTTTAGCAAAGGCTTCTTTGGCTGCAAAACGTTTCGCTAAGAAACGAGATTGCGTAGATGACTTTAAATAACTCTCGAATTCGGAGTCACTTAAAATACGACGTGCAAACGTATCACCAAATTTTTCAATGGATTCATGAATGCGAGAAACTTCTACAACGTCAGTACCAATGCCAAAGATCATAATAGGATTATCTTTTAAAAATTACTTCGAATAGGTACGTAATAATAATTTCATTTCACGCACTGCATTATCCCAACCCACAAATAATGCGTGTGCCACGATCGCGTGTCCGATATTAAGTTCTTCAATACCAGGAATGCCAGCGATTAAATTCACATTGTGATAATGGAGGCCATGTCCTGCATTGACCACAAGGCCTAGTGATAGTGCATGCTCTGCTGCATCTTGAACACGTTTAAATTCTTTTTGTTTAGTGACTTCATCTTCTGCGTCAGCATAACTACCGGTATGAATTTCAATGACGGGTGCGCCCATTTTTTTTGCGAGATCAATGTCTTTTAAATCAGGTGCAATAAAAAGAGAAACACGACTACCTTGCTCTCCCAATGTTTGTGTTGCACGGTAAAGATGATCGTAAGTCTCTTTAATATTTAAGCCGCCTTCGGTGGTCCGCTCTTCACGTCTTTCAGGAACAATACACACATCTTGAGGTTTGACGCGAGATGCAATCGCAATCATTTCATCAGTTGCGGCCAATTCTAAATTCATTTTTGTTTGAAGAAGAGGTCGAATAGCAAAGATATCTTCGTCTTGCATATGACGACGATCTTCACGAAGATGCAGTGTGATACTGTCAGCGCCCGCTTGCTCAGCCCGGAGGGCTGCCTCAACCACACTTGGGTACTTGGTCCCACGTGCTTGCCTGAGCGTTGCTACGTGATCAATATTAATACCGAGCTTAATCATAATCCGTCTTATCCTTGTAAGTCGACAAAGAGTTGTTTTGAATGAAGGGGTTTGTCGCCTAAATAAAAACCTAATAAATAACGCATCAATTGCTTACTTTGTTGCTGTGTCTCTTTATCAAGATATTGATCATTTGCCATATCAAGTAAAGTTTTACCTAAGACTTTAATACCGCGATCAGTCTTCGTTAAATCACATGCACCGTATTCGGCTTCATAACGGTATATTTTATCAGGGATAATCGGGTTTGAATCTTCATCATGATCTAAAGTGACGGCATACCCTAAGGCTTGTAAAAGTTTTAACTCGAATCTTCTTAATGCGATGGTGAGCTCTCGACCTTCACTTAAAGCAAGAATGGTTTCATGATAAAAATGAAAGAGTTCGGTGTGAGGTTCATCTCTTGGTAATAAACGAATCATTAATTCATTAAGATAAAACCCACACATCAATGCATCGCCTTCCAAGGTGGTAAGTTTCTCGCACCACTCCAATCCATTTAAACTTTTAAGCTCTGACTTTCCTGACCAGTTTGCAAGTAATACTTGAAAAGATTGAAGCATGCCACGGATGGATGATCGAGGACGACGAGCCCCTTTGGCGACTACTGGAATGCGGCCAAATTTTTCTGAGAAAATTTCTGCGATTAAACTTGTCTCTTTAAAGGGATAAGTGTGCAAGATATATACACGCTGATTTTCTTGACGATGATTTGGGGTTGCCATTTAAAAAATTAAAGGCCTAATGATTTTAAAACACGCTGATCTGTTGACCAGCCACTTTTGACTTTCACCCAAGTTTCAAGCCATACCTTACCACCAAAGAGCTCTTCCATGTCTTGTCTAGATTCAGTTGAAATCTGTTTTAATTTTTCACCATCTTTACCGATCAGCATAGGCTTCTGACTTTCTTTATCGACAATGATGGCAGCAAAGATACGACGCAAATTACCTTCCAATTCAAATTTTTCAATTTCGACCGCAATGGAATAAGGCACTTCTTGTCCCGTTAAGCGAAATATTTTTTCACGAATAATTTCAGAGGCTAAAAAGCGCTCACTCTTATCCGTAATTTCATCCTCACCATAAATGAAAGGTTGTTCAGGTAAAAAATCACGCACCGTCGATAATAAATGGTCGAGGTGTTTATTTTTTTTGGCAGATACAGGCACCATCGCTTTAAAACTATACGATTCACTCATCGTTTTAATTTCTTTCAAAAGCGCATTCTTATCTTTCATAAGATCCACTTTATTCATAACTAAAATAGTTGGGCGATCTTTTGGAATAAGTTTCATCACCGCTTGATCTTCTTCAGTCATCCCGCGAGACTCAATCACAAAAAGAACGACATCCACATCACTTAAAACTTGATTGACTGTTTTATTTAAACCTTTATTCATAAGATTTAAATGTTTCAATTGAAATCCGGGTGTATCAATAAAAAGAAATTGGGTGTCATCAATCGTTTGAATACCTAACAACTGATAGCGTGTGGTCTGTGCTTTTTTGGAAGTAATACTGATTTTACTACCGACCAAATAATTAAGGAGCGTCGATTTTCCTACATTAGGCCGCCCCACAATAGCAATGGTGCCACAGCGTGTTGTTTGATGTTCGCTCACTATTGAGACTCCAACATCAATTGATAAGCTTTCGATGCTGCTTCTTGTTCTGCAATGCGACGGCTATTACCAACACCTTGCGTTTTAATATTTGATTTCTTAATATGACATTCAATCGTAAAGGTTTGGCTGTGTGCTTCACCTTCAATAGATACCACCGTATAGATAGGCAAATCACTCTTCTTGCTTTGTAATAATTCTTGCAATAATGTTTTAGGATCTTTTTGGATTAATTTAGGATCAATCTCGTTTAATTGTGTTTCAAAGAAACGTAAAACAAATTCATGGGTAGGCTCAATACCACCATCTAAGTAGATAGCACCGATGATAGATTCAAAAGTATCTGCCAGAATCGATGGGCGTCGCCATCCTGCACTTTTAAGTTCACCCTCACCTAATCGAATAAAGTCACCTAAGCCCATCGATGTCGCAATCGTGCTCAGTGAACTTTCTTTAACGAGTTGTGCACGTAAACGACTTAAATCACCCTCATCAATACGTGGAAATCTTTTGTAGAGTTCATTTGCAATAAGAAAACTTAATACGCTATCGCCTAAGAACTCGAGACGCTCATTGTGTTGGCTCGAGAAACTGCGATGTGTGAGTGCCATGATCATAAAAGAAGGATCATTAAATGTGTAATGAATGATCCTGCTTAAAGAGGCTTGGCGTTCTTTATCCATTAACGAATGATGGTCCCAATGCGTTTAAATTCGCCGAAGTTAAACCAAATAAAAAAAGCACGGCCGACTAAATTATGTTCAGGCACAAAGCCCCAGACACGGCTATCGGCACTATTGTCTCGGTTATCACCAAACGCTAAGTAATGGCCTTGAGGTACTTCAAATTTAAAATCGTCACCCGGTAAATCATGAATCAGAATCGAATGATTGACATCACCCAATGCCTCTTTAAATTCTTTCGCTTCGATATGATGAATTTCATTCATGATGTAAGGGTATTTATCCACGAATGTTTGTTCCATCTTTTTACCATTCACAAAAAGTGTTTTACTTTTATATTCAATCACGTCCCCTGGCAGGCCAACCACACGCTTAATATAATCAATGGATGGTTTAGGTGGGTAGTGAAATACAAAAACATCTCCGCGTTTAGGCAATCCGACTTCTATCATTGTGTAATTTAAAATAGGCACACGAATGCCGTAACTAAATTTATTCACGAGAATAAAGTCGCCCGCCAAAAGGGTTGGCATCATGGAACCTGATGGAATCTTAAAAGGCTCCGCAATAAAGGAACGAATAAAGAACACTAAAAAAATGACCGGAAAAAAACTTTTTGAATATTCAACGAGCATAGGCTCTTTTGTATTCATTGCTCTTTTTTTGCTTAAGACAAAAATATCGAAAAGCCAAATGAGTCCTGTGATTGTTAAAACAATAACCATAATCAAAGCAAAAATCATTTTTCTTCCACCCTTAAAATAGCGAGGAACGCTTCTTGAGGAATTTCAACATTCCCGACTTGCTTCATGCGCTTCTTACCCTCTTTTTGTTTTTCTAATAATTTCTTCTTACGCGTAATATCACCGCCATAACATTTCGCGAGCACGTTCTTACGCATCGCTTTCACTGTTTCACGTGCAATGATATTAGCCCCGATAGAAGCTTGGATTGCTACATCAAACATTTGTCGTGGAATGAGTTCACGCATTTTGGCAGCTACTTCACGACCACGATAAACACTATTCGAGCGATGGACAATTAAAGAGAGCGCATCGACGCGATCCCCATTCACCATGATATCAAGCTTCACTAAATCGGCTGCTCTAAATTCTAGAAATTCATAATCCATCGAAGCATAACCTTTTGAAATCGATTTCAATCGATCAAAGAAATCGAGCACCACTTCATTGAGTGGCATCTCATAAGTGAGCATCACTTGACGGCCTAAGTACTGCATATTTTTTTGAATACCGCGCTTACCATTACATAAGGTCATGACAGGACCTACATAATCTTGTGGCATTAATAAATTAATGAGAATAATCGGTTCACGAATTTCTTCGATGCGTGATGTGTCAGGTAATTTAGATGGATTTTCAATTTGCGTGACTTCACCATCTTTTTTTAAAAGTTCATACACCACAGTCGGTGCCGTCGTAATGAGATCCATATCGTATTCGCGCTCTAAACGCTCTTGCACGATATCCATATGAAGAAGGCCTAAGAAGCCGCAACGGAATCCAAAACCTAACGCTGTTGAATTTTCGGGTTCAAAGCGAAGCGATGAATCATTTAAACTTAATTTTTCTAAAGCGGTTCTTAAAGCTTCGAATTGATTGGACTCTACAGGATAGAGTCCTGCGAATACTTGTGGCTTTACTTCTTTAAATCCACTTAGAGGTTCAGATGCTGGCCTATCTGCGATCGTGACGGTATCACCTACTTTAGCGCTCGCCAGTTCTTTAATACCTGCAATAATAAAACCTACTTCACCTGCTGAGAGGGATTCCTTGCTTCTGGATTTTGGAGTGAAGACACCGACTTGCTCACATAAGTATTGATCGCCTGTTGCCATCAATTTAATTTTATCTTTAGGTCTTAAAACACCATCCACCACGCGCACTAACATCACAACACCTACATAATTATCAAACCACGCGTCAATGATTAAAGCCTTTAGAGCTTTAGTCGCGTCACCTTTTGGTGGTGGCACTTTGGACACAATCGTTTCTAATACATCTTGAATGCCTTCACCCGTTTTAGCAGAGCAACGAATCGCATCGGTGGCATCGATACCAATCACGTCTCCAATTTCCTCAATCACACGATCAGGATCAGCAGATGGTAAATCAATTTTATTTAATACAGGTGTGACTTCAACCCCTTGGTCAATTGCGGTATAACAATTCGCAACCGTTTGCGCTTCCACCCCTTGGCTTGCATCCACGACTAAAAGTGCACCTTCGCATGCGGCTAGAGAACGACTTACTTCGTAAGTGAAGTCAACGTGTCCTGGTGTATCAATGAGATTGAGGTTATAGATTTTACCGTCTAAGGCTTTGTATTGAAGGGCTGCTGTTTGTGCCTTGATCGTAATGCCACGCTCACGTTCGAGATCCATGGAGTCTAATACTTGTGCTTCCATCTCACGGTCAGATAAACCACCGCAGTATTGAATAATACGATCAGCTAAGGTCGATTTGCCATGATCGATATGTGCGATGATTGAAAAGTTTCTAATGTTATCCATCAAGAATAATAATGCCTTCAGTTACCTAATAACAAAGGCGCTTAAAACTCTTTAAGCGCCTTTGATTGAAAGCATGTATTTTACAACAAAGCTTTTACACCTAGCTTAATTTATCGATCATTCGTGATCTTAACTGGCACGTAAAGTGTCTCGTCATTTCGTAAAATGAGGAGCGCTACGGTTTTGCCATTTGGGATAGTTGCGACCTCTTTAGCAAAGGCGTCTGCACTTTCCACTTCACTATTATTAAGCGCCAAGACAATATCGCCACGGCGAATACCTGCCGCAGCAGCTGAGCCTTGAGCATCCACGACGAGTAAGCCTTTTTTACCGTTCATTTTTTTACGTTGTTGTGGAGGGGCTTCTTTCAAGACTAAGCCTAAGCGATTCACATCTGCTTTTTCAGGTGTCTTATTGTTTGCGATCACTTCAGCTTGATCAGATGGCATTTCACCTACTGTTAAATTAAGTGTTTTAACACTGCCTTTTCTGAAGACTTCAGCCGCAACCGTTTTACCTGGTTTCGTATTACCGACCGCTTTAGGTAAGTCAGAGGAAGATTCAATCACTTTGCCATCAAATTTAGTAATGACGTCCCCCGGTTGAAGACCGCCTTTTTCTGCGGGCGCTCCTTTTTCGATACCAGCCACTAACGCACCGTTTGTATTTTTCATACCAAATGATTCAGAAAGTTCTTTCGTGACTTCTTGAATCGCAATACCTAACCAACCACGAATCACTTTACCATTCGCTTTAAGTTGATTCATGACATCCATCGCAACATTGATAGGAATTGCAAATGAGAGCCCCATGTAGCCACCGGTACGGCTATAAATTTGTGAATTGATCCCAATCACTTCACCTTTTAAATTAAATAAAGGACCGCCTGAGTTACCTGGATTAATCGCAACATCGGTTTGAATAAAAGGTACAAAATTTTCTTGCGGAAGTGCACGACCTTTAGCGCTCACAATACCTACAGTCATGGTATTTTCTAAACCAAAAGGGGCGCCAATGGCAGCTACCCATTCACCTACTTTAATGGTGTCAGGATTTCCAATACTCACTTTCGGTAAATTTGTCGCGTTCACCTTTAAAACAGCCACATCGGTTCTTAGATCAATGCCAATCACTTTCGCTTTAAATTCACGCTTGTCATTTAATTTCACCATCACTTCATCGGCGTCCTTCACCACGTGTGCGTTCGTTAAGATATAGCCATCACCCGATACAATAAATCCAGAACCTGTCGCATAGACTTGTTTTTCAGGAGTAGCTTGTTGACCACGGCCGTTTTGAGGTGGCATACCAGGAGGCACTGGAATACCAAAACGCTTAAAGAATTCTTGCATCTGCTCATCTTCGGGCGATCCTTGCATCATTTGATTCGCACGATTTTTTTGAATCGAACTGATATTCACCACCACAGGGCTTTGTTTTTCAGCAAGCTCAGTAAAGTCTGGAAGCTCCTTAGCAACTAAGCCAGTCACTAACAATAGTTGAAATAGGCACATATAAAAAAGACGTCTTAACATGGTCTAAATATTCCTTAAATTAAATTATTTAAAACGAATCAATTGCGCTTCATTGTAAAACATTTGCATCTTTTCATTAATGACACGCTTAATCATCACGACACCTAAAAACAAACCCGTCACTGCTCCTATTAAGGTATAAAGTTCCACCATTTCTTTTGCAAAACTATTAGCAATCACCATACATAAAAACATAGATAAGAGTGGCACGCCATAAAGCATGAGCGAGCTTTTAAGCATCAGCGTTTCATCAATACCTAAAATAACAACATCACCTAGTTTTGCATTTAAATCGTTGCGGGTTTCAATGTGGCCCGATTGATGGGAAAAAATTTTACCCCAAATGGAATTGCCACATCCTCTGACCTGTCCACATAATCCGCAGGGTTTATCTCGAACCACTTCGAGTGTGACACGTTCTTTTGACGCTTTAATGACAACCGCTTGCTCTTCAATCATTTAATGCGCTCTTACATCCTGAATTGAATTTGAAATTTTTTGAATGGTCGCTTGTGGGACTTCACCTACCACCATAATTTGATTACCGTTCATTACTCTTGCATAGACATGAGATGAACCCACTTGAGTTTCACCCACACGCGACTTTTGACCCTTAGGAATCGGATTCACAAATAAAGACACAAAAGAAAGTCCATCTGAAAATACCCATTGATGCACGAGTTGTGGGCGGTTACCCATCATTCTTGTCACGTGACTCACTTCCCGATAACCGGCAGGTAAATTTGCGATGGTGCAATATTTTTCATGTGAGACTTTATTCTCAGGTACATCATCCATGATGTATTTTTTATGAGTATCCACACTCGGCTTAAACCAATTTAAATCATGGCCTGTAAATAATGCAATTTGATTAAAGCTTGCTTGTTCAATCAATTTTTGTTGATGATCTAGAATACTCATCTTCAAAATTAAACCAAACTCACGATCTAACCATAGCTTATAGAAGTATCTAAATTCATCTTTCGGCTCAAGATAAACAATTTGCGCTTCACGACCGCCGATTCTTTCTTGATCTGCAAAGCGAAGTGTGTAAATCGCTTTCACACTTTCTATATCTGGAGGAAGGATCGCTGGAAATAAATTCTGGCCTTGTCTTTTTTGAATCATGACGTTTTCTTTGTTTGAATTAAAGACCACCATGTTGTTACCTCTCGATAACGCCTCGCGAGGCTGACCATCTAAGGTCACAATGCGTGCAAACTCTTCAGTACCATTATTTAAATGGGTAATTTCAATGGAGCGGACATCTTGAAGATTTTGGTAAAGAAAAATACCTTTGTAACTTAATTTACGCGCAGCTTGAGAAGCTTTTTCTAAATGGAGCCAAGGATCCTCAGCGCTTTGCGCATAGAAACTTAAAACAAAAAGAAAGAGACCAAAAACTAATCGCTGCATAAAAAAATTATTTGGCTTGTGTGTCAACATAAAACGCGACATTAGTCGGCGCTAACATTTGATGCGCTTCAATGTATTCATTTGGAATATCTTCCGCAATTTCAACAGCATTTGATGTCTTCATATGAAGAGGATTCATCGTGATCATGGCACCCACAAAGAGTACCGCGATAAATGATGCTGCCACGGGCCAAGACATCCAATCAAAATTAGAGATAGCAATCACATCGGATAGTTTTTTATCTTTATTAAATTGAATTTGAATAGGCTCTTTATCAATCGCATC
>CAINIH010000074.1 GCA_903849185.1 uncultured Methylophilaceae bacterium
GGAGTATAAAATGGTTTTGTTACACTTAAAGAATAAGTCTTGTTCACTGAGCCTGTATTGATTTGTGCAGATACTCGATCTCCTGTGCCAAGAAAGTTTGCTTGTGTCACATTAAAGCTACCGACAAGACCTTCACTACTACTTAACCCAGCACCAAACATGATGCTGCCTGTATTTCTTTCAGTTACTTTAACTTTTAAATCAACTTGATCTGTACTTCCAGGAACTGCTGGTGTTTCAATATTAACATCAGAGAAAAATTGCGTTCTGTTAAGCCTTACTTTAGACCTGTCAATTTTATCAGCTGCATACCAACCTGATTCAACTTGTCTAAATTCACGTCTAATAACGTCATCCCGCGTACGCTCATTACCTTCAATATCAATACGTCTTACATAAACTTTTCTTCCAGGATCAACGAAGAATGTGAACGAAGCTGTGTGCTCTTCTTTGTTAATTTCTGGAATGGCATTAACGTTTGAAAACGCAAAGCCATCGTTACCTAAACGACCATTCATGGCTTTAGTTGATTCGGTAATTTTTTCACGATTAAAAATATCGTCTTTTTTAATTTTAATTAAATTTTGTAACTCACTTTCAGGGACTTGCTGAAGATCGCCTGCAAGCTTCACATCTGAAACTTTGTATTTTGGGCCTTCTGAAATATTGATCGTAATATAAACATCTTCTTTATCAGGTGTAATAGAAACCTGAGTTGAATCAATCGAAAATTCTAAGTACCCACGATTCATATAAAAAGATTTAAGCTTTTCTAGATCGGATGTTAATTTTTGTTTGGAATACTGATCGTCTTTGTACCACCAAGATAACCAGTTAGTCGTTTTTAATTCAAACTCTGAGGTAATGTCTGATTTGTTATAAAGCTGATTTCCTACAACGTTAATTTCTTTGATACGGGAGACAATCCCCTCCTCAATATCAAATCGAATAGATACTCTGTTTCTTTCTAAAGGAGAAGCGGAAGTTTTAACAGTAGCTGTATATTTGCCTTGCGCTAAATATTGTTTTTTAATTTCTTGTTCAGCAAACTCTAATTTAGATTTGTCATAAATTTGTCCTTCGGCAAGACCTATGCCTTTCATGCCTTCTTTTAATTTATCAGATTGAAATGCTTTATTACCTGAAAACTGAATATCAGCGATAGAGGGTCGCTCTTGAACGGTAATAAGAAGAATATCTTGATCTGCTTCTATACGAACATCTTTAAAGAATCCTGTGCGATAAAGAGATTTGATAGCTTCAGATGATTTATCCTCAGTCATCGTGTCACCAACTTGCACGGGCAGATAATTAAATACCGTACCTGGCTCAGTCCTTTGAAGGCCTTCAATTTTAATATCTTTAATGACAAAAGGCTCCATAGCAAAGGCTGCTAAAGAAAGAATGAGGAGTGAAACGAATAAAGCTAGTTTAGATCTTAAAGTCATTAGCTTCATATTAGGTTTCGACAGGCGTCATTATACAATGCAATTGCAGTAAGTAAACCCAAAATTAACATCCCAACCCTTTGACTTATCATCATTTTTTTATTTGACAAAGGCTTGCCTATAATGAACTCAAAAAGATAAAAAGCCAAATGACCCCCATCTAATAATGGAATAGGCAATAGATTCAATATCCCAATATTTAAGCTAATTAATCCAATGAATTGAATGTAAGGAAAAATGCCTTCTAAAAATGATGAAGACGCCATATGTGCAATCGCCAAAGGACCGCCCAAATCCTTTAAGTCAGCTTTTTGGGTAAATAGATTCCTGAATGTCGTCAAAGTTAGATTAAAAAAGGTATAAGTTTGGATGAATGATTTATTAATTGAATCGCCAAAGGTACGCTTTACTTCAACCAAATGAGCTTTAATCATATCTTCATCATAACCCAATGCAACACCAATTCTTTTTTTATCTATTTTACTTTCAAATAATTCTTTATCTATATGAATATATTGAATAATATTTTCTCTTATTATAGTTAAATCGTAAGATTTTAACCAATGATTTTGAATAATAGCGATCAAATCCTGAATGTTTTTGATGGGAACTTGATCTACCATAATTATTTGATCGCGGACTCTTAGTCCTATTTTTTCAGCAATACTCCCAGCTTCTATTGACTGAATTAAAATGGGAAGACCATATGGAAAAATTTTAATTTCATCCGTCCATAAAAGATTTTTAATATGAAGAAGCTGACCTTCCCGCTTAAAATGTACATCTTGAAATGCTTGATTATGAGACTTTACGGCAATTTCTAAATCTTCTAAAGATTTGATCTCAACACCATCAAGTAATACGATTTCATCCCCTACTCTAAGGCCTTTTTGATAAGCTTCGCTCGACAAAGGAAGATCGCTAATGGATGGCTTAATTTGAAGTGAACCATGCATATAAATAAAGCAAAAAATAAAGATGCCCAAAATTATATTGATCAAGGGCCCTGCAGCAACAATAAGAAAACGCTTAATTAAAGATTGTCGATTAAATGCTCGTTTAATGTCGGTTTTTTTAATTCTTTTACTTGGTTTTATATTGTTTTCATCGAGAAGCTTTACATACCCACCTAGGGGGATAGAAGATATAACGAATGCGGTTTGATCTTTACCAAGTCGAAAGGTAAAAAGAGGCTTGCCAAATCCAATCGAGAACTTTAATACCTTGACGTTGCACCATCGAGCCATCTGAAAATGGCCGAATTCATGAATGCCTACAACAATACTTATAGTGAGAATAAAGACAAGAAAGGTTGTCATTAGCTTAGTTTATGGCTGTCAATCCATTTAAGTGCAAGATAACGCGTCTTTTTATCTATATCCAAAACCGTATCAATAGAATCTATAGATTGAGATTCTATTGTGTCCATACAAAATTCAATTAACTCTGCAATTTGATTAAATGCGATAGATTCATTTAGAAAGGCATCTACAGCAACTTCATTTGCGGCATTAAGTATCGTTGGAGCATTTTGACCCATGTCCAAAGCTTTGTAAGCCAACCCAAGACAA
>CAINIH010000075.1 GCA_903849185.1 uncultured Methylophilaceae bacterium
ATATTGATCTAAATCCCATCGTAGTTATTAGTAACCGTCAAGAACAAAGACTCAGTGACGTAATGACATCTGTCAGCGTAATAACAAAAGAAGATATTGAGCGATTACAACCACAAGATATTGGTAGTATTTTACAAGGCCAACCTGGAATAGAAATTGTAAGGGCCGGTGGTCTAGGTATGCAAACTTCTGTCTTCATGCGTGGAACAAACTCATCTCAAGTGCTAGTTTTGGTGGATGGAATGAAACTCACTGACGAGTTTTCAAATGCAACGCCATTACAAAATATTCCTATTGGCCAGGTTGATCATATTGAAATACTAAGAGGCAATGCATCAGCATTATATGGTCCACGCGCCATGGGTGGGGTCATACAAATATTTACCAAATCTGGAGAAAATGCACTTGGTACTTATGGCTCTGCATCATTAGGCAGTCGTAATACTAGAAATATTACCGGAGGGTATTCTCAAAAAGCTAATGGCACTCTTTTTAATTTATCTCTTAACCATCAAGAAACAGACGGTTTTGCAACAAAGAATTCTGCTCAAAATGACGCAGGTTCAATTGCAAACCCAACTAAAAATGCTTACAACTCAAATAGTGTTTCAATCAATATCTCTCAAACGATAATTCCTGGGCAAGAGATTGGTATAAAAATACTTGGATCTAAATCTGATACCTACTCTGATGCTGGATTTGATTATGCGACTAATGGTGTAAATGGCATGAATAAACTTTATTCAAATAACATATCGAGTCAATTATTTATGAAAAACCAGATCAATGATTTTTGGAACTCTAAAATAACGTATGGGGTTTCTAATATGAATAACAGAAATGACTATAATTTCAATCAGAGTAATCAGTCCATTGGAAATTACCAAACCTATCAAAAAGATTTTTCATGGTTAAATGATTTTGTAATCAGTAATAATCAAACTTTTCTATTAGGTCTTCAATCAAATCAAATCAAAACTAAAGACGAAGACACTTTTTTTGAAATTTCTAGATTCAAGGGTTCCAGGGTTATTAATAGTGCTTTGGGCGGATATACCGGAAAATTTGATGCCATTGGACTTCAATTAAACATTCGGCATGACAACATTAATATAGGGGACGATTCCACAACGGGCTTATTAGGTTTAAGTTATGATATCGATCACCAATGGAAGTGGGCTGGTAATATCTCCAACGCATTTAGTGCCCCTACATCTGCGCAATTAAATAATATTGGTGCCGGAGGCAATCCAAGTTTAAAGCCCGAAAAAGATACCTCTATGGAGACAAGTCTCCAATATATGGATAACAAAAAAACTTTACGTGTTGTTTTCTTTGATCGAAAAACTACAAATTTAATTGAGGCTACAGGTCCCGAAATTAATGCCTTTCACACACATTTATTAGTAAATACTGCTAAATCTAGCAATAATGGCATAGAAATTTCGGGGCAAGCAATTTTAGATTCATTTACTTTTAAAGCTTCTGCTACTTTTCAAGATCCAATTAATGAAGTCACTCATAACCAGCTTCAAAGGCGAGCTGAAAACTTCGGCTCATTTGAAATCGGTTATACAGTTGATAAATACAAGGTCGGCAGCCAAGTTTTATTTTCGAGTGCTACGCCAGATCTCCCTGTAACTGATCTTTGCCCAGCTTCAGTTCCTCTTTGTAGAAAAAATGCAGGTTACGCAATAGCAAATTTATATGGAAGTTATACTTTGGATAAAAATTGGTCGGCTTCTCTTAACTTAGAAAATGTATTCGATAAAACCTATCAAAAAAATTATGGGTTTAATACGCCAGGATTCGGGGCTTTTTTAAATGTGCAATATAGCCCCACAATTAAATAACTTTTATTAAATTTAATATACAATTCACCTATGAACTTAACCTATAAAAAATATATTTCCATTTCAATAATTTTATTATTAATGACCTTAACAAGAGGAAGCCATTTTTTAACTGATGTCTCTCTTCCTGATGCAAGTTTTGCACTTTTTTTAATTGGTGGCTTACTTTTAAAAAAACCTAAGTGGTTTATTTCTCTCTTTGCTTTTAGCATTGCAATTGATCTTGTAACTTTATCAATGAATAGTGCATATCAAATTCCAATCAACTTAGGCTATTTGGGATTATTGCCTTCTTACGGAATAATGTGGTTTATTGGTTCACGTATTGCAAATACAAAAAGTTTTATAAAATTTACGGTATGTGGTGTTTTAGCAACACTGATTGGATTCTTAATCTCAACCCAAACTTATAATTTACTTTCTGGCACTTTCCCTGATATTACTATCAAACAAAGTATGCAAACTGGATGGGAATATTTACCTCAAAGCCTGATCTATACGATGAGCTACCTCATGGCTTATTGGGGCATTCAAGCATTACTTAAAAGACAGTTTGTTTCGCAAAAAGCTACTGTTTCAGATATTTAAGCAGTTGGGTCGCCAGCTTTTATTTTTTCAATCCATTCACCTATTTCAATTACACCTAATTTTTTAGCTTTTTCGGAATCTTCTTTATTCAAAACATCTTGAACGATGTCCGTTTGTTTCCATCCAGCTAAAGGTGTTTCACATGAGCCTCGAGGCACATATCGTGACGAGTCTTCTTTGTGATATCGATGAATATAGCGTGGGCAATTTTGCCAAAGATCTGTAAGTTTCACTCTCACTACCAAGTCTGCTTCCTTGTATTCACTCAATAGCGGATCATTTTTATCAATAGATGCTAATCCATGAACGCGAATACGATGAGGTCTATCAAAGGCGATAAATAGCATACCAATTTTATTATTTTCGGTGATATTACCCATCGACATATACATGCCGTTTCCGTCGTAACTTGGAAAAGCTAGCGTTGTATTATCAATGACTTTTACAAAACCTGGGTCTCCGCCTTTGTAAGATACAGTTGGTCTTCCAGTATGGTCTATTGTAGATAGAAAAAACATATCTCGAGTTTCAATGAAGCCTTTTGAATCTTCATCAAATTCTTGTTTAACCGTAATCTCTTCAATACGATCGGCTAGCTTTCTTGTGTCGAAGCTATCTTGAAGTTTCCTATGTTGATTGCCATAAATGCTAGCCATAACTACCTCCTTAATTTAGATACGCTGATTTAGTTCTATTAAAATACGCTCATCATGAAATTATTCAAGAATATATTTAATAAAAAAGTTATAGAATGTATTAAATAATTTTGGAGATTAATATGATTTCATTATTCAACGCTTCAGCAATTACATTGCTTTCAACTCTGTTGGTTTGGTTTACATCATTTAATGTAAGTCGTGCACGTTATAAATATAAAATTCAAGCGCCAGCGGTTACGGGCAATAAAGTATTCGAACGTATTTACCGTGTTCAAATGAATACTTTAGAAAGTTTTGTGATCTTTATCCCATCACTCTGGTTGTATGCCATTTATATGAGCGATAAAGGTGCTGGTGTAGGCGGCTTATTATGGATTGTAGGTCGTATTTGGTATGCCGACTCTTATGAAAAAGACGCTAAAAAAAGAGGTCCTGGTTTCTTAATTTCCATGCTCATAACTATGGGCTTATGGCTTGGCGCGGTCTTCGGCATGGTCCTTTGTCACTGATATAAAAGGCTTTTTACCTCTAAAACTCGGTAAAAGTCAGCATTTTTGCTATAATTCCGCTTCTTCACGGTTTTATCGTGAGATTTTATATGGCCAGGTAGCTCAGTCGGTAGAGCAGCGGACTCGCAGTATCAGTTAAATATCAAGACTAGTCATCCTGTGAGACCCAGGCCATGGCAGAGATAGAAGTTTTTTTGGAATTAAAATCACCTAGCACACCACAGATAAAAAAAGCCACTGCGATGAGTGGCTTTTTTATTTATTAAGTGTCAGAAGTTTTGACGGTATTTAAATAGCTATAAGAATTAATCCTGTTGTCACAAGAGTGATGCCAATCCAATCTTTCAGTAAAGTTTTTTCGCCTAAAAATATCACAGCAAAAA
>CAINIH010000076.1 GCA_903849185.1 uncultured Methylophilaceae bacterium
AGCTTTATATTGAAAAAGATTTGGATATATCTTCAATTGTGAAAAAAGGTTTTTCTAGCAAAAATGTGAATCACGTTGTAAAGTTAATTAATAATAACGAATTTAAAAGAGCTCAAAGTCCAATAGGTCCAAAAATTACTCATAGAGCTTTTGGTAAAGATAGAAGATACCCTATTACCTTTAAACATTAATGTATAAAAGAAGGAAAGCAGATGAAAAAAATTGAAGCGGTAATCAAGCCATTTAAGCTAGACGAAGTGAGAGAGGCTCTTTCTGAAATTGGTATTAATGGAATTACAGCGACCGAAGTTAAAGGCTTTGGAAGACAAAAAGGACATACCGAGTTATACAGAGGTACTGAATATGTAATTGATTTTTTACCCAAAATCAAATTAGACATTATTGTTTCAGATAAAATGGTGAAAAAAGTAATTGAAGCAATATCAACTGCCGCACATACAGGCAAAATTGGTGATGGTAAAATTTTTGTCAGCAATATAGAAGAAGTGGTAAGAATTAGAACGGGCGAAACAGGCGAATCTGCTATTTAATTAGAAAATAGCTTTCGAACTTTTTCAAGATCTTCAGGCGTATCAACACCAATCATTGGGCTGTCAACTGATGCTATAACGCCAATTTTATAACCTGCATAAAGAATTCTAAGCTGCTCTAACTTTTCAATATCTTCCAATTCAGTCTGCGCAATATCCTTATAGTTTTTTAGAAACTTAGCGCGATAAGCATATATACCAATATGTTTATAAAATCCTTCTTTTCCGATCATCTTTTGAGCAAATTCATCTCTCGGAAAAGGGATGGGTGCTCGACTAAAATACAAAGCTTGAGAATTTTTATCTAATACGACTTTGACATTATTTGGATTAATAAAATCATTGTAATCTGAGATGGAATGGCATGCTGTAGAGACAAAAACGTCTTTATGATGATCCAAATACTCTGCAACTTGATTAATTAATGAGGGGTTAATAAGGGGCTCGTCTCCCTGAACATTAACGACAATTTCATGGTCTGACCAATCCATCAAATTAACGACTTCTACTGCGCGGTCAGTGCCCGACTTATGATTGATATTTGTCATAATGGCTTTATAACCAAATTTTTCAACAATATCAAAAATCTTTTGATCGTCAGTTGCAACTACAACATCATTAGCATTACTTTTCAATGATTGCTTTACAACATGAATTATCATAGGAATACCGCCAATATCTAAAAGAGGCTTTCCCTCTAATCGACTGCTTTGATATCTAGCTGGAATAACGACTTTAAATGTCATGAATAATCTTCATTATCTTTGAGCATTCTCGCTTCACTTTCCAACAAAATAGGGATGCCATCTTTAATGGGGTAAGCAAGCTTAGCAGATTTTGATATGAGTTCATTCTGCTCTTTTTTATAAATTAACGGTCCCTTTGTCACTGGGCAAACTAAGATTTTTAATAGATTTTTATCCATGGCTTATGTATTTCAACTTTTTTAAAATAACGTTGGTAAACTTCGAATCTATATCAACATCCACTGGCAAATACCAAAAATTATCTTGAGAAAATTTCTCGCATTTCACAGCATCTTTCTCAGTCATTATAATATTCTTGCCACCCATAGTTTTAAAATCTTTCTTCGTAAATCGATAATGATCTTGATAAGCTGAACTATTAAATACTAAGCCGAGAGATTTAAGATCATTAAAAAATCGATCTGGATTACCAATACCAGCTATCGCATGAATATTGTCTAAACGAACTTTGCTCAGCGGAATCTTTTGTTTTGTCTTTAGATTAACTAAAAATTCGCTCTTATATTTCATCAAGTAACTACCATCTATCACTTTTTTATGGTTGCACACAATGACATCTACATCATTCAATTTATATTTAAGCTCTCGAAGTGGCCCTGCTGGCAAAAGATATCCATTTCCAAATCCTCTGGTGCCATCTATCACAAGAACTTCCACATCACGCATTAAACGATAATGCTGAATCCCGTCGTCGGATAAAATGACGTCTATTTTTTTGTATTTTTTGATAAGTGCTTTTGCTGCCATCACCCTGTCTTTTGAAACAAAAACTGGCATATGGGTATGCTTTTGAATCAAAATGGGTTCGTCACCAACTTCATCTATATCGCTTTTTTGATTCACTTCAGTGGCGCTTATTGATCTAGCACCATACCCCCTGCTTACAATACCCGGATGATATCCATTTTTTTTTAATTCCTTTGCAAGATGGATGATTAGAGGTGTTTTGCCTGTGCCGCCTAAAGTGATATTTCCAATCACAATCACAGGGACATTTAATTTAAAAGATTTTAGAAAATTAAATTGATATAGATATTTTCTAATAAAAAATATCAAAAAAAAGATTGCTGATAAAGGAAACAATAATAAAGGAAATAAGCTTTTCGAATAATGCAGTCTGGACAATGTATCCACTATTCTCAAGATATTATTCAAGGCCTTTTTTATAGAGCTTTGAGTAATGTTTGCAGCGTCTCATAAGTTCACGATGTGTTCCAGAGTCTACAATTTCAGATTTTTCAATTACCACAATTCTATCTGCATTAAGAACTGTGAATAATCTATGAGCAATTACAATCGTTGTTTTATTTTTCATTAAATTATCTAGAGCTGCTTGAACGTATTTCTCTGAATGAGAATCTAATGCTGAAGTTGCTTCATCCAAAAGTAATATTGGGGCGTTCTTTAAAATTGCTCTAGCAATAGCAATTCTTTGCCTTTGCCCGCCCGAGAGTCTAACGCCTCTATCGCCAATTTCATGGTCTAGTTTGTTTGGGAGTGAATCAATAAATTCCCATGCATTAGCTGCGATAGCTGCTTTTTTAACATCTTCTTTAGAGGCTTTTTTACCAAGATTGCCATAAGCAATATTATTAAAAACAGTATCATTAAATAAAATAGTGTCTTGGCTAACTAAAGAAAATTGGCTTCTAAGGCTTTGAAGCTTCAAATCTCTAATATCAATACCATCTAATAATATTTTACCTTCATCAATATTATAGAATTTTGGTATAAGGTTAACTAATGTAGTTTTTCCTCCACCAGACTTGCCAACAAGTGCTATTTTTTCACCTGCTTTTATATTCAAATTAATTTCTTTAAGAACATGCTGCTTTGTACTTTCATATTTAAAAGAAACATCATCAAAACGAATATTACCCTTAGCTCTTTTAATGATTTTTGTGCCTGAGTCTAATTCAAGATCTTGATCAATCAAGCCAAAAACACTTTGAGCTGCTGATAAGCCTACTTGATTTCTGTCATTTACCGCTGTTAAATTTTTAATTGGGGCTATAAGCATTAATAAAGCGCCAAAAAAAGCTGCGAACTCACCAGCAGTAAATTTTCCAAACGAATAAAAAACAATTGAAGATAGCGCAATAGCCGCTAACAATTCGACGGTAAATGAATTAAGGGAGTAAAGTCTTGAAAGCTTTGTGTGCATTTGTCTTATTTTTGCTGCAACTTTAGCAAATCTTAAAATTTCATATTGGCTTGATCCAAAAATCTTAACAATTCTTTGTCCTGAGATCGCTTCATCTGAAGCCATTGTCATTCTTCCCATAGTTTCTTGAACTGTCTTTCCTGCTGATCTTAATCTGGGAGACATAGCGCTTAAATAAATAGCCATTAATGGCGCCAATAATGAAAAAATTAATGTTAATTGCCAATCTAAATAAAGCATATAAGCAATAATGCCAACAATGGTTAGCCCATCTTTAATAAGCGTTAAAGTAATTTTAGTGGCAACATTAGAAAGCTGTTCTGCATCATATGTAATTTTTGAAACAATAAAACTTGAGGAATTTTTATCAAAATAACTGATTGGGAAATGCATGATACGCTTAAATGCGTCGCAACGAAGACTCTCAACCACTTTCGTTGACACCCAGTCCATAGAATAACTTGAGACTAGACCAGAAAAGGCTCGTGTAAACATTACGCCTAACAACATTAAAGCAAGCGACAATCTTCTATGCTCACTTTGATTAATAAATCCTTGATCAGTTATTTTTTTAATAATGACCAAGAAAGCCGTGTTAGTTAAAGACAAAACAATTAGCGCAATAACGCTAACAAATAAAATATATTTATATTTCCATGAATATTTAAAAAGTCTTTTGTAGAGACCTTTTATATCAAGCAGTTTTGTATGAGGTGAAGTTTCAATAATATTTGCCATTAGGCCAAGAAACTAAATGTTTTTAAGGTTTAGTTAACTTTTGTTGAGAATGTAATATGAGTCAAACCTGCTTGTCTTGATGCTTCCATAACATTAATGACGGATTGATGCTCACATTTTGCATCTGCATTAATAATCACTGGCACTTCTTTTTCACCTTTTGCTGAGTTTTTTAATGCTGCGATGATAGATTCAAGGCTCTTATTAGGTAAAGGTGAATCATTTACTGAATATGCCCCTTCAGCAGTAATAGATACATTAATTACGTTAGGCTTTTTATCTGGGCTATTAGCTTCAGCAGTAGGAAGATTAATTTTTAATTCACTAAATCTAGAGAAGGTTGTACTCACAACAAGGAAAATAATAATTACTAATAATACATCAATTAAAGGAACCAAATTCAATTCCAATTCTTCGTGTTTTTTTCCTCGCTGAAAATTCATATGCAATCCTAATTATTTATTTACGAACACCCATAGATTCGATCAATTTAAGAGCTTGTTGCTCCATATCAAAAATTAAATCGTCTACTTTAGATCTAAAAAAACGATAAAAAATCATGGCGGGAACAGCCACAATAATTCCCGTTGCTGTGTTATACAAAGCTACTGAAATACCTCTAGCAAATACAGCTACATCATGACCACTATTTGTAAATGAACTAAAGAGATCAACCATACCAATAACTGTACCTAACAGACCTAAAAGAGGAGCAACTGCCGCAATGGTGCCTAGCGTCGATAAGTATTTTTCAAGCTTATAACTCACAGCCCTTCCTGATTCTTCTATAGCTTCTTTAATATGAGCCGCAGAAGTATTTGAATTAACTAGGGCGCTTGCAAAAATCTCACCTAAAAGAGAGTGTTCTCTGATTTTTGCAACCACATCTTTTTTTATTGTGCCTTGATTTAATAGCTTCTGAACTTCGGGAAGAAGATCGCTTGGTGTAACAATCTCAAGTCTTAGAGACCAAAATCGTTCGCCAATTATTGCTAAAGCAATAATTGATGCAAATATGAGCGGCCAAATTGGCCATCCTGCGGCTAAAATAATTTCCCACATATTTAATTCTCCAAGTATTTAATGAGCATTATTCTATCTTAATATTTGGTTAATTGCTTAAATCAACTTATCTTAATATTCGGTTAATTAATTCAATCAACTTACGTTTTTTTAAGTTTTCCTTGATTTAATTTGTATTGAAACTTTAATTTTGATGCTAACTGATTATCGTGAGTAACCAAAATTAAAGTCGAACGATTTTCTTTTGATAACTCAAGCAATAAATCGAATACAAAATGCGCCGTTTTTCCATCTAAATTTCCTGTAGGTTCGTCTGCAAGAATGCACTTTGGCTTAGTGATTAAAGATCGAGCAATCGCCACTCTTTGTCTTTCACCTCCAGATAATTGTGATGGTTTGTGAGTTAATCTCTTACTTAAACCTATTTTTTTTAATAGCGCCTCGGCTTCTTTAAATGCCTGCTTGTATGAATCTCTTCTGATTAACAATGGAATGGCAACGTTTTCTATTGCATTAAAATCGCTAAGTAGATGATGAAACTGATAAACAAAGCCTAAATGTGTATTTCTCAAAACACCCAATTCATCCTGATTTAGAGATGCGATATCTTGATCTAAAATTTTTACCTGCCCCGATGAGGCTTTTTCAAGCCCAGCCATAAGATGAAGAAGCGTACTTTTTCCAGAGCCAGAAACTCCAACAATAGCCGTGTGATCGCCTTCAAAAATTTCAAGATTTAGCTTATTAATAATTGCTTCATCTAAACCTGAGAAAGTTTTAGATAAATTTTTACATGCTATGAGTAATTTTTTAGTCATGTTTTAAAGCCTCAGCAGGTGAGGCGCTCGATGCTTTTATACTAGGATAAATTGTTGCAACGACCGACAATACAATAGAGATTGAAGCAATAGCACTTACGTCACTTAATAAAAGCTTGGAAGGCACTTCAGAAATATAATAAATATCTTTAGATAAAAATTGAACATTAAATAAATGCTCAATAAAGGGAACAATTATATGAATATTAAGTGCGATTGCGACTCCTAAAAATACACCGGTAACAGTTCCAATAATCCCTATTAAGGAGCCTTGGATAATAAATATATAAAGAATGCTTTTTGGTGTTGCTCCGTATGTTCTAAGAATGGCAATATCTGATCTTTTGTCAGTGACTGCCATCACCAATGTTGATACTATATTAAATGCTGCAACGGCAATGATTAACATCAAAATAATAAACATTACCCTCTTTTCCATCTGCACAGCTGAGAAAAAATTCGCATGCTTTCTTGTCCAGTCACTGACATAAAAAACACCTGATTCTGAAAGTTGATTTGACAATTTTTCTGCCACTATAGGCGCTAAAAAAAGATCGTTAATTTTGACTCTAACGCCAGAAACAGCATCGTTCATTTGAAGAAACTTTTGGGCATCCTCTAAATTCATTAACGCCATTCCAGAGTCATATTCATACATTCCGATTTCAAAAATACCCACAACATTAAATTGTCGCATTCTAGGAAATGTGCCCGCAGGTGTATAAGACCCTTGCGGGATTAGAATGTTAACTTTATCTCCAACGACAATGCCTAATTGCTTTGCAGCATCTACGCCTAAAATAATATTAAATGTATTGGCTTTTAAATCAGATAAATGGCCTACCTTAACTTTCTTGTCTAAATCATCGACATTAGCTTCAAGGTCTGATGAAATTCCTCGAAGCATAATTCCTTGGCTTCCATATTCGCTAACCAACATCCCCTGACCATCCACATATGGTGCCGAACCTTTTACGTCAGAAATTTCATGTAGCTTTCTTGTTAAATCTTCCCAATGGGTCAGTGTATTGTTTGAGCTTGTAATTTCAATGTGAGAAGCTACTCCGAGAATGCGTGTTCGAAGCTCATCTTGAAAACCATTCATAACAGACAGAATAATAATGAGTGCCGAAACTCCAAGCGCTATCCCCACCATGCTTGTCATTGAAATAAAAGATATGAAGCTATTTTTTTGCTTAAATTTTATATATCTATAAGCAATCCAAACTTCAAAAGGTATGTATTTATTGAGCGAAGACATTTGCTTTATTTTATCAGGGTTATACATTCTAATCTGATAAAATCACCTTATGTTCACAGGCATTATTCAATCCATTGGCTTAATAAAAAAAATTGAATCTTTAAAAAAAGATGCTCGTATTACTATTGCGTATAAACCAAATCAAACAAAGGCAAGCAGTCTAGGTGACAGCATATCGGTAAACGGCGTATGCCTTACCATCCAAAAAAAACAAAAAAATCAATTTACATTTCATGTATCCGAAGAAACATTAAATAGAACTATAGCCTTTACGGAAAAATCTCTAGTAAATTTAGAGAGTGCGCTTTTATATAATGGAAAAGTAGGCGGTCATTTTGTAACAGGCCATATTGATGGTATAGGAAAAATTGCCAGTATTAAAACCACTAGCCAATGTTGGATTCTTGAAATAAAGCCCCCTAAAAAGCTACTTAAATTTATCGCTGAAAAAGGATCCATTGCGATCAATGGAGTCAGTCTTACGGTAAATTCAATTAAGAACGATAGGTTTAAAGTAAATATTATTCCTTTTACTTTAAAAGAAACTAACTTGGGAAATCTAACCAAGGGAAGTGAAATTAATATTGAAATAGACTTAATTGCAAGATATC
>CAINIH010000077.1 GCA_903849185.1 uncultured Methylophilaceae bacterium
ATACCTTAGCTGGCTTAGGTTGTGGTTTTTTACCTTTGGATTCTTTTCTTTTATCTTAGCTGCCCATATATCGCCTCTTTAATAATAGATTGATAAATGATTATTGTATATGAAAGGCTAACGCTTAAGCCGCCTCATCATTTCTTTTTCATACTCAGGAAAGTAATGTGAAATGACCTTTAAATCAAATTGAGAAAGAATGGAATTATTCGATTCACGCTCAAGTAAAAACTCAAAGGATGCTTTTATTAAATTCTCATGAGAAATCTTGCCATCTGTTAGCGATCTATAGAAATCATTTGAAACATGAACTTCATGTTGAGTAGTTGATTTTAATTTAACCGTAACTTCAAAATTGGAATCTTTAATTAATTTAACCGTAATCATCTACGTCTTAATGCTGGTTCTTTGCCCCAACGTTTAATTAAAAGATAAAGAATGAAAAGAGAAAAAATTACAAAAGCAATTCTGATGGGAAGGTATGTCAAATCTGAAAATATATATTGAAAAAATACATAAGGTGTTAAAAGTATCGCGGAAACAACACGCGCCCAATATAAATTTTTGAGCTGCTTACTTTTTTTATTCTTTTGATAAATCCTCCATGATATGAACGCGAAAGAAAAAGAAGCAATTAAAAATAAAATGCCGCCATACATAATCATCATAAATATATTCATATCAAATCCTAATTAAAATACGATTATCCAAAGAACCAATAACAAACAGCAATAGAAGCTAACACCCCAACAAAGTCTGCAAATAAAGCACAAGCCACCGCATGTCGTGCACGCTGAATACCTACTGCACCAAAATAAACAGCCAAAACATAAAATGTAGTTTCGGTGCTGCCTTGCACAGTAGCTGCTAACAATGACGGAAAGCTATCTACTCCGTGAGTTGTCATAGTATCAATTAACATCGCTCTTGCAGCACTACCGGAAAAAGGTTTTACGAGTGCTGTGGGTAGCGCATCTACAAAACGCGTATCCCATTGAAAGCTATTAGCTAAATAACGAATCATATCCAGAGCGACATCAAGTACACCTGATGCTCTAAGAACACCTACCGCGCATAACATTGCAACTAAATAAGGAAGTAAATTTTTTGATACATCAAAACCTTCTTTAGCACCTTCAATAAATGATTCATAAACTGGTACACGCTTTAAAACACCTACTAAAAGAAAAGTAACAATTAATCCAAAAAGTACAGCATTTCCCAAAAGAGAAGAGAAAGTGCCTAATGCAGCAGCTGATAAGTGACTTAAGAAAAAGATAAACGCACTTAATAAAGTCGCTATTGTTAACATCCAGGTCAATACAACAGGATCATTCATTTTAATTCGTTGAGTAAAAGCAACAGAAAAAAATCCAGCCATCGTAGATGCGCTTGTCGCTAAAAGAATGGGTAAGAATACAAGTGTAGGGTCTACAGCGCCTTGTTGCGCACGATACATAAAAATCGAAACAGGAAGTAAAGTCAGTGATGAAGCATTCATCACTAAAAATAAAATTTGTGCATTGCTCGCAATCTTCGGTGTTGGATTAAGTGACTGCAAAGATCGCATCGCTTTAAGCCCAATAGGTGTCGCCGCGTTATCAAGTCCTAATGCATTCGCAATAAAATTCATGGTCATAAGACCAACTGCTGGATGCTTTTTAGGAACCTCAGGCATAAGACGTATAAACAGTGGTGAAAGCCAACCTGCAATTTTTTCAACTAAACCGGCATGTTCGGCAATTTTTAAGAAGCCTAACCATAGTGTGAGCGTTCCGAAAAGTAATACTATGACTTCAACGGATAATTTCGCCATAGAAAAAAGACTATCTACCATCCGAGCAAAAACTTCAGAGTCGCTTAAGCTGAACCATCGCCATAATGCACTTAATAAAGCGATAAAGAAAAAACTCACCCATAGCGTATTTAATATCGATCCATTCCGCTTTGATGTGTTTTTATTCTGATTAGGCTGTTTGATTTTTATAATGACTCACCCAGTATGAGTAACTAGATTTAAGATGTATCAAAATTATAAAGCCAAGAAATCTATTTTTGAAAACTAATTCATTGATTTAATTGGTCGGAGCGGTGAGATTCGAACTCACGACCCCTTGCACCCCATGCAAGTACGCTACCAGGCTGCGCTACGCCCCGAAAACTAAAACAATGATGAATTACTTTTTAAGTAGTTCGATAATGCTGAGCAATTCGTCTTTAATCGATTTGATATTAAGACCGGCAAGAGAATTGGATTGATTGAGGTTTTCTAAAGGCAATTCAACTTGGCCTTGCTTGGTCACTTGAAGTTCTCTAGGAGGTTCAGCTTGCTTTATTTCTTTAACAAAATTTTTATCTTTAAGTCGCTGTTTAGCACCTTGAATCGTAAAGCCTTCATCATGAAGAAGCTCTCTAATTTTACGAATAAGAAGTACTTCAGGCAATTGATAATAGCGTCGATTGCCACGTCGCTTGACGTCTTTGAGCTGATCAAACTCCTGCTCCCAGTATCGAAGCACATGTGCTTTGACGAGACAAAGCTCACTTACCTCTCCGATTGCAAAATATCTCTTTGAAGGTATTTCAGGTAAGACGGGGGATTTAAGCTTTCTTTCCAGAGTAATTCTCTTCTACATTGCTTTTTAGTTTTTGACTCGCGTGAAAAGTCACCACACGTCTTGCTTTGATAGGAATCTCTTCGCCCGTTTTAGGATTACGGCCTGGTCTTTCTGATTTTTTTCTTAATTCAAAATTGCCAAAACCAGATAATTTGATACTGTCGCCATTTTCGAGTGCGTTACGAATTTCTTCAAAAAAGGCTTCCACCATATCTTTGGCTTCACGCTTATTTAAACCTACGCGGTCAAATAAAATTTCGGATAAATCTGCTTTAGTTAATGTCATAACGGTCTACTTTTAAATCGGTATTAAATATGGGATTAGTTACGGAGCGTTGCGCCAAATTGTTTTTCAAGTAATTCAACGATTTTTGATACAGAAGAATCAGCTTCACTATCAACTAATGTCTTTGAAGTATCCTGCATAAGTATCAGAAATGCAACACTTTTTTTGTTTTCGGCGATGCCTTTTCCTTGATAAAGATCGAATAAAGCTATTCTATTTAAAAATGGGATTTTGGCTTTATATACCGCATCTAAAATCGAATCAACTTCGACTGAGTCATCTACCACGATAGCAATATCACGTCTTACAGGTAAAAATTTTGAGATTTCTTCGTATTTAAATGCTTTATCTTCTAAAAGCTTCTCTATTTTTAATTCAAAAATAAAGGGGGCTTTAGGAAGTGAAAAATGTTGCTGCCATTTTGGATGTAATTTACCTGCCCATCCTATCGACTGTCCTTCTAGAAAGACTTCTGCTGATTGTCCTGGATGAAGAGCTAATGGTGTTTTATCACTTCTTTTAAATGTGAGTGATTTAGACGTTAAAGCTTCCACATGTGCTTTTATGTCATAGAAATCAATATCTCGAATTTTGTCAGCCCATTGCTCAGGCATAAAACTTCCGTAACTTAATCCTGATATCACCTCAGTTTCAACAAAATCTTTTTTTGCACCATGGAAGGTTTGTGCGATCTCGAAAATATTTAACCGCGATACTTGGCGATTTAAATTGTAAGTTAAAACTTCGAGATGACTGCCCCATAAAGATGATCGCATCGTAGACATCTGGCTTGCAATTGGATTCTGTAACTGAATAGGACTGGGATTTCCATGTAATGATTTCTCAATCTCATCTTCAATAAAGCTATAAGTCACTACCTCATAAAAACCACGAGATGTGAGCGCTTCCTTAAGGCTTCTATGATAAGTGCCGGATGTTGGCAACATCGCCTGATGACTTACAGGATGATGTGAAGGAA